>JAZORK010000193.1:0-23829 GCA_045656485.1 Acutalibacteraceae bacterium | reverse complement strand
ACTTTTCTCTCGATTTCTCTTAAGAATTGTCGGGTCCTTATTATTGTCGTTGTTTAATTTTCAAGGTTCGTTTGCGGCCTGTTCCTCAGGGCGCTAGAGTATAATACCACAGCCTACCCCTTTTGTCAACACTTTTTTTAAACTTTTTTTAAAAATTTTTTTATTCCTTTTCAAGCCACAATATCTTGGGGTTTGCGTGCTATATCGACCACATTTAAAGCGAAAAACAAGGGGACACAAAAAGTCCCCTTGTATATATTATATATGTATATAACTAAAAATTATCCTAAAATTATTATACCTGCAATTACAAGTGCAATAACTGCGTAGTGCTTCCAGGACATCTTTTCTTTGAGGAAAATTCTACTCCAAAGCACCGAAATTGCACAGTAAGCCGAAATAATTACCATACCTGCCGAGAAGTCGCTAAACATAACCGCCATATAGAATACCTGGCCGATAGTTTCGCATAAACCGCCCATGAATAAGGTTTTATTTCCTTTGAATACAGAATCCTTCTTAACGAACTTAAGCCATACGAAAGCAAATACAGCAAGCAAAAAGAAGGTTAATTCAAAAGCGGAGTTTGCAGCGTAGTCGGTAATATCGGTGGTTGCAAATATAAATTCGTCACCGGCGGTACCTACTGCATCTATTATAAGGTAAGAAATCGGCAACAAGAAAGCGAGTATGCTTTTTGTATATTTACGGTTAGCCCTTTCCTGACGAGCCTGTCTCACCTCTTCGTCCTCTCTTTGCTCTACAAAGCCGAGCGCCACGATACCAACGGTTATCATTACTATACCTATAATAGTGGTTGTGGTAATATCATCGGTAGAGAAAATACCAAATATCAAGCAAAGCAAAAACGCCATAGCGCCCGAGGAATTACAAATTGGCGAAGAAATCGAAAGCTCAATATAACGAAGCCCGATATAACCCAAAACCATCGCTAATATGTAAAGGCCGGCAACAGGAAGATAGCTTATAAAGTCCATTAGCTTGAAATCGGTATAGAAAAGACTTGCCACGATTTTGTGAACGCCGTCTACACCGACGGTGTTGTCAATAATTGCGCCGCCTATAAGGGTAATGAAGAAATGAATACCCATTATAAGACCAACCGCAAAGACAACCTTCCAATGACTGTTTTTATCCTTTTCTTTTGTTCCCATTTTTGAGAAAAGGTCAGAGCCACTCCAACAAAGGAGTGCTAAAATTGATAAAAAATAATATAACATTTTTACACCTCTTATAAATAATAATTTTAATCCTATTATTTATTTGGCGGGGGTCGGCGCCTGAAGTGTCTGTTTGGGATAATTTTTTTAAGTCTTTTTGTCATATATTAATCTGCTAGTCTACGTGCGAAGTCGGATAATTCTTCATCGCTGAAAAATTCGATTGTGATTTTGCCTTTGCCGTCACCTGTTGGTGTTATGTTAACCTTACGGTGAAGCTCGTTTTTAAGTGATAACTCTACCTCGCTATAGAAAGTAGGCTTTGCTTTTGCTGCGGGCGGAGTAGCCTTTTCTTTTTTAGCTTTTGCCGCTAAGCGTTCAAGCTCACGCACCGAGGCGCCGTTTGTAGCAAGTTCTAACATTTGTTTGCGCACTTCGGTATCTTCTACCGATAAAAGCGCTCTTGCATGACCTGCTGATATTGCACCCAAACGCAAGGCTTGTAATTCTTCTTCGGTAAGATTTAATAAGCGAAGGGCATTTGTAACGGCGGTACGGGATTTGCCCATACGCTTCGCCACCTGCTCTTGCGTAAGACCAAAACTATCAATAAGTGAACGGTAGCCGAGCGCTTCTTCAACTGCGTTTAAATCCTCACGCTGAAGATTTTCTATAAGCGCTAATTCCATAAGCTCCTGCGTGTCTACGTCCTTTATAACCACGGGAACCTCGTAAAGACCTGCTATACGGCAGGCACGCCAACGTCTTTCACCCGCAATTATACTATATCTACCGTTAGTTTCGGGTTTTACCACAATGGGTTGTATTAAACCGTGCTCTGCGATGCTTTCAGCAAGCTCCGACAAAGCATCCTCGTCAAAATCCTTACGAGGTTGCTCACGGTTGGGTTCAATATCGTTAAGATTCACATTTATAACGCCGCCGTTTTCGGTGGCATTTTCATTAAACAAAGCATCAAGTCCCCTGCCGAGACCACCTTTTTTTACTGCCATTTTAAACTCTCCTGTTTTTCTTTAAAAATTCCTTAGCAAGTGCATTATAAGCATCGCTACCCTTTGAGCGCTTATCGTAATACTGAATCGGCATACCAAAGCTTGGTGCTTCGGAAAGTCTTACCGCACGGGGTATTACCGACTTGTAAAGCTTGTCAGAAAAATATTTCTTAATTTCAGCCACAACCTGAGCTGTAAGGTTAAGACGTGCATCAAACATTGTAAGCACAATACCCTCGATTTCGAGAGTAGGATTATAGAGCCTTTTAACCTGTCGCACAGTAGCCATCAACTGTGAAAGACCTTCAAGGGCGAAATATTCACACTGAATAGGCACCAACACCGTGTCGCTTGCATTTAAGGCGTTTATTGTAATAAGCCCCAATGATGGCGGACAGTCTATAAATATGTAATCGTACTTTTCACGCACCACCGAGAGCGCCATTTTAAGTTGAGCTTCACGGCGGACAATTTCAATCAAATCAACCTCGGCAGCTGCCAAATCTATGGATGCAGGGAGAATATCAACATTCTTATACTCGGTTTGCAAGATTGCATCTTCGGTCTTACCCTTACCCACAAGCAACTCATAGGTAGAAACACGCACCTGTTTTTTATTTATACCATAACCGCTAGTGGTATTTCCTTGCGGGTCGGCATCGACAATAAGCACCTTTTTACCTAACATACCAATACCTGCAGAAAGGTTTACCGATGTGGTGGTTTTACCTACGCCGCCTTTTTGGTTAACAACCGAGATTATTTTTCCCATTTTCCTGCTCCTTTTGTTTCACGTGAAACCTATTTTACTTAGATATTATAGCAAACCCAACTGCTATTGTAAATAAAAAAATAGCCGAAAGAAAATCTTTCGACTAATTTTTATCATCCGGTTTAAATAACAGCGCTGCAAGGAACCCAAAGAAAACCGATGCCGTAATACCTGCGGCAGTGGCTTCAAGGCCACCCATAAGTGCACCCAAGACACCATTTTTATCTACCGCTTCTTTTACACCCTTTGCCAAGCTATAGCCAAACCCGGTCAAAGGCACGGTTGCACCTGCCCCTGCCAAGTTTACCAACGGCTCATAAACACCTATAGCGGTTAAAACCACACCCAAAACCACAAAAGAAACCAATATTCTTGCGGGGGTTAATTTTGTACAGTCAATTAAAAGCTGACCGACTACGCATATTCCGCCACCAACTAAAAACGCCCAAATACAATTATAAAATAATTCCATAAACCGCACTCCTTGTTTCACGTGAAACATTTTTATTATTGTGTGCGATTTATGGAATTTTATTCAATGTTAAAGCACTTATAAATTTCTGACACGGCGGTTTTATAGTCCAAATGCCGTACCCTTATATTGTCGGCACGTTCACTTCTTACCAAAACCCTTACCCTACAGGTTTTATATATGCGGTCAGGCGGAAACCTGACTACCCTTACTTCGCCGACGTTTTCTTTGCGACAGTATAGCTCGTAAGTGCGAAAGCCTTTGTTGCTACGGGCAAAAACATTTTCACCAAACGATATCTTCGCCTTATTATATTGGAAAAGACCCATATAAGCATAACATAGTATTAATGAGCATGCCACAACAGTTAAAAACAAAACAAATCTTGTAAAGTGGTCAAACCGAATAGCAAACCAAATGGAAACTGCAATAACCGCTAAAAAGTATATGCCCGGCAAAAACAAGAATCGACTTAAGGTTAATTTTGTCTTGGGTGCTTTTATACCCTTTTCGGTTGGTGCAAAAAACGGAAAATAACTATTAAGCCTTGTTTTAATTTCCTTATTAGCGCCAAGCGGAATAATTACCTCCGATTCCGACTTGCTGTCGCCGTAACCACCCACGCTAACCTTTAAGGCGTAACGGCGCAAAAGCCGCATTAAAAGAGTTTGCTCTACCTTAATATTATTTATTGCTGATTTTCTAAAGGAGGTTCTTGTTCTTACAATAAATCCCGAACGAACCTCTAACTTGTTTTCTTCTAAAAAGAGTTTAAAGTTTACATATTTTAAAAAGGAATATATAAAAGAAACGAAGTATGCCAACAAAATCACAAGTGTTATTGTATTTACTATAGGCGGGAAATAGGTTTCAACCTTATTAGAAATATGGTTAAGCTCGTGTAATAGCATATCGCTAATACCAATACCTAAAAGATTACCCGCGCGGTTTATGACCGGCACCGCCACAAGCATACCGGTAAAAGCCGAAGATGTAGTCGCCGCAAGTATTGCAACCTTTAATGCCGAAAATTTAACCGCCTTAGGTTCGCCCTCGCCGTAAAGCAATCTTGAAACCTCGGCGCTGTTTTTTCGGCTTAGTTTAAATTCAAAATCGGTACGGTCACGGCCGCCGGCTTCGGTATTTATTTTAAAGGTAACCGCACGGAAGATTGCATCCACGGGATTTTGTGTCGTTTGCACCGAAGAAAGCTTGGCAATATCTATTTTAGCCATTCGCTTAAAAACAAAACCATATTCAATTGAAACTATACCTTTTTGATTATCGCATATTAAGGTATATGACCGCCATCTTAAAACGGCAATTACAAAAATAATACTTAAAACCAAAATTTCAAGCCCAATTACGCCGTCTACGTCCTTAGTAACAAAATACTGTATTGCACCCTTTATCACAGGCAAGAGCAATAAGAAAAGGGTGGGCTTAATAAAGCTTAGTATCATTAAGGGATGTGCCTTAAATCTTTTCTTCATCTTGCAATTCTCCTGTAAGGGAATCCATAACCTTTTGAGCTTCGCTAAGTAAAACCTCGGGTACTATTATTCGGCTACGTGCCGCTTTAAGTGAAAGGGCAGTCACACCAAATAAACGAGACAAAGGTGTTGCAAAGGTTTGGGCATAAATTAAACGTGAATAGGGCATTATGTGGCTGAATTTTATAAAAACACCATAATTAATAATAACAGCCTCGTTTTTAAAGACCATTTCATAACCTTTAAAAAAGGTTGGCAAATACCACACAACCACTATAAAACCGGTTATTGCAAAAATCAAAGCAACCGATGAAATAAAGGAAAAGGCATTTTTGTAGTAAAAACAAAGGCCCACTAATACCGCGGTTAACATAACAACACGAATTTGCCAAAGCAACAAGGTGCGCTTAGGTAATATAGCCTTATCCATATTATTCCCCCTTTATTTTATCCCAATACTCCTTACAAAGCCGTTCTATCTTGTTATCGCCATAGTTATAATATTTTTTATTCTTGATATTATCAGGTAAATACTGTTGGTTTACATAATGATTTTTGTACGAGTGCGGATATAAATAATGTTGCCCCTTTACGGTAGCATCCTCGCCATCGAAGTGTTTATTTTGCAAATGGCGCGGAATATCGCCGCCTATACCCTTTTCAATATCCGCCATTGCGGCATTAATAGCATCGTGTGCCGAGTTGGATTTTGGTGCAGTTGCCACCAAAATTACGGCATTTGCAAGGGGTAATCTTGCTTCGGGCAAACCTACCATCATTGCGGTATCCACCGCCGCCTTTACAATAGGTATTATTTGCGGATATGCAAGACCTACGTCTTCATTAGCGCAAACAAGCAAACGCCTGCAAGCACTCGGCAAATCACCCGCAGCCAAAAGCCTGCCCAAATAGTAAATTGCGGCATCAGGGTCCGAGCCACGCATTGATTTTTGATAAGCCGAAATAACGTCGTAATGCTGGTCACCGTCACGGTCGTACCTTATAGCATTAGAAGCTAAAATTTCTTCTACCAAATTATCGTTAATATTTATACTGTCCCCACTTTCGGCGGTAACAATACAAAGTTCTAACACATTAAGTGATTTTCTGGCATCCCCATTAGCTGCACCGGCAATTTTTTCGACCGATTCGGGTGAAATTGCAATTTTCTTTTGCTTTTCGTTTTCTAAAACACCTGTAGCACGATTTATAAGCCACACAATATCATTTTTAGAAAGGGATTTAAACTCAAAAACGGTTGAACGGCTTAAAATTGCGTTATAAACATAAAAATATGGGTTTTCGGTAGTAGAGGCAATAAGTGTAATATCCCCATTTTCAATATATGAGAGCAAAATTTGCTGTTGCTTTTTATTAAAATACTGAATTTCGTCTAAATAAAGCAAAATACCGTTAGCCGTGCCTATAGTACCGATTGTAGAAACAATTTCCTTAATATCGGCGGTAGATGCGGTTGTAGCATTAAGGTAATGCAGTTTTTTGCCACAGGTAGCGGCAATTATATTTGCAACGGTAGTTTTACCCACACCCGAAGGCCCGTAAAATATTAAATTTGGAATATCGCCCGATTCTATTATTCGGCGCAAGATTTTACCTTCACTTAAAAGGTGGCGTTGCCCTGCAACCTCATCTATATTTTTGGGTCTAAGCGCATCTGCTAACGGGGTTCTCATTATTTCACTTCCTAACTTTACTTACATTATATATCTTTTTGCGATTTCTTGCAATAGTGATTACTTTTTTTCATACAATTTAGTAACACATAAAAGGACTGAATTTTTTGAAAAAGACAATTTTTATTAAAAATGCTTTAATTTTAACTGCGTCATCCTTGATTTTAAGATTTTTTGGCATCATTTTTAAGGTTTGGCTGGCACAAAAGGTAGGAAGCGAGGGCATGGGGCTTTATCAGCTGGTATTTTCGGTTTACGTACTGGCCACAACCTTTGCTATTAGCGGTACTTCGACCGCCGTTACCCGCCTTGTTGCCGAAGAACTAGCGCTTGGCAGTAAAAAAGGTGTTTTAAAAATTTTGCGAAAATCAATTTTAGTAACCCTTGTTATTGCCATAGCTTCGGTAATAGTGCTTTATTTCGGTGCGGAATTTATATCAAAAACCTTGCTTTCGGATATTCGTACTCTCCCCGCTTTAAAAATTTTACCACTGTCGCTTCCCTTTTTAGCCGTAACCTCTTGCCTTAGGGGGTATTTTATAGCACGGCGCAAGGTGACACCAAGTGCAGTTTCGCAAATTTTTGAACAAGCGGTTCGGATTATAATAATTTTATTACTTTTAAATTGGTTTAAAGGTGAGGGACTCCAAAGTTCATGCTTTGCAATAATTTTAGGCGATGCCGTAGCCGAAATTTTGGCTTGTCTTTGCCTTTACGTTTTATTCTTGCTTGATAAAAACAATTTAAAAAATCTTACAGGCAGAAACCGACCGCCATACCCAATTTTAAAGCAGATTTTGCATATTTCGCTACCAATAACTTCAGGCAAATACTTAAATTCGGGGCTTCGCACCGCCGAAAATATTTTAGTACCAAAAAATCTTGCAAAATTCCCAAGGTCGAGCGACAATGCATTATCGCTTTTCGGCGCGATAAAGGGTATGGCATTACCGCTGTTGTTTTTTCCGTCAGCCATTCTTAATGCCGTTTCAACACTCCTAATACCCGAAATATCCGAAGCTTTAGCGAAGAAAAACACCTACATAATAAAAAACACCTACGAAAAGGTTTTTAAATTAACCGTGCTCGTAGGCTTGCTTTTTGGCGCAATTTTCTTTACCGCAGGGGAAGAAATAGGCATTTTGATTTATAAAGATTCGCAAGTGGGTTTTTTGCTTAAAACGTTATCACCGATTGTACCGCTTATGTACCTTGATAGTATAAGTGACGGTATTTTAAAAGGTCTTGACCAACAAACCTTTACCTTTTACACCGCTATAAGCGATTCGGTTTTGCGAATAATTTTAATTTTGGTTTTGCTTTCAAGAACAGGAGTTATGGGATTTATTTATATTATGTATTTTTCAAACTTTTTTACCTGCTTTTTAAATGTTGGCAGACTTTTAAAATTAAGCAAAGCAAAGATTAATTTTTTTAAAATTGTTATAACTCCGCTAATTTTAAGCCTGACCATTTGCCTTATGTGCCGATTTTTACTTTTACAACTTTTTGCAAATAATATTTTGCTTTACACCGTTTTTTTCTGTGGTTTGAGCTGTATTATCTACCTTTTCTTAATTTTTAAGCTAAATCTTGTTAAAAAGGGGGATTTTCTACGCTAAAACACCATAAATTGAGCGTAAAAAGCCGCAAAAATACACTATTTTGTGTTTTAGGCGATTATTTTGAGTGTTAGCGTACTCCCCATCACAATAAGGTATTTCTATTGGCTGAGAAAGGGCAAAAATTTGTGTTTTTAAAACACAAATTAATGAAAAATGAATGATGAATAATGAATAATTTCGGTGTCGGCAAAGCCGACGTAAATTAATTTTTACCGTAAACTTTTAAAAAAATCCTGCAACACTTTTTGGCATTCGTCTTCACAAATTCCGGCATAAACCTCAACCTTATGACCCAAGGGATAATCACACAAATTTATAACGCTGTCCATACAACCGGCATTTTTATCAAAGGCGCCGAAAATCACAGTTTTAATTCTAGCATTAATAATAGCACCCGTACACATAGGGCAAGGCTCAAGTGTTACGTACATTTCGCATCCGTCAAGCCGCCAACTGCCAAGTTTTTTACAAGCCGAGTTTATTGCCTCAACTTCGGCGTGGGAGAGTGCGTTTTGTTTTTGCTCACGGTGATTTCGCCCAGTGGCAATAACTTCACCGTCCTTCACAATCACAGCACCAACGGGAACCTCGTTTTCAGTTGCGGCCTTTTTGGCTTCTTCTATTGCCAAATACATAAATTTTTTATCCATAATTCTCCTTAAAAAAGAGAGTCAGTCGACTCTCTTTTTTGGTTTACATAATATTTTGTTGTGGTGTGAAAATCTCGGGTTGGCGATTTCTTAAAACAAACAAGAATATCGGAGCTAGGAAACTAAAGAATATCGACAAAACTAAATACATAGTTGCATTTTGCCTGTCAAATATTGCAAATACTCGCCAATAAGCCACATATAAAACTATCATTGAAGCTATTGATATTCCCAACATTAGTACATATCCGATTACTAAAGGTAGAACCACCGTAAAGGCAGCCGAAGCGGCAAATTGTTCGCCTTCAAGATATGCATTCACCGCAGGGTCAGAAGCGAGCTCTACTGCAAAGAGTATAAAAGCAAAAATCATAAAACCAAATAAAATCACATACAAAGCAATATAAAGTATTAAAAGAATTGTACCAAATTTTGCCGATTTTCTTCCATCAGCTTTTATGTAGTTTTCTGCGATTTTACCTAACGCATAAACATTTGCAACGGGAATAAAAGAAAGCCAAGGCTTTGAAAGCTGCAAGGTCTTACCCATATTGTAAAGACCCAATGCCTGTAACAAATACATAACTATTCCTATTCCGCAAGTTATTAGTGAAATAATCAATACAATAAAAACATTTGCCATAAATTTTTCTCTCCTTTTATTTAAAAAACAATAATGATTCAATAAAGCATATTACAATAAAAATTATTATTGTTGGTGCGGTAAAGAACCACTTATATTTTTTCTTTTCACCGGCTTCAGTTTTTGCTTTTTTTAGTTTATAAACATCATCGCCGTTTTTAAAAAGCATCACCGCAATAAAGGTAGCCAACAAACAGGCCGTTAAAAGAATTACCGAAAAAACATTCAAAACCGCTTCATTAGCAATGCGTGATACATAATCCAACAACACCGAAATCGCATTATTAACGGCATGAACAGCCACCGAAACCCAAATTGTGTTAGTCTTAATAGCAATAAAACCTAACACTAAGCCTACTAAAAATGCAAAGGGCATTTGCTGAAAATTGCCATGCATTATACCAAAAATAATTGCCGAGCAAACTATAGCAAAGCTTTCGCCATATTTTTTAAGCGAACCTAAAATAATACCTCGGCAGGCAAATTCTTCCACCAAGGGCGGAATAACCGCAATAGCAATAAAGGTTAACATAAACCCTAAAAATCCCGTGGGGTTTTCGATTGGGGTTACGCTATAATCAACCCCAAAGCTTTCAAAAATTTGACCCGCAATATTAACGGCAAAATTTGCAAAAAAGCAAACCCCAACACCTAAAAATAGGTAAGGTAAAAAGTCCTGCTTTTTTGGTTTTTTAAATTTCACCAAAGAGGATATTCTATATCCGTTAAGCTTGAAAAAGAAAACAAACGGCAGGGTAAACATTAATATTGAAAGTATTGCTTGTAAATATTGCAAAAAAGCGGGGGATGAAAGGTAATTAATTTCCTTAACACCCAAATAACCAAAAACGCTTACTGCCAATCTTAACAAAAATACTATCACTTCGGATACCGCTAACATAATAAGTAGCGCGCCACCTATTATGTTAGCAGTTTTTCTAATTGCTCTTCGTTCTTCAAAGGTTTTTGGTGTAAACCCATAAGGAATATAGGTTACATACTGCCTTTGCGGTACATTTTGCGGTTGCGGTGAATTTGAATTGGCTTGATTTACATAATCAAATTCATTATTCATAAATATTTTACTCCGTTATTAAATATTACCGCTTATTCTTCCCCATTATCATTTTCATCTGCAGAGTCGTTTTCAACTAAACCTGAATCAGCATCGGCTTCTTGAGGTTTATCGTTTACTTCCGCTTCGTCGTGTGCCGCCATACCAACCGATAAAATCTTTCTTACTGTTTCGCCGTTTGAGTTAGTAGTTCTCATAACCCTTACACCCTTTGCAGGACGTGCAAATTCAGAAATATCGTCAGCAAATATACGGATAATAATACCGTCATCCGCAATCATAATAATATCGGTTTCATCCGCAATAGGTAATACTGCGGCAACATCGCCATACTTATCGGTACGGTAGTTCTTAATACCCTTACCGCCACGTGATTGTAAGCGGTAGTCGTAAATCTTACTAATACGGCCGTAGGCTGTTTCGGTAATAGTAAGAACACGGGTGTTTTCGTCGCAAATAGCCATATCTACAACGCTATCGCCTTCACGCATGGTAATTGCTTTAACACCACGTGCGGTACGACCCATTGTACGAACGTCACCTTCGCGGAACTGTATTGCAAAGCCTTTTTTGGTTGCAATAAGCAAGTTTTCTTCGCCGCTGGTCATTCTTACAAACTTAAGTTGGTCGCCCTCATCAATAGAAAGGGCAATAATACCTGTTTTGCGTGTATGCTTAAAGTCTGAAAGGCGTGTACGCTTAATAATACCCTTTTCGGTAACCATACATAAGTAACGCTCATTGTCGTCCTTAACGGTGCAAGGTAAGATTGTCATAATCTTTTCTTCAGCCATAAGCGGAATAACGTTTACAACGTTAAGACCCTTGCTTTGACGGCTACCTTCGGGAATTTCGTAAGCCTTTATGCGATAAACTCTACCCAAATTGGTAAACATCATAATGCTATCATGTGTAGAGCAAACAAACATATTTTGAATAATGTCGTCTTCACGGGTGTTCATACCCTTAATACCCTTACCGCCACGGTTTTGAACGCTATATTCACTAGCAGGAACACGTTTAATATAACCGTTTTCGGTTTTGGTTATTACAACCTCTTCTTCGGGGATAAGGTCTTCAATATCCACTTCACCTGCAACGTCCGAAATATCGGTACGGCGGTCGTCAGAGAATTTATCCCTAAGATTTAATGCTTCGGTCTTAACAATATCCAAAATGCGTGTCTTACTTGCAAGAATTGCTTCGCATTCTTTAATAAAGTCGAGCTTTTCTTGTAATTCGTCAAGAATTTTTTGTTTTTCAAGACCGGATAACTTACCTAACTGCATTTGAACAATAGCAGTAGCCTGAATATCATCAAGGTTAATGCGTTCCATCAAAGCTTCCTTGCTTTCGGGAATGCTCTTACTAGCACGGATAATTGCAATAACCTCATCAATAAAGTCAAGCGCAACCTTTAAGCCCTGTAAAATGTGGGCACGTTCTTCGGCTTTACGCTTATCATAAATAGTTCTTCTTTCAATAATTTCACACTGGAAGTCAATGCAGTTTTGAAGCATTTCCTTGAGCGTTAAAATTTGAGGCTTACCATTTACGATGGCCAATAAAATTGCGCCAAATGTGGTTTGTAAAGAGGTATTTTTATAAAGCTTATTAAGTACAACCTGGGGATTAGCGTCTTTTTTAAGGTCAACGATAATTCTAATACCGCCGTCACGCTTAGAGGAGTAGTCAACAACGTCGTCAATACCTTCAATACGCTTATCGGCAGCTAAATCGTAAATATTTTTAACTAAATCCTGCTTTTTAACCCTATAAGGAATTTCGGTAATAACAATTCTAAACCTACCGTTGCGGGTTTCTTCAATTTCGGCCTTACCACGAACAATAATTTTACCACGGCCTGTAGCATAAGCGGCACGAATACCACTTCTACCCATAATAATACCGCCTGTTGGGAAGTCAGGTCCCTTAATGTATTGGCAAATATCCTGAAGTTCTGCTTCGGGATTGTCAATAAGACAACACATACCGTCAATAACTTCACCTAGGTTATGAGGTGGAATTTCGGTAGCCATACCAACCGCAATACCCGAAGAACCGTTAACAAGAAGTTGTGGGAAACGTACAGGTAAAACTGTAGGTTCTTGCAAACGGTTGTCGTAGTTGGGGCTAAAATCAACCGTTTCCTTATCAATATCATCAAGCATACTATAAGATAAGCGGTTCATTCTAGATTCGGTATAACGGTAAGCAGCAGCGGGGTAACCGTCGATATTACCAAAGTTACCGTGACCATCAATTAATGGATAACGAAGCGAGAAATCCTGCGCCATACGTACCATTGCATCATAAACACTCGCGTCACCGTGGGGGTGGTATCTACCAAGCACCGAACCTACGGTATCGGCACACTTACGATATGCCTTGTCAGGTGTTAATGAATTTTCATACATTGTGTAAAGTATTCTTCTATGAACAGGCTTTAAACCGTCACGAACATCGGGGAGAGCACGGCCCACAAGCACCGACATTGAATATTGAAGCATACTTTGCTTAATTTCATCAACAATTTCTACCGGCTGAATATTAGTTTCTTCATTACTGGGCCAGTATACATTTTCTTGCTTTGCCATATCTATCCCTCCTTAAATATCCAAATCTGTCGCAAAAATTGCGTTTTCTTCAATAAATTTACGTCTAGGCTCAACCTCTTCACCCATAAGCATAGAGAAAGTTTGGTCGGCAATCTCAGCATCAGCCATTGTTACCTGAAGCATTGTTCTGCGTTCGGGATTCAAAGTTGTTTCCCAAAGCTGGTCGGGGTCCATTTCACCAAGACCTTTATAACGCTGAATATCAACATTACCGCCCAATTGTTCAATAAACTGGTCTCTTTCTTCATCGGTAAAGGCATCGTAATACTTTTTACCCTTAGCCACACGGTAAAGGGGTGGCTGTGCTAGATAAATATGACCTGTTTCAATAAGTTCAGGCATATAGCGGAAGAAGAAAGTAAGTAAAAGTGTTCTAATATGGCTACCGTCAACGTCGGCATCGGCCATAATAACAATTTTATCATAACGAAGCTTATTTATATCAAAGTTTTCGGCAATACCTGTGCCTAAAGCCACAACAACTGGGGTTAATTTATCGTTTCCGTAAACCTTGTCTACCCTTGCCTTTTCAACGTTAAGCATTTTACCCCAAAGAGGGAGAATTGCTTGGTAAGTACTATTTCTGCCTTCAACTGCCGAACCACCTGCCGAGTCACCTTCGACGATAAAGATTTCGGTCTTTGTTGGGTCGTTAGAAATACAGTCCTTTAACTTTTCGGGCATACGCGCCTTACCGCCAATACCCGACTTATTACGTTGTAAATCACGCGCCTTTTGTGCGGCTTCACGCGCATTAGAAGATGCAATAGATTTATCTAAAATAATCTTAGCTTCTTGTGGGTGGTCTTCGAGGTATTGCATCAACTTGTCGGCAACAATATTATTAACAAGTGTACCAATAGCGGTGTTACCGAGTTTTGCTTTTGTCTGGCTTTCAAACTGAGCATCGGTAAGTTTTACCGAAACCACCGCAATAAGACCTTCGGAAATATCTTCACCCTTTAAGTTATTGTCAGATTCTTTTAAGAACTTAAATTTTCTACCGTATTTATTAACAGTACGAGCAAGACTAGTTTTAAAAGAAGATTCGTGAGTACCACCGTCTATTGTGTGAATAGTATTAGCAAAGGACATAACCTTTGTATCATAAGCGGTAGACCATAAAAGCGCAATTTCGGCAATAGAATCACCCGAAGTACCGCTTAAATAAATAACGTCATTATTAAGGCGGTCTTTTTTGCTTTTTTCGAGCAAGTATTCAACGTAAGACTTAATACCGCCTTCAAAGTGTAAATCTTCTTCCCTGTCAGGCACGTCAGCATCGGTTCTTTTATCGGTTAGAACAACACGAATACCAGCATTCAAGAAAGCCTGTTCACGAAGTCTTTGTAAAAGGGTATCAAAATCGTATCTTGTAGTGTCGGTAAAGATAGTGGGGTCAGGTTTAAAGGTAACGGTAGTACCTGTTTTATCACTTTTACCGATAACCTCAAGGTCGGTTACAATATTACCTTGTTCATAACGTTGTTTAAATATTTCTTCACCGTTACAAACTTCAACTTCAAGCCAACTTGAAAGAGCATTAACAACCGAAGCACCAACACCGTGCAAACCGCCCGATACTTTATAACCACTACCGCCGAATTTACCGCCTGCGTGAAGAATTGTAAATACAACCGTAACAGTAGGAATACCCTTTTGTGGGTTAATACCAACAGGAATACCACGGCCGTTATCCGAAACTTTAATAATACCGTCGTCCAAAAGTTCAACAGTAATCTTATCACAATAACCTGCTAAAGCTTCGTCGATAGAGTTATCCACAATTTCATACACTAAGTGGTGTAAACCGCGCTCACCGGTTGAACCGATATACATACCGGGACGCTTTCTTACCGCTTCAAGCCCTTCTAAAACCTGTATGGAATTTTCGTCATAACTTTCATTTACAGCTGTTGTAATTTCGTTATTCATATTTTTTTCCTTTCAAATGGAAATTATTTTATATTTATCCCTAAACGTTTATTTAACGTTGCAGGGGAAATTTGAGAAACGTAAACCTTATTTTTATTTTGCTTTGATGTTAAAACAAAAGATTTTGGTAATTCGTAAGAAGTATAAACTACTTCTTTTCTTTTTTCGCTGATTTTTAAAAAATCACGGGTTTTTTTTGAAACAGTGGTGTTTTCCAAATCAAAAATACCAATAATATCATCCTCGGCTACAACAAAGTCACCGCCTAAGTGAATATACATTAAAAAACACCGCCGTTTCTAACTGTAAACTTCTTGCCACTTTTTAAATTTTCAATATTGCTTTCATCACAGCAGGTTAAAAATGATTGCATACCCTCTATATGATTAAGAATAAAATTTTGCCTTGTTTTGTCAAGCTCACTCATAACGTCGTCAAGCAAAATTACAGGACATTCGCCTGTCTTTTTTCTTATAACCTCGGCTTCGGCTAATTTTACCGCCAAAGCAACACTGCGTTTTTGACCTTGCGAGCCAAAACTTCTGGCACTAATACCATTTATTTTAAATTCTATATCATCACGGTGAGGTCCAACCGAAGTCACACCCGAAAACATATCTTCTTTTCGTGATTCCTTTAACTTTTCAGCTAAATTATTTTCACTATTGCAAAGATATTTTGTTTCTAAAATTTCTTTGCCGTTAGATATACCATCATACAATTTTGGTAAAAATTCACTCAAAGCTTCTAAATATCTTTTTCTAAGATTTATTATTTTTTCTCCATTTTCGGCAATTTCACTTTCAAAAACATCAAGCAAAACCGAAATAGTAGAATCATACCTAAATTCTTTAATAATTTGGTTACGTTGCATTACCGAACGGGTATAGTTTTTTAAAATACTAATATAAGTAGGATAAATTTGACCTATTGCAGTGTCAATAAATTTTCGCCTTTTTGAAGGCCCGTCAGATATTAACTGTAAATCACTAGGTGAAAATATAATAGCATTAAATTTTCCTGCTAAGGAAGATACTGATTTTTGCTTGTTTTCATTAAAAAAGGCAGTTCTTTTATCACTAATTTCAATTTTAGCGGTGTTTTCAATACCTTCACTTTTAAAATTTAAATTTAAAGAAGCCTTTTCTTTTTCAAAATTTACAAAATCCTTATCCTTACCACCACGAAAACTTTTAGCCCCCGTAAAAAGCCATAAAGCTTCAATAAGATTTGTCTTACCTTGGGCATTTTCGCCGCAAATAACATTCATACTGTCGCAAGGATTAATGCAAACATCTTCTAAATTGCGAAAATTTTTACACTCTAAATTTAAAACTATCATATAATTTGGAAGCCGAGACCGTCAAATTCTACCTTATCACCCGCACGAAGCTTTTTACCACGCATTGTGCAAACCTCGCCGTTTACCTTAACTTCGCCCTCTTGTATAACAATTTTAGCGTGACCGCCTGTTACAACCATATCGGCTAACTTCATTGCGCTGTCTAAGCGGATAAAATCCTCTTTAATAGATATTTTGCTAAATTCCATTATTTTAACCTCATAGGCATTATCATATATTTAAAATTATCGTTATCAATAGGTGTAATAAGTACGCCTGCATTAGAGCCGTTAAATAAAATATTTATATTTTCGTCTTCAATAGCCTTTAATGCATCTAATAAATAGTGGTTATTAAGACCTATTTCAAAATTTTCACCCTCTAATTTTGTATTAAAGGTTTCGGTAGCACGACCTTGTGAGGTAGCACAGGTGAAAATAACGTTAAGCTCGTTAAAATAACATCTTACAGGAGTTGTAAAGGATTCACTAATAAGTAAAGAAACACGTTCAATAGTATTTATTAAATCCCTTGTGTTAACTGTAACCTTTTGTGTAAATGAAGGGGGAATAGTCTTTTTATAATTTACAAACTCACCCTCTAATAAACGGGAAATAAAATCATAACCGTTTATATTAAAGCTAATAAGTCTTTCGCCTACTTTAATTTTTACAGCTTCATTTTCATCTTCAATAAGTTTAACAGCTTCGTTTATTGCTTTGCTTGTAACAATAAATTCAAAATCTCTGTCAATATTAATTTTTTCACGTTTAATTGCCATTCTGTAACCGTCAATAGCTACAAACTGAATAAATCCTTCACAAACCGAAATATCAATACCTGTCAAAATAGGCTTACTGCCTTCAGTTTGAGCCGCTGCAAAAGAAGTACCCTTTTTTAGTTGGCTTAAGGTTTTACCTTCAATTTCAAAGGAATTTACTTCACTTACTGTGGGAATTTCGGGAAAATCGGTTGCAGCCATACCCATTATATCGAAAGTGGCATCATTACTCTTAATATTACAATTAAGGCGGTCATCAGCCGATATTTCAACCTGCAAACCATTCATTTTTCTTAAAATTTCAGCCAAAAGACGTGCATTTATAACAATGTCACCCTCTTCTGTGCATTTAGCATAAATTTCCTTTTTCATGCCCATTTCAAGATTATATGCAATAAGAGTAATTTTTCCTTGTTCGGCAGATATTAAAATACCTTCAAGCACAGGCATAGAAGATTTTGCGCCAACTGCACTTTGAAGCTTCTGTACGGCTTCAAGTAATTTTGTTCGTTCAACAGAAAAAATCATTTTTTTCCTCCTAAAAAAGAATTAATAAATAACAGTCATAATAAGTAGTGTTAAAAAGGTTGAAAAGTGTTAAAACATTAGTATTAAAGCGGTTTTTTTGAGTTAACAATAAACTTAATAAAAATTTGATAAGTTTAATAACATTTTGTTGTTAACATATCATTTAATAACTTATGTGTTAATTAAGGTTAAAAGTGTTAATAATTAATGTAGTTTAACGAAACGTTTTTTTGCGTTTCGTTAAGCCGATTTTATCGGCTTTGCAAAATTTAAATATAAAAAATTAAATTTTGCACAACATTCATTGAAATGGATATAATAAAATTTTTAAATAAAATTTTATTCCAAATCTTTGATTTGGAGTTGAAACAGCAAATAAATTGACTGTTTCAACTAATTATAACCATTATAATTACTTTGACTGCTAACCCTTAAATTTTTAATAATATCTTCAACAAGTTCCTTCTGGTAAGGCTTGTCCTTTAAGAAGTTTTCAATCTTATTAACGTTGTAAAGAACGGTAGTGTGGTCTTTACCAAATGCTTCGCCTATTTGTTTGTATGAAAGGTCGGTAGTTTCTCTCGCTATATACATTGCAACCTGACGTGCAAGTGCTAAGGAAGCGGTACGGCGGTTTGATAAAATATCGCTTACCGAAACATTATAGGTTTTTGCAACCTCGTTTATAATGTTATCTACCTTAATGGGTTCCGGCTTGTCATCGGTAATAATATCCCTTACTATAGACTGAATAGTAGAAATAGAAGGATTACGGCCTTGAATAGAGTTGTAAGCTTGAATTTTCTTAATAACGCCTTCTAATTGGCGGGTGTTAGATTTAACATGCTCAGCAATAAAGTAAATCATATTTTCATCAAGTGAAATTTTATAATGCTGAGCTTTTTTATTAATAATACCTACCCTTGTTTCAAAGTCGGGAGGGGTAATATCGGCAAATAAACCACCTTCCAAGCGGGAACGAATACGGTCGTCAAGGGTTTTAATTTCTCTTGGTGGGCGGTCGAGTGTTACCACAATTTGCTTGTTGTTTTGCCAAAGGGTATTAAAGGTGTTAAAAAATTCTTCCTGAGTTTGTTCTTTACCTGCAATAAAGTGAATATCATCAATTAAAAGAACATCAACATTGCGGAACTTATTTCTAAAATCATCAATAGTACCCATACCTAATTTACCGTGCTGTAATGCTGCAATAAGTTGGTTGGTAAAATCTTCACCGCGAATAAATTCAATATTCTTTCTTGGGAACTTTCTTCTCATATGGTTTTTAATGGCCAACATAAGATGGGTTTTACCCACGCCCGAAGGACCGTATATAACAAGCGGATTATATGCTGTTTGAGGAATTTCACTTTCGGCTACCGCAAAGGATGCTGCGTGTGCAAAGCGGTTTGTAGAGCCTACAATAAAATTTTCAAAAGAAAAGAAATCTTCAAAGGTAAGACCTTCAGAATAATTTTCAGCATTAAGTATTTCTTCCTCTTCATCGCGCATAATAACTTTAAATTCCATAGCAACGCCCATAACAGTTTTTATGCATTGGTTATAAAGTTCGGTATAGGTTTGTTCAACAATACCTTTTTTGTATTCATCATTTATTGAAACAACAAACTCACTATCGTTAAAGAAAACAGGTTTTAAATCCTTTAAAAAGCAAGTAAAAGCAATATCAGAAATAGATTTTTTACACTCATCACAAATAGCATCCCAAATCTCATTTAAAGGATTTTGTGACATAAAAAACACTCCTTTTTAAGTAATATTTGTTATTATATAATATATCTATAATAGTATATCATATTAATAGAATTTATGCAAGTTTTTTAATTCAAAAGGTGGATAAAAATGACTCATCGTACTGACCTTGCAATAGAGTTTGAAAAGATAGAAAATAAAAGCCAAAAAGAAAGTTTTAGCATTGGTAAAACCGAGGTTTTTTTCCACACCCTAACGGATAATAATGATTACAATAAACCAAAGGGAAAATATGCTACCATAAGTGCCGGTAAAATAGAATATTTAACCGATTTTTCGGATGTGGAAAATGCAATAATCGAATGCCTTAAAAAAATGGTTAAAGCCACCGACGATTTTTTGGTTGTGGGACTCGGTAATAACGAAATTATAAGCGACAGCATAGGTCCTTTTACTTCTAAAAAAATACTTGCAACCCGCCACATTAAAGGTGATTTTGCCAAAAAAATAGGGCTGGAAAAGTTAAAAAGTGTGGCGGTTATAACCCCTAACGTTTTAGGTAAAACAGGCATTGAAGCCAGCGAAACTGTAAAAGCAGTGGTAAACAAAATTAAACCGCAGGCGGCCATTGTTATAGATGCTTTGTGTGCTGCTAATACCGAAAATTTATTCTCGGTAATTCAGCTTTCAAGCAGTGGTATTTCGCCCGGCTCGGGGGTTAAAAATGCCCGAAAAGAACTAAGTCATGCTACCTTAGGGGTGCCTACAATTGCAATAGGGGTACCCACCGTGGTAGAAGCAAAAACCTTAGTAGAAAAATACTGTAAAACAGATTTAAAAGATAGCGAAAACTTACTTTTAACACCAAAAGAAACCGACCTCCTTTCTTATAAAATGAGTGAAATTTTAGCAAATGCACTTAACGTTTTTTTACAGCCCGATATTGAAAAAGATATTATTTTATCTTTAGTCTAAATTAAGAATTATTGGCATAAAATTACAAGAGGTGATTTTTATGCGCAATACTTATTCTTTAATAAGGCTTATATTTTGTTATGCGCTTTGTATATTCTTTTCGTTTTACTCCTTCTTTTCACCCCTTACATTAAAAACGAAACCTACACCGACATTCACCGACATCTTTTCAAATTCACCTCAAACGCAAGTAAAAAATGATGAAAATTTAATAAATTCGGTTGAAAGCACTTCAAAAGAAGAAACCACATCTTCAAAGCAAGAAGTGGTTTCTAATGAAAGCGTATCTTCAAAAAACAGTAGCACCTCCGTCTCAACAGGGGCTATAAAGGGTAAGGTTATAAGCCATTATATTTCGCCCAATACGGCAAATACTACTTATAATGGGGTTCATTTAAAAAATTATACAAGCGAAAAGATTGATTTAAAGGGATTATTAAATAAAAATTTTACCTTTAAAATAAATAAAAATAGTGACCCACAGGTGCTTATAATGCATACCCATACTACCGAAAGCTTTATGGAAAATGATGATAAATATTATACCGAGGATTTTAAACCCCGCACAACAGATAACGCTAAAAATATGGCTAAAATTGGGGATATTATTGCAAAAAAATTAAACGATAACGGTATAAAAACCATACACGATAAAACCAAGCACGACTACCCCGAATACACAGGCAGTTATAACCGTGCCGCAAAAACCATAAATTATTATTTAAAAAAATACCCAAGCATTAAAATTGTGTTAGACCTTCATCGTGATGCGGTGACGGTAGATGGAGGTAAGGCAAAGCTTGTAACCGAAATAGGCGGTAAAAAAGCAGCACAGGTAATGCTTGTAATGGGGTCCCAAACGGGTGGAATAAAAGACCACCCAAAATGGAAAGAAAACCTTTCCCTTGCGGTAAAATTGCAGCAAACAATGGAGGTAAAATACCCCACCCTTGCTAGACCTTTAATGCTAATGTCTAAAAAATATAATCAGTCGTTATCGACAGGGTCACTGCTTTTGGAATTCGGCACCGTTGTAAATACTTTAGATGAGGCTTGCTATTCAGCCGAGCTAGTAGGAAATTCGCTTGTGAGCCTAATAAACACAATAAAATAGGAGAAAAGAATGGAATTTTTAAGGAAAATGATACTTTCGTTTGTTATAAGCAGTTGTATTTTATTTGGCTTTTGGGCAATTTGCGAAGCCTACGAGGGCATAAGACAGGTAGGTTTCGGCGAATACAGGAATGCAATAGAAATAGAAGACGGAAAATTAAGGTTTTTTGATTTTTAGTTACAAAAAGAGGACCACAGGCTTAGCCTGAGGTCCTATCTTTAATTAATTTTAAGTTTTTTGGCTATTTCAAGCATTTTGTCACAGTCTACCTTTAAAACCTTTCGGTCGTAGCTTAAAAGGCCATTGGTTTCGTCCTCTACGTCGGAAACTTGGGTATAAACAGTAGCACAAAGACCCTTTTCTACAAGTGGTATAACCTCGTTATTATAAAGGTCGCAAAGGGCATTCATAAATTCGGGCTGTGTTTTGAAAAAGCGGTAGCCATAGGTGTCGTGCGGGTTCATAACGTGGTTTTCGGGTTTGTACGAATAACCGCCAAACTCCGACAAAACAATTGGCTTGTCGCCTTTTTTAATTTTTACAGGCTTAAAGTAGATATGCAAACTGTCAACATCGCTTCTCTTTGTTTTAAACCAACCCGAAGTTGTGTCAATAATTCGGCTAGAGTCAAGTTTTTTTGCAAAGTCAAACATATTTGCGCTGTCAAACTGACCCCAACCCTCGTTAAATACTGTCCAATAAACTATAGACGGGTGGTTGTAAAGGGTGTTAACCGTAGCAATCGCACCGTCTTTAAAAGCTTTACGGTGTTCCTTGTTGGTGTGCAAAAGCTTATCGGGGAATTTTTTCATACCAACAGTCGGCAAAGCGGTGTCACGGAAGAAGGAATAGGTATCGTTATTAATAAAATCTTGGAAAACCGCCATTCCGTAAATATCGCAATAATAATAGAAAAGCTGTGGTTCAACCTTAATGTGCTTTCTAAGCATATTAAAACCGCATTTTTTCATTGAAAGTATGTCGTTTTTAAATTCTTCGGGGCTTGCGGGGGTGAAAATGCCATCGGGGAAATAGCCTTGGTCTAAAAGGCCGTGGAAAAAGTACGGCTTACCGTTAAGGCAAAGGCGTGGTATACCGTCTACAACCTTACTTTCAATTTTTCTAAACGCCAAGTAGGATTCTACACAATCTTCACCGCAATTTACGGTGAAATTGTAAATATTAGGCTCTTCGGGCGACCACAAAAGCGGATTTTCGAGCTCAATTTCGGCTTTGGAATTTTTAATTTCAAATACCTTGTCACCGTCGTTTGTTTTAAGGGTTAAAGTGCCATCTGTAGCGCCGTTTACAAGTACGGTTGCCTTTTTATCATCACAGTCAATTTTAATAGATTTAATGTAATTTTCGGGTACGCTTTCAAGCCAAACGGTTTGCCATATACCTGAAACAGGGGTGTACCACATACCGCCACGCTTGTGTTTTTGTTTGCCGTAAGGGAATTTCTTCTCGTCAAGGTTGTCCTTACAAACTATGGCTAGGGTGTTTTTCTCTTTCAAAAATTCGGTAATGTCAAAGCAAAACGGCTCGTAACCGCCCTCGTGGTAGCCGACCTTTTCGCCGTTTATGAAGACTTCGCAAACCTGGTCAACTGCGCCAAAATTGAGTAAAACCCTACCCCTATTAAAGCCTTGAGGTAGCACAAATTCACGGTTATAAAAAAGGTAAAATTTATCTTCTATAAGCCTGTTTACACCCGATAAAATCGACTGCGGTGCAAAGGGAACAATTATTTTTTCTTGCAAACTTTCGGGGAAAATTTCGTTTTCACTAGTGCCAAATTCCCACTCGCCGTTAAGGCACAAAAAGGAATCACGCTTAAATTGTGGGCGTGGGTAAACATCCCAGTTTTTAATATCAAAATTTTCTCCCTTTTCGGTCAAAAGGGTTACAAGACGCTTTTCTTTTTTCAAAAAAATCACCTACAGTAAGTATTGTTTTAAATAGTCCATATAAAACCAAAAGGTTTTTTGTAAAGATAATATTTCAAACCTATATCCTGCTCTTTATAAAGGCTGACTTTACCCGAAATTAAAAATACAATTATTACACAGGGCACAAAATACCCGAATCCCACACCCGAAAACAATTCAAGGCTTAAAAAAATCGAAGCCATGGGACAATTTGTAACGGCACAAAAAAGCATAATCATACCAAGCGCCGCACCCAAGGTGGTGGGAAGTGTCA
>JAZORK010000192.1:0-3195 GCA_045656485.1 Acutalibacteraceae bacterium | reverse complement strand
CATTAAAGTAATAACTTATAGCGTAAAGCTTACCGCCAATATTGGTTATATTAACCGCGCTTAAATGGTTGCCTATAACTGCCAATTTCTGCACGTTGGTAATTTCCCAACTGTACCATGGTATATGTATATTTGCATCATCCTGTTTTGAATAGCTTGCCACGTGTGTATAACCGTAACAGTTATAATCCATAAGCAATATATTATTGCCTAAAAGTAAACAATAATATCCGTTCCAATCGCAAGCGCAAGCTTTACTATCTACACCAATTTCTTCAATTTTGCAGCTAACCATTTCCGAAACACTAAAAATACTGCGCTCGTTATATTGGCTATCACTCACTAAGGTATAAACGTTATTGTTATTTCCAAGCCACACAAGGCGGTTACGGCAAAGCTGAATAGTATCGGGATAAGGACAACCTATATTCGAGTTTATCTGTGTTAGCGGGAAATACACGCTCGAAGAAGCGTAATCAATAACTCTTTGGTTTATAAGGTCATTAGCAGTAATATTTGTGTTCTGCGCATACTGTGTAAACCAAGTTTCATTTTCTTTAAATATTACAAGCTTATCAGACTGCTTGCCAAAGCCTGTTACCGCTCCCGTTTCATTTCCCACGTTAAAGTACGAATTTTCGGGAAAGTATAGCGGATTATTAAGCCCTGACCACACCACAAGGTCGCTGTTACCTTTTTTTGTATTACCGCAAAGCAATAATCGGGTACCGCCTAAAAGCCCCGCAGAACCGCCAAACCATTCGCTTTTTGTCATATTGAATACTTTTTCTTTATCGCTGTTAGACCATACATACGGCGCAGTTATAACAATATCATCATCGCCACCTAAGGAATACTTTATCGGCGCAGTTGGTTTTGCTTTTTCTTCTTCCGAATCCCCGTTGCGCCAATAATCCGAATCGGTATTATCGCTTATTGTGGCAACCTTTGTATACTTTGTTTTATCCGTTATAAAGGTGGTATCTGTATTTTCTTCACAGTAATAAAAGGAAATTCGATTTTTCCAAACTCTCATTAAAAGTTTATCTTTCGCATTGGGCGTTTTTTCTTCCCACGTAGTTGTTTTTTTATCTCTTCGATTATTTTGGAGAATTGGAACAATATGTGTTTCTGAGCTACCGTCAAGCGTAACTTTAGCAGTAACCGTTAATTCTTTGCCTTCATATTTAGCAACACTTTTCAAAATATGGTATTGCATCTTATGTTTTTGGTCTTCTTTAACAATTTCGGGGTTATAAGAGTTATAACTCATTTCATAGTAATCACTTAAAAGGTTATAGCTTTCAAGCATTACACCGCTTATTTGGTCTGATGAAATATTGGCAGCACTGCTTTTCTTACATTGCGTCATAATTTTAGGAATATACATATCGGTTCCCGTAACTGCACTCCATGCAGCCGAAGTGTTTGATATATCCAACGAATATATATTTTTACCTGTCGTAAAACAATAAAGCATATTTGAATATTGACAGACAAAATAACTTGATGGTGTTTCCCCTATAGAAGCCCCCGCCGATAAGCTCTTTCCGTAATTCCAAAAGAAATTGATTTTATTGTTATATACAGCCGAGCAAAGCTGTCCCTTTATACCGCTTACTGTGTTATAGCAATTATGCTTACGGATTTTAGGTACCGAACCTTCTGCAGCATCACCTAAATTTATTTTACTGTCATTTTGAAGCATTGCGGCACGGGTTTTAAGTAGCCCATCTTTCCACCACATATTCTTGCAATCGATAAGCTGATTATCCAAAACTTCGCTTATACCGTCACGCATATTAAGCCCACCCGATAAATCAGGAAGACTTAAAATGTGCGCTTCTTGTTTTCGCATAATCGGTAAACGCATTGTAAAACCTCCTTAATATTCAGGTATAGGTAATTCATCCTTTACCGTGGTTATTTTCGATAATGTGGTTCTTCTTGTGTTATATTCAGCCGCCCAAAAGGCATGTGCGTTATCGTCACCTTCGCTTGCGGCAATATACCCTGCCAAACCGCAAGCAAAAACGTCAGCTGCTTTATCTGAAATTTCAAACTCATCTAATAGACTGTTAAGCCTTTCCTTTTCCATACCGCACATACGTGCTATGTCGCCATAAACAAGATTTGTAAGCGGTAGTGCTTTTTGCAATATTCTTTGTGTTAATTGTGTGTTGCCGTTATTCTCGGCATACCCTAAAAGCCCTAAGGCTCTTTGTAAAATATCATTTCCTGTCATACGTCCATAACCTCCATTGGTACTTCTTCAGGTGGCATTTCCGCTCCCACTATTTGTTCTTGTGGCATACCAACCATATTTGCCTGTTGCTGCGCTAACATCATTTCTTCTTGCGCCGCCAACTGCTCACGTGCTTCTCTTAAAAGACCCGTTTTATCAGGAATGATACCGTCAGGCATACGTTCAAGATATTGCACCTTATCAATAATCTGTGCGCCAAATAATGCGTCTAAAACAGATATAGTAGACGGTAAACTCCAAACATGGCTCGAACCTACGTCAATACGTGCGGTAAGTGTTAAATTCTCATAGCGTTTAGGATGGAAAGGTACGTAATATACGCCGTCCTTTTCTTCTACACGAAGCTTGCGGTCACCGTATAAATGTAGCCAAAAGTCAGCCCATATACGCGCGATATCTTCAATAAAACTATAGAAAGCATTTTGATATAACTGCATAGGCTGTCACGAAGCTTCTCGTGATTGGATAATCCCCGCCGCATTATCAGGGCGAATATTACCAAGCGCGGCATCGTTTGCGCCGTTATCCGAAAGCGTGTTGTTCGCAAGGTCGTTAAGCATATTGATATACTGATTACCAAACGCAGGCGGTGAAATATGCCTTATAGCGCCTGCAACATCTTCGGCGGTACCGTAAACCTTAATTACTTCACCGGGGTTATTGGTTATAGCATCCTGTATTGTATCGCCGTTTACTACAGTCATAGGCATACCCGACTTCATAAGCCCCCACAAAGCAGAGCTCGAAGCACGGTTAAGCGCTATTTGGTTTGGTATTTGATATGTAATTTCGCTATCACCGTAAGCTGAGCTACGGCGGTTCTGCCAACACATCTTAGCAATAGGATAAAGAGTAACCCCAATGTCCCAAGGTCTTCTAACGTATGATTTTTCGCAGCACTTCACGCACATAACCTTATACCCGGTGCC
>JAZORK010000191.1:0-1137 GCA_045656485.1 Acutalibacteraceae bacterium | reverse complement strand
GTCTCATTCATAGAAGCAGGTTTTGGTACAATCAGGTTCCCGTTCTCGTCAACATTCTCGGCTATAACCGAAAGGGCATACTGAATATTTTTGTTGATTGTCTTTTCGTCAATAAGCATATTCTCCATATTATATTTCTACTGATTTTAGCATTGTTACAATTCAAAGTTATAATGGATTTTACAAACAAATTCAAATTGACAGAAATTAACGCCTAAAACCTATGAAAAATTAAAATTATTTTCAAAATCATACTTTAAAATCATACTATATTTTTGATTTTCACCGCGTTTTATGGTAAATATCGGTCAGCCGATACATGCCACTTGGTTTATTATGCGAATGGTAAAATGGGATATAACTTTGCAGTGTAATTCAAAATTAAACAAACGAAAATATGATAACAGGATTAGAATCATTGGGCAATATGCGGACTCCGTTGAATACCGTGCTTGAAAATCTTGCCGACGCTATTGCCGAGAAAGTTGCAGCGAAGATTAAGGCCGAGGATTCGAACAAGCCAAAGTATTATACACGCAAGGAATTGTGTGAGATATTGCATGTGACTAATCCTACTGTGATAGAAATGGTGAAGCGTGGAGAAATCCGCGAAAAGAAAATAGGTGGTCGAATACTTTATGATGCTGCCGAGATTGACAAGGCGGTAAAAGAGAAGACTATTTTCCGTTACAAAAGGAGAAAGCATGATAGATTCTAATGTTTTTCTATTAAAATTCTGTTAATGCCTGTTTGCCATCCGTATCGGTAGATAGGCATTTTTCTTTCCCTTATTTTGAAAAATGTGGTGACATTGTGCCTATATGTGTGGTGACAACTTTATTTAGCGTGGTGACATGAAAACAAATGTGGTGACAATGTGGTGACATTTTGTCAAAGAACACAAAAAGAAAAATCGCTAACAGCTTGATTATTTAGCTATTAGCGATTTTCTTGGTGGTGCCACCAGGAATCGAACCGGGGACACAAGGATTTTCAGTCCTTTGCTCTACCAACTGAGCTATGGCACCATCGTTTGATTTGCGAGTGCAAAGTTAGTAAGTTTTTTTATTCTATGCAAGTTTTCACTAATAAAAATATCATTTTAAATAAAAAAGTGCCAGTTTTCGCGAACTAAAA
>JAZORK010000190.1:0-1438 GCA_045656485.1 Acutalibacteraceae bacterium | reverse complement strand
CCTTATTACTTAATCGTAATAAGGGGTGTTTATATAGTCTTAATATCCTAAATCTTCGCCGCAGAGAATAACGTTTATTCTGCCGTTATCACGCTGAAAACCGTTTACAAGGTAGTTTACGCATATTCTACGAGCACTCTTACAACCGTCGGCAAAATCGGGGTTATCGCACTTTTCGAGCGAAATACAATGCCCTAATTTAGCGCAAGGGTTATCAATGCCTAGTCGCACACAGTTCTTGGGTGCGGCAATCCTTTTTACCCTTAAAAATGCATCGTTTAAATTATCGACAATCTTGTTTTTACCCACAACCATAATCACCTTTTTAGGTCCAAATGCTATTGCCGAAATGCGATTTGAAAAACCGTCAACATTCAAAATCTCGCCGTTTTTGGTAACCGCATTGGCAGAGCAAAGGTAATAATCTATACCGATTATATCCTTAAACACCTGTTGCTGTTCTTCGGGTGTTATGCCACTTCTAAGACGGTTTTTGAAATCGTAATCGCCGTTATTTATAAGCTCCCAAACTCCGCTTTCTTGAAGCGATACCGAGCCACCTGTGCTAATGCTAGCGCCCTTTTCGAGCATCATTTCAACCGTCTTTAAAGCATCTTGCTTAGTTTCGCAAAAAACTGCATTTATATTATTTTTCTTTAAATTTTCAATTGTAATTTTAATATTTTCACACATAAAAACACATCCTTTATTTAAGGATAACATAAGGTCCGGATTATTGCAAGTAAAAACGGAGAAAGCGAATTGCTTTCTCCGTTAAGTTAATTAGTTAGCAAATTTTGCTACGTTAAGTTTAATGCCAGGGCCCATGGTTGTTGCGAGTACGCAAGACTTAACATATTGACCCTTTGTAGCAGCAGGCTTTGCCTTAATGATTGCACCCATAAGAGTATCAAAGTTTTCCTGTAATTTTTCAGGACCGAAAGATACCTTACCGATGGGGCAGTGAATGATGTTTGTTTTGTCAAGACGGTATTCAATCTTACCTGCCTTAGCTTCGTTAACAGCACGAGCAACGTCAGGAGTAACTGTACCTGCCTTAGGTGTAGGCATAAGACCACGGGGACCTAAAACCTTACCTAAACGACCAACCATACCCATCATATCGGGAGTGGTGATAACAACATCAAAATCCATCCAGTTTTCGTTTTGGATTTTTGCAATCATTTCTTCTGCGCCAACATAGTCAGCACCTGCAGCGGTAGCTGCATCAGCCTTATCGCCTTTAGCGATAACTAAAATCTTAACGTCTTTACCAGTACCGTTAGGAAGAACTACAGCGCCTCTAACCTGTTGGTCAGCGTGACGTGAGTCAACACCTAAGCGAACGTGGATTTCAACTGTTTCGTCAAACTTAGCAGTACCTGTTTTAGTAGCAAGTTCTACTGCTTCGTTAACATCGTAAAGCTTACCGGGTTCG
>JAZORK010000189.1:0-1138 GCA_045656485.1 Acutalibacteraceae bacterium | reverse complement strand
CAAGACCACCGATAAGCATCAGTAATGATTTAACCCACGAAAATTTCTCGTCATTATCCTCCTCATCGTTCTCCTCTGGTTTGTTAGTCTTGAACGATATAAACATTGCGACAATGTAGAGCAAGAGCAAAATTATGCCCTCTATACGCGAAAGAGTGCCGCCAATAAGCATTACGAGTATTGTCAATGATACAAGGATGCATATTGGGGTGTCTATGCGTATGTTGTTGCGTGAGAATACTACGGGTGAAAATAGGGCGCAGATGCCTAAGATGAAAAGAGTGTTGAAAATATTTGATCCAACAACATTACCTATCGCCATATCGGCACTACCGGAAAATGCCGAAGCTAAGCTGACAGTAAGCTCAGGTAGTGAAGTTCCTACCGCCACGATGGTCATACCGATAATAAATTCGCTGATGTTTAATCTCTTCGCAATGGCTGAAGCACCGTTGGTCAACCAATTTGCACCGAAGGTAATAAGTGTAAAACCAACAACAAGAAGTATAGAGGTAGTAATCATTATTAAAATAGGTATATTGTTAAATACAGCGCAAAGATAGTAAAAAATAGAAAATTTTTACAAAAAAATTTGCAGATAAGAAAATTTTACCTACCTTTGCACTCGCAATAACGCAAAAAGGTTTGGTGCCATAGCTCAGTTGGTAGAGCAAAGGACTGAAAATCCTTGTGTCCCTGGTTCGAATCCCGGTGGCACCACTTGAACCAAAGTTCAAAATCAACAAAACGCCGCAAATCATTGATTTGCAGCGTTTTTTCGTTTGTCACCCTACCTGGTAAGATGCTCTACCGAGAGTCCGACCTGCGTGCCGCGTTGGAGAAAAACTATGTTGCCCCATTCGTCCACCGCAACGCCGAGGACTTCCCTGCGGTCTATGGTAGGCGATAACAGATTTACACACACTGCTTCAAAACGAGAACTCGCACGGGTTCTCGTTTTTTGTTTTAGCCAAAATGCGTTGTTTTTCCTCAAAGTTTATGATTATAGCAAAATTTTTCATATCTTTATGACAAATTATTGCGAATAAATAACACAATATATATGAATAGAATAAAGGAAGTCCTTGAAGCAAAGGGAATTAAACAGACTTGGCTTGCCGAACAACTCGGCAAGAGC
>JAZORK010000188.1:0-2667 GCA_045656485.1 Acutalibacteraceae bacterium | reverse complement strand
CGCGCGTTTTTTATTATCCGTTTTACTCAAATAGCCTTTTGTTTGCAGTTTTTCAATGTAACTGTGTACGGTAGCGGTGGATTTTATTCCACATTCCTTGCCGATTTCACGAACGGAGGGCGTATATCCGTTTTCTTCGGTGAATTTACGGATATAATCCATAACTTTCGTTAGTTTCTCTTCGTTTACCATGGGCAAACTCCTTGGTTTTTCTTCTGTAATCGTATTATAACACATTTTTTCATAAAAAGCAAACAAATGTTTACCGTGTTTTGCTTGATTTTTTTATTTTTTGTGCTATAATAGATATAACGATAAAAACGAGGTGGTTTTATGCCGAAAAAAGAGCTTGGAAAAGAATGTGTATTATACGATCGGGAGTGTATCGGTTGTTTGGAGTGTGAAACGTGCGATTTAGATCCAAGCAAGGTTTGCGATAACTGCGGAAAATGTATTAACGTGCAGGAATTTGCATCCATTAAAATTGATAAAATCTATACAAATCCCGAAGAATATAAAGAAGATTAAAACAAAAAAAGACAGGTGATTTCTTAAATGAAACGTACCTGTCTTTTTTTTGTTAAGCAATTTCAACTTCTTGAATATTGACTTGCTTTTCTTCTCCAAATTGCTCCCTTTGCACGTTTCATATTTTTTGCGCCTACGTTTTGACTTACGTAAGGCATAACCGCAAGCGCGGGAGCTGTTGCTATTTGATATAATATTCCATCAAAATTATTTGCAATGGAAACACCCGTTGACGCATTTGCTTTTGTAATTTCATCTGCACCATATGAGTTAACTGCACCGGCGATTACAAGATTTGCAACCGAATAAAGCGCTTGCTGTAAGCCTGTGGGGATACCAATTCTTAATATTTCTTTTAATTGCTTGCCATATATTTTTAATGTCTTAAAGTTTACGGTAACCACACCGCCGTCGCGGATAAGAGCAATAACTTCTAATACGGAAGTAATTACCCACGTGGAAATGGTTGCAATGGAAACGCCCACAATTTCCATTTTAAGCACACCCACCAAAAGGAACGTTAACACTACTTTTACAACACCGCCAATTGTTAAATATATCATAGGTCTTCTTGAATCGCCCGACGACCTTAAAATTGCCGCGGCAAAGTTATAGAACGTAAAGAAGGGCATACCCAAAAAGTATAATCTAAAATATAAAACCGCTTTATCAAAGAATTTTGTAGGGCAGTTTACAAGCCCTAAAAAGAACTCCGCAAAAACAACGCCGATGACAAGCAAGACAAATCCGCTTATAACCGAAAATACAAGTGCCGTGCCAACAGATTTATCAACGCCTTCTTTATCGCCTTTACCTATGTACTTTGCGATAACGACGTTTGCCCCCGCCGCAATACCGATAGCAAGTCCCGTAATAAAACTAAACAGAGTACCACACGCACCAACCGCGCCTACCGAATACCCGCCGTCCGTATCGTACATCTTTAATATAACCATATCGATTATATTAAAAAGTGATTGTAATACGTTCATTATCATAATGGGTATTGCAATTGCCATAATGCCTTTCATGATAGAGCCTGAAAGCATATTCACTTCTTTTTTACCGCGAAATTTTAGACTTTTTGATGCTTGCATTTTTCTTTCCTTCTTACTTTATTAAATCCATTATACCACCGCACCTTAAAAAAAGTTAGCCAAAACAATAAAATAAGTTGCATAAAAGATAGATTTTGTGTATAATGTTGAAAAGGAGAATTTTTATGAATTATATTTCTTATATGGGCGCTTATAGTAAGGAAAAGGTTAACTTTCACAAACATAAAGACTATGAACTTTTTATTTATTCTTCGGGAAAAGGAAAACTACATATTGATGGGCAAGTTTATGATGCGGAGCAGGGTATGATTATCGTTATGCCGCCAAATATAGTACACGGCTCTATTTCTCATGATAATCTACAATACCTTGCAATTTATGGAAGAAGTGATGAACTCATACATATAGACGCCCCGATTATTTTCAAGGACAACGAGCGTGGCGATGGATTTTCGTTGCTTCGGATGATTTTTGAAAACCGTTATGAAAGCAAAGAATACTTTAATGCACTTTGCCTTGCCTTTATTCATTTCTTGTTAAAGAACGTTAAAACTGCCAATCCAATAGAAAAAACGGTCAATAAAATAAAAAGAAAAATGCTCTTAAACTTTCACGATAGCGATTTTAACGTAACCGAGCTATTAAAACAAAGTGGATATGCCGAAGATTATATTAGGGCGCACTTTAAGAAAATCGTGGGCAAAACACCCATTGCGTATTTAACGGAACTGCGTATTAACCACGCAAAGACTTTAATCAATATATACCAAAATTCTATGACTTTAATGGATATTTCTTTTAACTGTGGTTTTGACGACTACATTTACTTTTCAAGAAAGTTTAAGCAAGTAGTGGGCGTTGCCCCTAAGGATTATGAAAAATCGATTTTAAATGAAAAATAAAGAATAAATGAAACAGGATAGCAAAATTGCTATCCTGGTTCCATTGGCGCTTTAGCTTGATTTAACCCCCAGTTCTACTGGGGGAGATAAAAAGCTTTAGCAAAAATAAAAATCTCATGGTATAATAGTGACGGTTTGGCGACCGCATCACTATAAAAATAAATACCAGGAGATTTTTA
>JAZORK010000187.1:0-2023 GCA_045656485.1 Acutalibacteraceae bacterium | reverse complement strand
AACAGGCAAATTATAAACAATAGAGATATGGCAACAATATTTTCAAAGATTATCGCTGGGGAGATTCCCAGTTATAAGGTAGCCGAGGATGATAGATACTACGCCTTCCTCGACATCAATCCGCTGGCAGTAGGGCATACATTGGTTGTTCCCAAGGTCGAGGTGGACTATTTCTACGACCTCGATGACGAGACTCTGGCCGGAATGATACAATTCGCCAAGAAGATTGCGCACAAAATCAAGGAGCAAACAGGATGCAAAAAGGTCGCAACAGTCGTTTTAGGCCTTGAAGTAGCCCACGCACACATACATCTGATACCGATGAATAGCGAAAAAGATGTCGATTTTCGCCGTGAAAAGTTGAAATTAACACCAGAAGAGTTTGCAGAAATAGCAAAAAAGATTGCGTTATAAACAGTTGTTTACAACTTTACAACTCATTGATTAGTAGCGGGGTAGTTGAGTATTCAACGCCCTGTTTCTATTTAATATTTAACATAATTTAAGAGTTAAATTCCATACTCGGATTTCATTGTTAATAACTCGATAAATCCACTCTCAAAAATTCTAATTTTCACACATTTTTACACTTGTAATTACATTTGTAACAACAATACATCTGTAAAAAGGTGGCGACATTCACAAATGTAAAAGCAAGACAGCGTGTATCCGGGTTGTTAATTGTTACTCTTGTAAACAAAGCGCACGCCCTCCACAACTGCGAAAAATACTTAACTTTGAGCGAATTCAAATACTAAACTTTACAACATTATACTACCGATTATCAGTAACTTACGAAATCTAATTAAAGTTGTACACACCACATACAACACCGTAAGGACCATATCGCCCATATGCGCACAATGAGCACAGTTTTATATATCTAATAGTGAGATTATCAGCATTTTAGCGTATTTTATATAAAGCACACATTCACTATTATTTAATACTTGATTTTTACCATAATTCATTTTATTACAATTGTAACAATTGTTAACAACTATACTTGTGTTACTTTTGTGCATTTTGCTTGTTTACAAAAGAAAAAAGTTTTATATTTGTAAAAAATATGGATTATGCGCGAAAAATTGCTTATTTTGATGAAAAATGAGGACTTGACATCAAGTCGTCTTGCAGAATTGCTGGGAATACAGCCGTCGGGAATTTCACATCTTCTTGCCGGCCGTAATAAGCCGAGTTTTGATTTGGTGCAGAAAATTCTGCGACGCTTTCCGCATATCAATCCTGATTGGTTGCTTTTGGATAGCGAACAGATGTATCGCGACCTGCCAACCGAAAATTCTCAACCGGCCGAGAATACGATATTTTCCGCCAACGCACCCACCGTTCAGGAAAATGGGCAAAATCGCGAGGAGGTAAAATCACCCGAGCAAACCACGACATCGGCAGCCACTGCGCTGATAAATTCCGCCAGCCAGACCCACGGAGCCATTAAGCGTGTCATCGTCCTCTTCGAAGATAGAACCTTCGAGAGTTACGATGTAGAAAAATAGTTTAGCCTGTTTGCGTGCAGTATTCGGAACCATACTCGATAGAACGGATTTACTTGTCCGTTCAACAGAAAAGAATAAAGTAATTTTTGTTGGAGCAATCAAAATAGCGTCGGATTAACGGTCAAATTCTGATATTATATTTCTATACAATCACAGCGTACTCATATACGCCAAACCTACTTTTGCAATATTACCCCATAATATTTTTAACATAATATATACTACAAATAAAATGCACACAAAAATAAATAAAGCAGCATAAATAGTTAATAATGCAGCATAAAAGCAGAAATTCAGCATAAAAATACGCATCTTAATACATAAGTAAAAGAGTAGAACAAATGTTGTGCAAATGTAGTGCGTCAAAGTTTTGAACAATAGCGGGCTAAAATTGTTAATAAGTACAATAATTTGACGTACTAATACACGCGTAAAAGATTAGGCGGGGAATTGTTACGGATGTAAATTATATACACGCAAGCGCGTATGCGCGTGCGTGTTAGGGGGTG
>JAZORK010000186.1:0-11472 GCA_045656485.1 Acutalibacteraceae bacterium | reverse complement strand
TTATCAATTACAATAATTACATAAAGCAGTTGTCTGGTGATAAATATGGTCTTGACAAATATATAAACGTTAGTTTGCAGTTATCTGGCATTGATGACGAGCAAAAAAGTATGCTTTTGTCAGAAACAACCTTGCCAAAATATTTAAAAGCATTTGTGACCGATTTTGATAATTCATTGTCGGATGATGAATTTAATAGTTTGGCATATGCATACCGAGTTTTTTATACCCCAAAACTCGTTAACCATCGCCAACAAGCAGATAAGGTAATTGAATTTATAAAACCCGATTCCGAATTGGCGCAAACCTTAAAAACGCAATATGTTGTTTTGAAGGAGCGAGAAAAAGTAAAGTACTTACCAGGTCAAATCGTAGAGATAGTAAAAAAAGACTATCCGAAATTTAATATGAGAGACTTTGTGCAACTTTGGAAAAGCAACGATGCCAAGAACCCAAAATACAATTATGGAACAATTGTAGCGAATAAAACGTGGCATTGGTACGAGAATTGGCTTAACTTTGTGTTAGATTATTGTCAAAAGCATTCTGACCAGTATAAATAAGAAAGCACGGTGGCGAACCGTGCTTCTTTTTGTCATCCAACAATACCAATTTGTATTTGGACTGCTTTTTCAATTTCGCGCATCAACTCCGAACTTTCATCAATTTCTCCAATGCATTCTTCTAAAATTTCAACAGAGTAATTGCAGATATTCTCGCACATAACGATAGTATCTCGTTTAAGCCCCGTACCTCCTTTCCCACTAGGTATGTATACATGGGTCGGAAGGTCTTTCTTTTTTCCACCACGACTGACACCTACACGTGTGGTGCAGGGAATTGCAGTAATGGTTCGGCTGAATTTGTTATTAAGATTGTTCGACAGTACCAATATGGGCCTTTTTCCAAAATAGGTAGACCCCACTGTTTTAGGGATGTCAGCGAAAAAGATTTTTCCTCTTGTAATGCGTGTATTTGTCATAATAAATTCCTCCAAACAAATTAAAATTAAGATGTTTAAAGAATTCATTTTTTTCAAAAATTTTTCAAGAAAATATGCCCCGACCGTTACGGTTCGGGGCATTATTAGAGTGTCAAATATTTTAACTTTTGACACCAATTTTAAAAGTCCATAAACACTGGGTTTGTGAGGTGTCATAATTCAGTGTCAAAAGTAATCTTCCTTTTTGCTCTAATCATCGTTGATTTTGATATGCCAGTCATTTCGGAAACGGTCCTGTAACTCTTACCTTCGTCAAGTAATGACAAAGCGAGATTGATTTGTTCACGATGAAATTTCTTTGGTCTCCCTTCTTTATAATTCGGGTCGTGTTTACGATGATATGCTCTGCCACTTTGACATCTGGAATTTATCATATCTTTCTCAAATTGTGCGAAAGCCAACATAACATGGAGTAACAAGGTTCCAATTGCATTTTTCTCGATTACACCCATATTTAGAATATTAAGTTTAATGTTCTTATCATAAAGTTCCTGTGCAAGAGTACTGCCTTCACTGACTGTTCTTGCGAACCTATCTAACTTAACCACAATTAATTCGTCATCAGGTTGGAGTTTTTCTATTAGTTGAGAAAATAACGGACGGTCTTTGATTGTACCACCAGTAAAGATTTCTTCTACAACAATTTCGGCACCTGCATTTAATACTGCTTCTCGTTGTTCTTTAAGAGATGAGTTATCTTTTTGTGATTTTGAGGATACCCTTATATAACCATACCTCATTACATCACCTGCTTTCTACAACACCAAACAGGTGAGTTTTAATGGTATTACCAAACTGCTCTTTTTCAATAACGATATTAGTTCCTTCTGGAACTTCAATAGTTACCGAACTGCCATAAGGAAATGGAAATTTGGTAAAATTACCGTGAGCATCTTGCTCAAAAGTTAGAATTAGAAATTTGTCTTGTCTTTGCATATAACATTCTCCTTTTGTTTTTATGTACTCGGTGTTGCCTAGTACACCGACATCTGATAATGAAGGAGGAATTGTCTTTGAAAAATTACACACACTCTCTTGCCACTAGGAAGCAACAACAAAATGAAAGGAGAAAAATAAAAAAACTTACATACAAAACTCCCGCCAGAGTTGTATGTAAGTTAAAATTCAGTATGTTATGTGCTATTCAATTGTTTTCTATATTATAACATATTTCGACATTTAAAACAAGCCCTAATTAAACAATGTCATTGTAAATGTTAATAAGCAATGGTATAATAAATATAATACATATAGGGAAGGAAATTTAATAATGGCAGATAATGAATTTACCCAATATATCAATGATATACTTGCCGACTATGTCTCAACATGTAATGTAGAGCCGTTCGATTGTCAGATAATAATTTCAGATGATATGGCAACATCGTATAAAGAACTACGAAATGATTTGGTTGAATGTGGTAAGACAAATCTCAATGACTTAAATAAGTATCACGGTTTAACTGTGCAACCCAAAGAAAATAACGGACAATTTACGATACTTATCAATAAAGAATATGTTTTAGAAACAATAACAAAACATAATGTTGATTGGATTGGAACATTAGTACACGAAGCAGTGCATGTCAATGACTTTAAGGAGTATTTTGAAATTATAAAGCCAAAGTCATATGATGAGTTATATGAGTATGATTTACATCGTATGTTTTTGTATTGGACGGAATTCCATGCAAGAGCAATTGGCCATTATTTTTTACGAAAATACACATTAGAAAACTTCAAAGATACTGCCCATTTAGAGCATATTATGAACACTGAACTTCCGTATCATATAGAATATATGGTTAATGAAGTAGGTGCTACCGATAATGCCGATAGACAAATGTATGTAATTGCACACTTTTTAGGTAGGATAGCGGTTTGGCAATATCTATATCCAGACACCTTTGATGATAGTTTCATTAAAGAACTAACAAACAGTAATCCTTGGATGGAGGAACTTTACTGTTTATTTACTAAATATGATACATTAGAAAAAATATATCCACACTTTGATGAAATGGAGGAAATCCTCAATAAACATTTTTCGGGAATGTAATAATTTTTTCTAATGATTTTTGCTTTTTTTCTAATGATTTTCCACAAAAGTGCTGTTTTTAACAAAGTCGCTTGTACCATAACTTTTAAGACTTTAGACACCACGAAATATCGCATAATTACAGTATTTTCTTGGAATTATTGACACCACTTTTGACACCGTTTATTTTTGTTTAAAATTTTTTGTCAAATTCTCGAAATCAGTTAGGGAGCAATCCCCGGCGAGTTCGAATCTTCCCGTCTCCGCCAAATAAAAAGAAAATCGTACCGCAAGGTATGGTTTTCTTTTGTTTTATTACAAACTAAAAGCACCAGCTTTTGAGCGAGTGCTTTTTAATTTAATGCTTTATTGAGGTACCGAAACTTTTTTCTTTCTGGTAATAAGTTGTAATAAAAGAACTATACCAACAAGTGAAAGTCCGATAATATCGGTTTTTACACCGGGGTAAATTAGCAATAAACCGCCGATTACACTTAAAATTCTTTCAAACCACTTCATACCGTGCAAGAAATAGCCCTGCAAAGCGGCAGATACCGCATAAATACCCGCAAAGGAAGTTACGCATATTGTAACAACTTCAACAAAAGAAGTATCAATAAACAACATTGCAGGGTTAAGGGCAAATACATAAGGCACGATAAATGCACCAATAGCAAGCTTTGTTGCTGTAAATGCGGTCTTCATTGGGTTTGCCTGAGCAATAGCCGCACCTGCATAAGCCGCTAAAGCAACAGGCGGGGTAAGGGCGGCAACAATACCAAAATAGAACACAAAGAAGTGAGCCGCAATATCGGGCACACCCATTTTTATTAAGATAGGCGCACAGGTTGCCGCCATAATGCAATAGTTCGCTGTGGTGGGAACACCCATACCAAGAACGATACAGCAAAGCATTGTAAGGAACAAGGCAATAATTATCTGATTACCTGCCAAAGCAACAATGCCGTTAATAATAACATTTGCAAGACCTGTCATAGTAATAGTACCTGCAATAATACCTGCAACACCGCAAGCAACGGCAACGGTAATCATACCCTGACCACCTGCTGCAAGAGCTTCCCAAATACGCTTGGGAGTAATGCGGTCGCCCTTATTAAACAAGCCAACAACAATAGTAGCAACAATTGCAATTGCAGCGGCATAAGCAATTGAACGTGAGCCTGAACTAACGAGAGCAATAAGTATAATTAAGGGAAGTAAAAGATAAGATTTCTTTAAAAGGGGTAAAAATGCAGGGAGTTCTTCCTTAGTAAGACCACGAAGACCTTCTTTTTTAGCTTCAAGGTGAACTGCGATAAACACGCCTAAGAAGTAAAGCGCGGCAGGAAGAATAGCACGTAAAGCAATATTGCTGTAAGCAACACCGATATTTTCAGCCATTAAGAAGGCTGCGGCACCCATAATTGGGGGCATAATTTGACCGCCTGTAGAAGCCGAAGCTTCGGCTGCTGCGGCAAATTCGGGCTTGTAACCTGTCTTTTTCATAAGCGGAATAGTAACCGAGCCAGAACCTACGGTATTTGCAACCGACGAGCCCGAAACCATACCTTCAAGCGCACTTGCAACAACGGCAACCTTAGCAGGACCACCCGAAAATCTACCAACTACCGAGTTGGAAATTTGAATAAAGAAATCGGCAATACCTGTTCTTTCTAAGAAAGCGCCAAAGATTATAAATATTGCAATAAACTTAGAGCAGGTGTTAATAGGTGTAGACAAAATACCCGAAGTGGTGGTATAGAAAAGCTTACCAACCAAGCCTTCAAGACGGCGGAACATATCGGGGTTAGTAAGACCCCAACCTAAAGCATAAACAATAAACACAGTTGCAACGGCAATAATCGGAATACCTACACATCTGCGGCAAAGCTCTAAAAGGCAAAGTATACCAACTGCACCAATTATAATTTGGTGTAACTGAAAGCTGTTACCCTGTTGAATGATTGTCATAGCATCGATAGTATGGTAAAAGAACGAGCCAGAGCCTACAAACATTAAGATAAAATCATACCAAGGGATATGATTAACCTTTTGTACACCCTTTTTAGCGGGATATACAAGAAAACCAATTAATAAAATACAACCCATAAAGCTTGAAAGCCTTATAGTGTCGAGCCAAGTGGCGAAAAATGTTACATAAATGCAAAAAAGCGAAAACGCGGCCAAAATGCAATTAACTACAATTTTAGGCTTGCCTTCCCATACACGAGTGTTGGATTCACGGTCAAATTTTTTCATTACTGCGTCTAAATCCATTTGTTCAACCGGTACAGATTCCTTCTTTTTTGTGAAAAACAACATTCTCCCCTGCCTTTCTATAAAATGATTAAAATAGCTGCGACCCTTCAGCCGCAGCTATTTTGATATAATAAACTATTAAGTTAATTATTTAACTGCTACTTCTATTCCTTTTTCTTTAAAGTATTTAGCCGCACCTGTGTGGAAGGGAACAGTAAGACCTTCGGTAGCATTTTGAAGGCTTAATGCGGCACCCTTTGCGTGTTCCTTAGCAATAGCTTCGGTGTTGTCGAAGATTGCAGCGGTGAGGTTGTAAACTTCTTCTTCGTTAGCGTCAGCACTAACAATTAAAGTAGCCTTAACGGTAACAGTTGAAATTTCTTCAGGTTGATTGCTATATGTATTTGCAGGGATTTTGTAAACTGAATAGAAGGTGTTTTCCTTCATAAGCTTTTCTGCAAAAGCACCATCAATAGGAACGATGCGAGTGTTGGTGTTAGTCATCGAAAGTTCGGTAATAGCAGGTGTAGGAGCACCAGCAACGATGAATGCAGCGTCAATTTTGCCGTCCTTTAAAGCATCAGCACTTTCATCAAAGTTTTGGTATTGGGGCTTAATGTCGGTTTCGGCAATACCTGCAGCTGAAAGCACGTCAATAGCATTGAAATAAACGCCCGAACCGGGAGCACCGATAGAAACCTTTTTACCCTTTAAGTCAGCAACTGTCTTAATTTCGGGATTAACGGTGATAAGCTGAACTGCTTCGGCATAAAGACCTGCAACAGTGCGGAAAGAATCAATCTTACCGTCTTTTTCAAAAGAACGTGTGCCGTTCCAAGCATAGTCCATAACGTCAGACTGAACAGTACCTAACTGATAGTCACCAACATCAATACCTTGGATATTATCCTTAGAACCACCTGTTGAAACAGCGTTTACAGCGATTTGAGCATTGTTTTTAACATATTGACCAAGAATGCCGCCATATGCATAATATGTACCTGTAGGGCTACCTGTACCCATTGTCATAGTGGTTGTACCACCACAAGCAGCAAAGGAGAAAACTACTGCTACTACTAAGAGAATTGCAAGAATACGTTTCATTTTTAGAACCTCCAAATAATTTATTTATGTATAACAATTTTATTATACAAAACAATGCATAATTTTGCAAGAAAAATATTTTTTAATATTGCCTAAATCCCCTATTCAAAAGGTTTTTGACCGCAAAGCCGATAAAACAAAAATTTATACAAAAATTATTAAAAAACATTAAATTACGGTAATGCAAAGAACCTATCGAAAAATCACATCAATTTCCTATTAAGGCCTTGCTCCGTGAGGAAGGTGGCACGCGAAGCGTGACGGAAGGAGTTACTCCCGCAGTCTCGCTTACGCTCGACAGCTCCCTCAAAGAGGGATATAAAAAATCACTCTATATTAATTTGGTTAATAGCCACGTCTTTTTAGAATTAATTATTTTTTCGAATCCCAGACTTTCTGCTAGTTTTGAAGAATTTATTGATTTAGCAGAGCCATAGTATATTTTGTTGTCAACCTTTGTAGCTAAAAAATTTATTAAAGCTTTTCCTATACCTTTTTGTCTATAAAGTGGGTGCACCATAACATTAACAATGTCTGTATAATTTTCATAAGATGAAGTGTGTATTATATAGCCCGCGAATTTATCGTTAATTTTTGCTAAAAATATCTTATCTATATCTTTTGTGAATCGTATCATAATAGGAAGATTACCCCACTCCGCAACAGGTAATTGGGCTATTGCATTTTTATCTTCCTGACTTACCGATGTAATTTGTATTGAGTTGTCAATAAAAAATGAGTTATCCAACTGTTGAGCACAACCATAAACACCGTAATGCTCATATCCCGTATTTTGTTTTACAGTAATAACATAACCAGCAGATAATTTTTCAATGATTTCCAATTCAGCCAAGAGCAATATAGGTTTATTGTATTTTTCCGCATAGTTATATACTTCTTCTATAAGCTGTTGCTCTATATAACAATCAGTTGGTTGACATATTTCAATCAATATTTCATCTTCATACTCTGTATATATGATATATTGATTATTGACAAAATTTTCATAACTTGTAGAAAAGTATTTTCTATTTACATTTTCATCTTTTTGGACTGCTTTAAAATCGCCATATTCTACATAATGACTATAGATATCTTTTTCAAAAAATCCAAAAACTTCAGCATCGTCAATTATCATCTTTATTCCTCCGTTTCAAGTCGTTTTATAAAAAATAAAACAGTGTTCTCGTTTTCTGTGTTTATCGATATGCAACCCTTCGGTTGCTCGATATTTTTATTTCATAAAATCGATATGTTTTCGCTTCGCTTAAACTCGATATAAAATAAATCCCTTGCGGGATTTGTTTTAAGAGATATATAAATAAAACTTTACTTTTTACCTGTAGACCCAAAGCCGCCTTCGCCACGTACGGTGTCGGTTAATTCTTCTACTTCGGTATATTCTACCTTCAAAAATGGTGTAATTACCATTTGGGCAATACGCTCGCCGTCGGTTATGGATTGCTCTTCCAGCGAATGATTATGGAGTGACACCATAATTTCGCCACGGTAGTCGCTATCAACTACGCCAACCTTGTTAGACGGCGCAAGACCGCGCTTATTTGCAATACCGCTACGGGCATAAATAAGCCCTGCGTAGCCTTCGGGAACTTACATAGCGATACCTGTTTTTATAAGCTTGGTTTCGCCCGGTGCAAAGGTTACAGTTTCACCATTTGTGCAAGCGTAAAGGTCAGCCCCTGCCGCAAATTCCGAGCCGTATGTCGGCATAACTGCATTTTCGTTTAATTTTTTGAAATTTACTTTCATATTTATCACCTATTCGTAAATATCGCCCGAGCCCATTTTTCTTTCCCAAACACCATCGAGCCAAATGGTTTCATTCTTTTCTAAAGACTTTTTAACATCAATAATCCGCTGATTAGAAGACCCACGGAACAAAAGGTCTAGCCGTTTTAATTCTTCCACAAACTTGCCGTCTACTAAAACGTCAATATGCTCTAAAATTTCACGGACGGTTTGTGGATTTCCAACCTTACCCGCTAAAAGCTGAGTATCATACAAAAAGCCTGTGTAACACCAAACCGATTTTTGCGGATATTTTTGCTTTATAGCCTTTAAAATATCGCAGACACATTCCTGATTTTCAGGTTCGAAGGGTTCGCCGCCCAAAAGCGAGAACCCTTCTATATGGTCTTTACTTATTGCTTCTAAAATCTCGTCCAATGTATCCTTTGTAAAGGGCTGACCGTAGGAAAAATCCCACGCTTCGCTATTAAAGCAGTTTTTGCATTTGTGGCGGCAACCGCTTACAAACAGCGAAACCCTAACACCCAGACCGTTAGCAATATCGAATTTTTTAATGGTAGCGTAATTCATAACCAAAACTCCTTAATTCCGAATTACGCATCCCTAATTCCGAATTATAAGTGAAGTACTCTTTCCTTAATTTCCTGTGTTCTGCCCTGATTCCAATACTGTGTGCCAATATAACCGCAGGTACGACGAGCCACATTGAGTTTATCTTGGTCAGTATTGCCGCAGGAAGGACACTTCCAAACGAGCTTGCCGTGTTCGTCTTCTTCTACCACAATTTCGCCATCAAAGCCACATTCGTGACAGAAATCACTCTTGGTGTTAAGTTCGGCATACATAATATTGTCATAGATAAACTTCATAACCGAAAGTACCGCATCAATATTATTTTGCATATTGGGCACTTCTACGTAAGATATTGCGCCACCTGGTGACAATGCTTGGAATTTAGCTTCTAATGCCAACTTATCAAAAGCATCAATATCCTCAGTTACGTGAACGTGGTAGCTGTTTGTAATGTAGTTTCTATCGGTAACACCGGGCACCTTTCCAAAACGCTTTTGTAAGCATTTTGCAAACTTATATGTAGTGCTTTCCAAAGGTGTGCCATAAAGTGAATAGTCAATGTTTTCATCGGCTTTCCACTTTGCTGTGTATTCATTTAATTTGCGCATAACTTCAAGGCCGAATTCTTCGCCCTGCTTTTCGGTAAGCTTTTTGCCTGTCATAGAATAAACACATTCCCAAAGACCTGCATAACCGAGCGACAAGGTAGAATAACCGCCGTGTAAGTACTTATCGATAGTTTCACCTTTTTTAAGGCGTAAAAGTGCGCCGTATTGCCAAAGAATAGGTGCCGCATCCGACACGGTACCTGTAAGTCTTTCGTGACGGGCTTGTAATGCGCTATGACAAAGCTCCATACGTTCGTCAAAAATTTTCCAGAATTTTTCCATATCCTTGTTTGCTGAAAGACCAATATCAACAAGGTTAACAGTAACAACACCTTGGTTAAAGCGGCCGTAATACTTAGGCTTGCCGTCTTCATCCACAAAAGGTGTTAAGAAGCTGCGGCAACCCATACAGGTATAGCAGTGGCCTTGACCATTTTTATCTATTTTATTTTGAAGCATAACCTTTTCGGAAATATAGTCAGGCACCATACGCTTAGCGGTACACTTAGCCGCTAACTTGGTTAAGTACCAATACTTGCTGTCTTCCTTAATGTTGTCTTCTTCTAAAACGTAAATAAGCTTGGGGAATGCGGGAGTAATCCACACGCCCTTTTCATTTTTAACGCCTTGGTAACGTTGGCGTAAAACTTCTTCAATAATAAGCGCTAAGTCTTGCTTTTCTTGCTCATCCTTAGCTTCGTTTAAATACATAAACACAGTAACGAAGGGTGCTTGTCCATTGGTTGTCATTAATGTCACAACCTGGTACTGAATCATCTGAACACCCTTGCGAACTTCAGAAAGCAAACGCTTTTCGGTAATTTCACGAAGTTTTTCTTCGGGCAAGTTTACCCCAGCTGATTCCATTTCAGCCACAACTTCTTTATAAATCTTTTGACGACTTACATTAACAAAGGGTGCTAAATGGGTAAGGCTTATACTTTGACCGCCATATTGACAAGAAGCAACCTGAGCAATAATTTGGGTAGCAATATTACAAGCGGTAGAAAAACTATGTGGTTTTTCAATTAAAGTACCACTAATAACTGTGCCGTTTTCCAACATATCTTCAAGGTTAACAAGGTCGCAGTTATGCATATGCTGTGCGAAATAGTCAGCATCGTGGAAGTGGATAAGACCTCTTTCGTGAGCATCAACAATTTCGGGATTTAAAAGTATACGCTTAGTAATATCCTTACTAACCTCACCCGCCATATAGTCACGCTGAACGCTGTTAACTGTGGGGTTTTTGTTAGAATTTTCCTGCTTTACTTCTTCGTTATTGCATTCAATAAGGCTTAAAATTTGTTCGTCGGTAGTGTTAGCTTTACGCACTAACGCACGGTTGTAACGGTATGTAATATAACGGCGAGCCACGTCAAAAGCACGTTGATTCATAATTTGGTCTTCTACCATATCTTGTATTTCTTCAACGCTTAAAGAACGGCTTATATTAGCCGCCGCACTTTCAACATCTTCCGCAATTCTTTTAATTTGAATTTCGCTCATTCGTTGGCTTGGAACAACGCTTTCATTAGCTTTTGTAACCGCTATCACAATTTTTTGCGCGTCAAATGTTACTTCTGCGCCACTTCTTTTAATAATTTTCATAATTTCACCCTATAAATCAAGTTTAAGTTAAATGCGTTTGTGAAACACAATATATTGTAAATGCAAATAGTATTATACCACAAATTATTGAAATTTCAATAGTTTTTTAAAATTTTTTATTTTTTAAATCCACGTCCTAGAATCTCACCCGCTTCTGCTACCACAATAAAGGCGTTTTCATCCCATTTACGGGCATATTTATAAACTGCGTGTACTTCATTTCGCCTTACTGTACACATAATCATTTGTCTTTTTTCGCCCATAAAACCACCCTTTGCATCAATAATTGTAACTCCACGCTTAACTACGTTCAAAATATCAGACACAATATCTTGTGTTTTGCCAGATATGATATAAACTATCTTTCCCTTGTCAGCACCGTATAACATAAGGTCCATTATTTTGGACGAAGCATAAAGCGCCACTATAGAATAAAGTGCACTTTGGGCATTTTTATAAATGAACGCCGAAAGTGTTACTACAAAGGCATCTACAAAAAGCATAAT
>JAZORK010000185.1:0-4002 GCA_045656485.1 Acutalibacteraceae bacterium | reverse complement strand
ACTTTGATCTTATATCAGTAAAAGAAGCATCCTGTGTATCAACAAAATTAACCTTTATTTTTTTGTTATAATTTTCATATTTTTGAATAAGGTTAACAGTTTGCTTATAATAATCATTATAATTCTCGCTTACTTTGTGTTGATACTGAGCATAATAGTGCATACTGCCACCATAATAATCCTCAGGTAAGGCGCACATTGTAACTGTAACCTCGTCTTGAATATTTTTAATATACTCAATATTTTCGCTGCTTACGCTATTAACCTTTTCGGTTGTTATGTCATACTCTAAAACAAAGCGATTGCTAAGTGCATTAATCAGCACATTAAAAACTATAATTGCAGCCAAAACTACCGCAGTTATAACCAAAGAATAGGTGCCACGTTTTAATAAAAACTGATTTTTTATATTGCGGGTTTTAGGAGCTTTTGTTGTTATTTTCTTATCTTCCATTTTTAAGTACCTCCCTTAAGCCCATCTTCTTTTCTCAAGTGCACGCACACATAGGAAAATAAATGCTGCGGTAATACTTAAGAAATATACTATATCAGGCACCGAAATTAAGTTTTCACCAAAGCTTGAAAACTTATTAATAAATGCCAACTTTTCAATTGCTGTAGCAATCCATTCAACACTTATCATTTGAACAATATTAGAAATATAAAGCAAAAGAATGTTTATAACAAGGGTTAATATTGCCGACACAACCGAGCTTTCGGTTAAAGTAGAAATAAACATACCCAAAGAAATAAGTGTGCTGCCCAAAAGTAAAATACCGATAAGGGCATAAACAAAGTTAAGTACGTTTACTTTAATGTAAGACATAACTATTACTTCAAAAACAATTGTGGGTACAAAGCCCAATGCAAAAACTGCCAACGCCGCTAAAAATTTACCTAATACAATAGAAGTAAGACCAACTGGAGCTGTAAGCAAAGCCTGGTCTACCTTTTGGCGCTTGTCTTCGCTCATAAGTCGCATAGTAATAATCGGCATAATAAATATTGTAACGGTAAGCATATTAGAGATTACAAAATCCACCTTAGGTACACCCTGTGAAAAGTAATACATAAAATAGAAGCCCGAGAAGAAATAAAATGCCGCTAAAACAATATAACCGATAGGGGTTTGAAAATAAGCTTTAAACTCTCTTTTAAATATCGCTGTCATCGTTCATTTCCTCCTTTTCTGCTTCTTCAAAGCCCAAAAGCTTACGTGCATCCTCATAGGTATCAGCTTCGGTAAGGCGTAAGAATACCTGTTCAAGTGAAACCTTGTTGCTATTAAGTGATAAGATGGTCTTTCCGCGGGATACTACACGTTCAAACACATCCCTACGAACATCGGCGTTAAGCTCAGGCTCGATAAGAAAATCAAAACTGCCCTGTTCTTTACAGCCAAGAGAAGTAACTGTTTTTACACCTCTAACGGTTGAAAGAGCCTCAAGCATATCTTTTTCATTACATTCAATTCTCGCCACTAACGAACGGTCGTTTGAAAGACGGTCAGATAAATTATCGGGTGTGTCATCCGCAATAATGCGACCCTTGTTGATAATAATAACACGTTCACAAACCGCCTGTATTTCAGACAAAATATGTGAAGAAAGAATAATAGTGTGGTTTTTACCAAGGCGAGAAATAAGATTTCTTATTTCAATAATTTGCTTGGGGTCAAGACCAACGGTAGGCTCGTCAAGAATAAGTACATCAGGGTTGCCAACAAGCGCTTGTGCTAAGCCTACTCTTTGGCGATAGCCCTTTGAAAGATTTTTAATAAGACGATTTTCAACATGGTCTATCTTAATAAGCTTCATAATTTCATCAATATGTGCTTTTTTAGGGAATTTAACCTTTTTCAAATCGTAAATAAAATTAAGATATTCCCTAACCTTCATATCAATATAAAGGGGTGGAATTTCAGGCAAATAACCAATACGCTTTTTCGCCTCTTCGGGATTTTCCACAATATCGAAGCCATCTATCTTAACCTCGCCCTGCGTTAAGGAAAGATAACCCGTCAATATGTTCATTATTGTAGATTTACCGGCACCGTTTGGTCCTAAGAAACCAATTACCTCACCCTTTTGGATAGAGAAATTAACATCGCTAACCGCAAGATGAGTGCCGTATCTTTTAGAAAGGCCTTTAACCTCAATCATAAAAATACCTCCATCGTTAATTTAGCATAGTATAACACATTAATAATACCATTTTTTAAATATTTTGTAAATAAAAAAATTGCGCTTTCAATAATAAAAATGTATACTTTATACTAACAATGCTAAATATCAAAAATTTAATTGCTTTTAAATACTTTGTGTGTTATAATAAGGTGGATATTATTTTAAAGTAATATCCTAAGATATTTATGTCTTAACTTACTATTCAAAACCAGGAAGTGAATTTGTTTATGAATAAGGTTGCAATGGTAGTCGGCGGTGCTAATGGTCTTGGTGCGGCTACTGTAAAAAAACTTATTTCAGAAGATTACAGTAAAATTTATATAGTCGACAATTCTGCGCCGTCCTTTACTCATGAAAAAACATTATTTGTTAGATTTAATTTATTAAGCGACAACCCTGCGGATTTATTGCAGTATAATGATATTGACACCCTTATCATTACCGCGGGTGTGGGCAGATTAGATTATTTCCAAAATTTTTCAGACTGTGAGATTGATGTATCTTTCAAAGTCAACGCTGTTTCTTTAATTAAAATCATTAAAACCTTTTATTCTAAAATCAACAGCAATAACGATTTTTACTGTGCTGTAATTTCGAGTATTGCGGGTGTGGTCTCGTCCCCCTTATATTCGGTTTACTCTGCCACAAAGGCAGCTGTCTCTATGTTTACCGAATCGCTAAACGCAGAGCTTGCTGGTCAAAAGGTTAATAACCGCATTTTGACAGTAACTCCGGGATATATAAAGGGAACAAAATTCCACGGTGAAAAAGATACTAACCTTGATTTGGTTATGCCTTTAATAGATGACATTTACAAAAAAATGTTAGCAAGGGAAACTACCTTTTTACCAAATCCCGAAGTATACAGTGACGTTATTGAACGTTATCACCAAAATCCAGAACAGTTTGGCTTAGAAAGCTATAACTACAAGTTAGAAAAAAACAGTCTTCAACCTAAATCCAAATTGAAAATAGGTTATCTTACAGGCTCGTTTGACCTTTTCCACATTGGGCACTTAAATCTTTTAAGACGAGCTAAGCAATATTGCGATTACTTAATCGTAGGGGTTCACGGTGACGGTTCTCACAAGGGCAAAGAGTTGTTTATTCCGCTTGAGCAACGTATGGAAATTATCCGTGGAACAAAATACGCTGACGAGGTTGTTGAGTGTAGCCAATCCGATTTAGATGCTTACGAAGATATTAAGTACGATTTTCTTTTTGTCGGCTCTGATTACAAAGGAACAGAACGCTTCAACCACTATGAAGAGGTACTAAATCCTTTAGGAGTTGAAATTATTTATTTCCCCTACACTAAAGAAACCAATAGTACACAAATACGTGAAAAAATAACAAGGAAATAAAAGAGGATAGTTGTTGTGAATATTAATAGAGATTTTAAAGTTACACAAACCGGTAAGGTTGTTTTATCTGACGGTACACAACTTAATATGACTGCGCCGAATTATATGTATTTGCAAATGCTTCAAAACTATGTGCTTGAAATTCTTGAAGTAATTGACGCCTTTTGCAAAGAGCATAACCTTAAGTATTATTTGGGTGAAGGCACCCTGCTTGGCGCTGTTCGTCATCAAGGCTTTATTCCTTGGGATGATGATATTGATATTTTTATGCCTCGCGAGGACTACGACAAATTCTTCCAGTTGGCAAAAACAGGTCTTCCCGAAGGATATGTAGTTGATACACCCGAAACCAACCCAAAGCATTGGACTATTTTCTCCCATGTTCAAATGACCCGTACCGTACCTTATGTTAAACGCCGTTTACAAGGTATTGCCCTTAACGCAGGTCCAAC
>JAZORK010000184.1:0-8981 GCA_045656485.1 Acutalibacteraceae bacterium | reverse complement strand
CCTCGTTATAAGCGGATAAAGTATCAAAGTGGACTGCTCTCTTTTGGTCGCACAAATCCTTAATTGTGTATTGCAAAGCGTAGACAAAAGCTTTATCGAAAGATTCATCAACAAGGCTTCGCATTACATCCACATCAGGATAATTTCTATCAGCCGAAGTAAAATCAGCCAAATAAAGTATTTTGCAAAGGGGCGACATTCCCGCCTTTGCGGTTGTATGGTAACGGATAGCGTCAATAATTTCGCCATCTGTTATATTTAAAATATTCTCACAAAAGCAAGCACCAGAAATTGCGTGCCAAAGCTTTACAGCATTTTTTTCAATATCGTTTAAGATTATATCAAACCTTGCGAATATTTGCAAGTGTTCTTCTTTTGGAGCATTTTTTGTAACATCGTGGAGCAACCCCGCAAGATACGCTTTTTCACCATCAATACCGCTTTTAAGCGCTAATCGCTTTGCTTCGTCAGCCACGCACAATGAATGATAATATCTATTTTCATCCAATCTTTCTTTCAAAAGACTTTTATAATCATCGTACACCGTAAATACCCCTTTCTTTGATATAATTATAAATTTGTGTTGGTAAAAGTTCAGGCAATTTTGTATTTCTGAAAGCGGTTGAAGAAATATCAGGTATTACCTTTTCGTTAATTATTATTTTCATACCCATTTTTAAAAATTCTTCATAACAAGACGAAAATTCGCTATTAGAAGTACCGACACGGCTAAAAACATAAAAAGGTAAAAGTTCCATTAATTCTCTAAATTTATACCACTTTGGAAAATATACAAACATATCTCCGCCGCAAACAAACACAAAATCCTTTTGCGGATATTTTTGTTTGAGTGCAATTATAGTATCGTAGGTATAGCTTTTACCCTCACGTTCAAATTCCAAAAGGCAAAGTGATGCTTTGGAAAATTCATTCGCCATAATTTCACACATTTTTATGCGGTCACTGTCAAGCGGCAAATAATCACACTCTTTATGTGGTGGAATTTTATCAGGAAGTAGCCAAATTTCATCAATACTTTCATCAAGGTTTAATGCCTTTAGCATTTCATAATGCCCTAAATGAAAAGGATTAAATGTTCCGCCAAAAATTGCCGTAAATCCCATTTTATTTCACCAATTTGATGGTTTTATTATCGCGGCTTTGGCGGTAAAGAATAAACTTTCTGCCAATAACCTGTACAACGTCAGCCTTTACAGCTTTTGCCAATTCATCAGCCGCTTCACGAGAAGTAAGCGGACAAGTTTCAAGCACCGACATTTTTATAAGCTCACGTGCTTCTAATGCATCGTCAACCTGCTTTATTGTATTTTCACTAATACCCATTTTACCAACCTGCAATATGGTTTCAAAATCATTTGCCATACCACGAAGTTGGGCTCTTTGTCTGCTGTTTAACATTATTCTACCTCAATATATTTTTTAAGTTCAACTTTAAATTTTTCCAACGCTCTACCACGGTGGCTTACGGCATCCTTTTCTTCATCACTCACTTGTGAGAAAGGACCTATTTCACTAATGAAGAGTGGGTCATAACCAAAACCACCAGGACCTTCTTGTTCTTCAAAGGCTATATGCCCATGACATTCACCACGAACGGTAAACTGTCTGCCATCAGGGAAAACACAAGCAATTGCCGCCACGTAATAAGCGGTGCGTTTTTCCATTGGCACACCTTCGAGTTCACGAAGCAATTTGTCGTTATTTTCTTGGTCGTTACCGTGTTCACCCGAATAACGTGCCGAAAATACACCCGGTGCACCGTCTAAATAATCGACACATATACCCGAATCATCAGCAACCGATATTAAGCCTGTTTGCTCAAGCCCCGATTTTGCTTTTATAATGGCGTTTTCTTCAAAGGTTGTGCCATCTTCGTTGGGCTCAATAAGCGGATTGTCCAAGTCCTTTTCACACAACACTTCAAAACCCATTGGTGTTAAAATACGGCTTAATTCCTTAAGTTTTTTAGCATTTTTTGTTGCAATAAATATTTTCATTACTCGGCACCTACTTGGAAAATTCCATCAACAAATTCCTTAGCATTAAAGGGCTGTAAATCATCAATACCCTCGCCTACACCAATGTACTTAACGGGAATATTAAGCTCATTATGAATAGGAATAACAATACCGCCCTTTGCAGTACCGTCAAGCTTGGTTAAAACAATACCCGTAATATCGGCAACGTTTTTAAATTCTCTAGCCTGATTTACTGCATTTTGTCCTGTTGCGGCATCAAGCACTAACAAGGTTTCAAGCGAGGCGTCGGGCAATTCTCTGCCGATTACACGGTAAATTTTTGCAAGTTCATCCATAAGATTTTTCTTGTTATGAAGTCTACCCGCTGTATCACAAATAATAACATCCGCACCCTTAGATTTAGCCGATGCAATTGTATCAAACACAACAGATGCAGGGTCAGTGCCTTCAACACTTTTAACCATACTAACCCCTGCACGTTCTGCCCAAATTCCTAATTGGTCGATAGCAGCAGCACGGAAGGTATCAGCTGCACCTAAAACAACCCTGTTGCCCTGTGCTTTTAGCTGTGCCGATATTTTACCGATAGTTGTAGTTTTGCCAACGCCGTTAACACCTATCACTAAAATTATTGAAGGTTTAGTTTCAAGCAAAAGACCTTTATCTTCACCTAACATATCGGTAATAATTTCTTTTAACAAGGTTCTTATTTCCTGCGGGTCTTTGATTCCCTGCTCTTTAATCTTTTTGCGTAAAATATCGCAAATTTCGGTAGCAGTATTTACACCAATATCCGCCATAACAAGAATTTCTTCAAGTTCTTCAAAAAGGTCTTCATCAATTTTTGTAAAAGAGTTAATAATACTATTTACACCATTTGAGAAAGAGTCCCTAGTTTTTTGAAGACCCTGCTTAATTTTACTAAAAAAGCCCATTAAATCACCTTAATTTTCAAGTAATTTCTTTTCAAGTTCTGCAACGTTAAGTTCCAAAAGCTTTGTAATACCCTTTTCCTGCATTGTAACACCATAAAGCATATCAGCAGCTTCCATAGTGCCACGGCGGTGGGTAACACAAATAAACTGTGTTGCAAATTCGGATGAACGCATATATTCAGCAAAGCGTTCAACGTTAATATCGTCAAGTGCGGTGTCAACCTCATCCAAGAAGCAGAACGGCGGCGCATTTACACGCATAATTGCAAAGTAAATTGAAAGGGCGATAAGCGCCGTTTCACCACCCGAAAGACCATCAAGACTAGGTACACTTTTACCCGGTAATTTCGCGTTAATATCAATACCACTTTCGAGAACGTTTTCGGGATCGGAAAGGCTTAAAGAAGCACTGCCGCCACCGAAAAGCTCGGTAAAGGTCTTAGAAAAGTTTTGATTAATCTTCTGGAAACCTTCCATAAAGATTTCCTGCATTTGACTTGTTAATTGATTAATAAGCTTATGAAGTTGAGCGCGGGTAGCTTCAACGTCACCGATTTGTGCCGACAAGAAGTTATATCTTTCGCTAACTTCCTTATATTCTTCAATAGCTGAAACATTAACGTTACCAAGTGAACGGATTTTATTTTTAATATCGGTTAAATCCTTCTTAGCGGTAACCGGATTTTCAATTTCAATACCGATTTTTTCGGCTTCGGTGCGGGTTAGCTCATACTCATCATAAAGACGTCTTATAACTTCATCATATTCACGCAACATAACCTCTTTACGCTCGGTAAGGCGGGCAAGCTCGCCACCGATTTTTTCACGCTCTAAGGTATTTTCACGTTCACTATTACGAAGCTCAACACCGGCCTTTTCGGTTTGATTACGCTTTTCAATATAATCAGCAATTGCCTTTTGCGCATCTTCAATCTTATTCTTAAGTTCTTCTATTCCATCGCTTACGGCCGCAATTTCGTTCTTTAAATTATCATTTTTAAACTGTAATGCAGCTATTTCGCTATCGATAACCGTAGAGCGTTCAGAACGTTCAAGAATAGACTTATTAAGACCTTCTTTGCTGAGAATGATTGATTCAATATCCTTAGCAACCTCTATCACCGAAAGCTTTAATGCGGTAATATCGTTGGTTAAGGCTTCACGTGTGGTATTAAGGTTATCTCTACCACCTGTCATACTATCAATTTGTGCTTGAATACCGTTTTTAACAGCCTCAATATCAGCTATTTCTTTTGCGGCAGTAGACGAAGTTGACTTCAAGATATCAAGCTTTTGATTATTTGTAGTTTGTTCAGCAACAAAATCATTAATTGCCGCATTACAGCCTTGGCGCAAGTCTTCTAGGCGCTTTGCTTCAGCAATAGCCCTGATTTTATCCTCATTTGCAGTTGTAAGGTCGGCCTGCATTGCTGTAATATCAGCCAAAACTTCATTAACAAAAGCATTTGCTTCACTCAAAGCCTGTTCGGTTTCTTTCGCCTTAAGCTTAAGCTTTTCTATATCGGCTTCAATAGTCTTAATATCGTTAGAACGGCTAAGTAACCCTGCATTTTTAGCAACTGAACCGCCCGTTAAAGAACCACCCGGATTTACAACCTGACCATCAAGGGTTACAACCTTAACACGGTAACCCTGATTTTTAGCAATAGCAGTTGCATAGTCAATATCCTCGGCAACAATAACAGCACCAAGTAAGTATTTTACGATTTCGCTATATTTTTTATCGCAGGTAATAAGGTCACTAGCAATACCAATATAACCGTCCATACCTTCAAAGCCATACTCTTTAAATTCACGAGCCTTAATAGTAGAGACAGGCAAGAATGTTGCCCTACCGCCCTTATTGCTTTTAAGGAAGCCAATAGCTTTTTTAGCATCACTTTCAGTTTCGGTAATAATATTTTGAATAGCATTTGAAAGGGCCGCTTCAATAGCAGTACTGTATTTGCTTTCAACCTGAATTAACTTTGATACAGGACCGCAAATACCACGAAGTAAACCCATTTCAGCCTTGCTCACTACAAATTTTACCGAATGCGCAAAGCCTTCCATATTATTTTCAAGGTCACGAAGTATTTGAGCACGTCTTACCTTAGCTTCAATATCAAGATTAATGCTATCAAACTGAGCCTTTAATTTATCGGCAGCCTCACGCTTAGAGTTAAGGCGTAATTCATAACCCTTTAATGAATTAGAAATAGATGTAGCATTTTCTTCAATATCCTTTAAAAGTTTATCGGTATCGGCAAATTCATTATCTAATACCGAAAGTTCAGCCTTGCGTGAAGAAATTAGGTCTTCTAAAGCAGTTTGACGTGCGGTGATTTCTTCGATAGAAGTATCCGCCGTTACCATTTGCACACGCAAATCGGCACTCTTAACCGAAATGGTATTAAGTTCTTTAATTTGATTCTCAATTTGGCGGCTTATGTTGTCCGAATCGGTAAGTAAATCAGATAACTGCAATTCGAGTGTGTGTAGTTTTTCTTCTACATTTGCTTTTTCGGTTGTTTTTTCGGTTAAAAGATTATCTAATCTTTCAATTTCGGTCATTGTAGAAGAATCAGAACTACTCAAATTACCCTTTTCTTCGGTTAATCTTTCGATAGATTCGTTATTATGTGCAATATCGTTATTTAAAACGGTAATAACACCCTCTGCTTTAACTATTTCTTCATTAAAGGAAGAAATACTAAGACGTTCACCCTCAATATCAGAGGTGAGCTTTGCAAAAAGCGAGGTGTTTTGTTCGGTTTTGCGGTCAAATTCTTCTAAAGACTTTTCAATTTCACGGTAAGAAAGCTGTGCTAAAGCAATTTTACTTTCCTGTGAGCGTAAAAGTTCTTTAGAATTATTCAAGGTGTGAAGCCAAAGACCAATTTCAAGTTCCTTCTTCTTAGAAGCAAGTTCTAAGAATTTTTGCGCCTTTTCACTTTGTTGGGCTAGTGGTCCTACTCGAGCTTCAAGCTCGTCCACAATATCATGAAGTCTTAAAAGATTATCTTCCGCTGCAGTTAATTTTCTTTCGGCTTCTAATTTGCGGTAACGGTATTTTGAAATACCAGCGGCTTCTTCAAAAATATCACGGCGTTCGCCAGATTTTGAGCTGATAATATTATCAATTTTACCCTGACCTATCATCGAATAACCGTCACGGCCAAGACCTGTATCCATGAACAGTTCGTGAATATCTTTAAGGCGAACTGATACGTTATTAATTGCGTATTCACTTTCGTGAGAACGGTAATAACGGCGAGTAATTGCCACAAAATCGTTATCAAAATTTAAAGAACGGTCGGTGTTATTAATGTTTAAGGTAACTTCACAATATCCGTGAGGACGGCGTGTTTCGGTACCGCCGAAAATAACATCCTCCATAGACTGACCACGAAGACTTTTGGTTGACTGCTCACCCAAAACCCAACGCACCGCATCAGAAATATTACTCTTACCACTACCGTTAGGACCAACAACAGCAGTAATACCTTTGCCAAACTTTAAAACGGTTTTATCCGCAAAGGATTTAAAGCCTTGTATTTCTATAGAGCTTAAAAGCATTTATAACACCTTACTTTCTATTCTGAATTTTAAATCAGACAAGGTTTCATCCACCTTAACCTTACAGTCAAATCCACGAGATTTTAAATACTTAAGGTTTGATTTTCTTTGTCCTATCATTTTTGAAACGTCACTTTTGCCAACATAAATTATATATTCACCCACGGTGAAAAGATGTGTCAATACCCTAGTTAGCATAATTTGTGACTGGCAAAGTTCACTAAAAGCAGGATGCCACGGCCCTGCTAAATAGGCATCACTCTCGATTGAATGAAGACCTAATCTTATAACGTTTATATTTTCTTTAGCAAGCATTAAATAAAGCTTTGCACAAATTTTAACAGCCTCGCTCAAGGTTTGCGGTTTATAAACACCATCAATATAGAGCGCCGCTAAATCGGTATCCTTAAGTACTATTGTCGGATAAATTCGCACCGTATCAGGCTTAATATCAATGATTTTACGAACAGTACGTTCTAAGGATTCATTATCGTCAGCGTAAAGGCCTGTCATAATTTGAAGGCCTAATTCAAAGCCGTATCTTTTAATCATTGTAGATGCGTTTTCAATATCCCGAGCATTATGACCTCGGTTATTCATACGCAAAACATGGTTATTAAAGCTTTGCGCACCCAATTCAATAGCCGTTACGTTGTATTCTTGTAAAAGGGTTAAAATTTCTTCATCTATAGCATCGGGTCGAGTAGAAATTCTAATGCCTTTTACCAAGCCTATTCTTACAAAAGAGGAAGCCGCCTCTAAAAGTGAAAGCATATAATTGCGGTTTATTGCTGTAAAACTACCACCGAAAAAAGCGATTTCGGTATTCTCAGGATTATAGTTCTTAGACTTTACGGCAGTTATTACAGCTTCTTCAACATCTGTAGCGTTTGGAGCTTTACATGTACCTGTAATATGCCTTTGATTACAAAAGCTACACTTATTTGGGCAACCAATATGCGGCACAAAAATAGAAATATTTGAATGCTTATTGCTCATATTTTAGCACCCATAAGCTCTAATGCTTGTTTTGCTGCCATTTGCTCAGCCTGTTTTTTATTTTTACCCGAGCCAACACCTATCACATTGGAATTAAGATGTACTTCCACCTCGAAAAACTTATTATGGTCGGGACCACTTTCACTTTTTAAGATATATGAAACTGATTCTTCGGGATTACGCTGAATAATCTCCTGTAAGGCAGTTTTATAATCTTTAAAGACCTCATCATCTTTGTTTTTTAATTCTTCTTTTATAAAACGCAAAACGTGTTTGCGGGCATTTTCCATACCGCCGTCAAGATACATTGCAGCAAGCACAGCCTCAAAAGCATCGGCTAAAATAGAATCTCTTTCTCTTCCGCCGCCCTTTTCTTCACCACGGCCCAGTCTTAAAAACTTGCCTAATTCTAACTCGCGCGAAAAACTGCAAAGTGACTTTTCACAAACAAGCGAAGCTCTAAGTTTTGTAAGTTCACCTTCAGGTATATTTTTAAAATTGGTAAAAAGGTATTCAGCCACAATTATTGATAAAACTGAATCCCCCAAAAATTCTAACCTTTCATTAGAGGTATTACCGTTACGCACTTCGTTAGCATACGAAGAATGAGTAAGTGCATTTTCAAGTAGTTTTATGTTATTAAATTTGTAATTAAGTTTTTTTTGTAAAACTTCCATTATAATTTAATCCTTATATTTTAAATTTCTGAAAGCGAAGCTGTTATATTTTCGATAACATTATTTTGGGTAAATGTAACAGCCTGTCTTATAGCGTTTTTAATAGCCTTTGCATCCGAATTGCCGTGAGCCTTAATAACGGTTTTGCGAACACCCAAAAGGGGTGCGCCACCAACCTCACTGCTATCCATCATACCCTTAAGAGCATATAAATCCTTCTTTATAACCAAAGCCGCTAATTTGTTTTTAAGGCTCTTATATAAAGCGTTTTTAACAAGTTTAAAGAATGTAGTTGCTGTGCCTTCAATAAGTTTTAAGGCAATATTACCTGTAAAACCATCAGTAATTACAGCATCACAAACACCTTTTGGCATTTCGCGTGATTCAATGTTGCCCACAAAATTAATGGGAGCTTCGCTTAAAAGCTTGTAAGCTTCTTTTTGAAGCTCGCCGCCCTTAGTGTCTTCGGTACCAATATTCAAAAGACCTATTGTAGCATTTTCTTTACCTTCTACACCCTTTAAATATGCACTAGCCATTATACCAAATTGGCAAAGCATTTCGGGTCTGCATTCGGCATTAGCACCCATATCCATTAGCATATAGTGACCATTTGGTGCAGGAATCATACCTGCAAGAGCAGGGCGCTTTACACCCTTAATACGTTTTACAATAAGGGTACCGCCAACTACAATAGCGCCTGTAGAACCCGCAGAAACAAAAGCATCTGCCCTATCTTCACTTAATTCTCTAAAGGCTACTGCCATAGAAGAATCTTTATGTGCTTTTAA
>JAZORK010000183.1:0-1291 GCA_045656485.1 Acutalibacteraceae bacterium | reverse complement strand
GTGAATGGTAATGCCTCGCCTTTCTTAGCGGTATGGGTTCCTAATATTGTATATACGTTTATTGCTATCTATTTGTATCGTAAAGCACCGAGATAAATAAAAAACTCTCTTCTTGTCAATTAAGATAAGAAGAGAGTTGCTTAGCATCGATGTTTTTAGCGATAATCACGCCGTTTTCATCTAACAAATAGTTTTTAAAACCTTTATGTAATCTATAGGTTTGGAAGATTTCCGATTTTTCACCGTCCATTTCTACAAAACAGTTGGAGGTTGCAATACGGTCCTTCTTGATGGTTTCGTTGAAAACGGATTTATATGTATCGAACGATACAGAAACCATTTCAACATTTTGGGTTTTTCTGATTGCATGACTGAGTGAGGCGTTTTGCATTCTGGAATTTGCATCGTAACTAGCCCAAAAACTGAGCAGTACGTATTTGCCTTTTAAATCTTTTAGGTCGACCATTTGATTCCCACCATAAACCTTTAATTCTGGAGCCTTATCTCCGATGGTTAAACCTTCTGTCGGTGTATCCTTACCTACGAAGGAAAGGAAGGTGAAAGAAATAGTCACTAATGCAACAAAAATCCCTTTTACATTTTTAATCATGTAATTCGGTTTTAGTTAATAAAAAACCGGGAACCGCCTGATGGCGGTTGTTTTCTGCCCGGATAATAGTTTGTTAATCCTGAAAGTCAATGACTTCCTACCCTTGAAAACCGCTGCAAAGATAAGGAATTTTGATTTGTCTACCAAATTTAGTGTTGTAAAAACATGTTATTTAGCATAAAAATATTGATTTTTTAGAAAAATGGAGGGGAAATCCACTTATTTTTGCCTAAATCAAGATTAATTTACCTATATTTGTATAAGATATAAAAAGAAAGCCTTATGGATGTGAATACAGAATTAATCTTAATCCGAATTACTGGTGTGGACCGTCCGGGTCTGACTGCTTCGTTTACGGAAATCCTTTCAGGATATGATGTGACCATAATGGATATTGGTCAAGCCAATATTCATAGTACACTTTCGTTGGGAATCCTATTTAAGAGTCTGAAATCGGATTCTGGTAATATAATGAAAGAATTGCTTTTCAAGGCTTCGGATTTGGGTGTGAATATCCGTTTCTATCCTGTTCCGGTAGAAGAATACGAAGAATGGGTAAGTATGCAAGGTAAAGATAGATACATCTTGACTTTGTTGGGACGTAAATTGTCAGCCAAGCAAATTACGGCAGTTACTCATATTTTGGCCGCTCAAGAATTGAATATCGATGCTATTAAGCGT
>JAZORK010000182.1:0-2289 GCA_045656485.1 Acutalibacteraceae bacterium | reverse complement strand
AAGCGTGGGCAAAAGTGCATTGGTTGCCCTTACGCCAAGCAATGTGACGGAAAATGTAGTGAAAAATAAAAAAAGGTTGTCTCATTTTGTGAGACAACCTCTTTTTTTACTTTTTGCTTTTAATAAGTCCTAATGCTTTTGAAATCTCCATAACAACAAGCGGAACTAGGATTAATCCTAAAGCGATTAGATATAGCTCAATCGGTAAAATTTCAAGTCCGAAAGCGATTCTTGCAGGGGTGAACAATACAAAAAGCACAAGCAAAAGTGAAGCAAGTGTTGCACCGTTAAGTTTTTTATTTCGGAACATACCAATTTTAAAGAGTGAATATTCGCTACGCATATTGAAAGCTTGAACCACCTGTGAAAGTGCCAATACCATAAATGCCATTGTTTGACCGCCTGCAAGTGTGCCCGTAACACTTTCGCCAAGCTTAAAGCCTATAAGGGTGAGTGCAGCAAACATAGCGCCCTGTAACACTACCTTTATACCAAAGCCGTTTGCAAAAATTCCTTCGTCCTTGGGCTTGGGTTTTTTGTCCATAACGTCTGCTTCAACATCTTCCATACCGAGTGCAATTGCAGGTAGCGAGTCGGTTACAAGGTTAATCCACAATAGTTGCATTGAAAGTAATGGTGTTTTATGCCACAAAAGCATAGCTAAAAATACGGTTATAACCTCACCGATATTAGTACCAAGTAAGAAACCAACAACCTTTTTAATGTTAGCATAAATGCCACGGCCTTCACGCACGGCATCTACAATAGTTGCGAAGTTATCGTCAGTAAGGGTCATATCAGCCGCACCCTTAGCAACGTCGGTACCTGTAATACCCATAGCACAGCCAATGTCGGCAGCCTTTAGTGCGGGAGCATCGTTAACACCGTCACCCGTCATAGAAACTACCTGACCTTTGCGCTGCCAAGCCTTAACAATACGGATTTTATTTTCGGGTGAAACACGGGCATAAACTGCAATGCTTTCTACCTGTGCATCCAATTCTTCATCGGTCATAGCGTCAAGCTCGGCACCTGTAATAGCACGGTCGCCGTCAAGCAAAATACCAAGTTCCCTTGCAATAGCCGAAGCTGTAACAACGTGGTCGCCCGTAATCATAACAGGTTTAATACCAGCTCTACGGCAAAGCTTAACCGCTTCGCGAGCTTCTGGTCTTGGGGGGTCTATCATACCAACAAGACCCATAAAGGTCTGTCCTTGATCAAGGTCTTCAGATTTAGGACTTTGCGGTACTGTGTCAATCACCTTATAAGCTACTGCAAGCACACGCAAGGCGTTTTCACTCATAGAGTCGGTAATCTTTCTAGCCGCTTCCATATCGCCCTTAACACAACGGGGAGCCATCATATCGAATGCGCCCTTAACAATAACCACATTTTTACCGCCAATGTTATTAACGGTTGTCATAAGTTTACGGTCAGAATCAAAGGGGATTTCGGCAAGGCGTGGATACTCTCTATTAAGGTCATCCTTAGGCATACCGCTTTTGTGTGCCGCATAAACAATTGCAGTTTCGGTAGGGTCACCGATGTGCTGTTCGCTGTCACCTTCAAACACTACCGAGCCATCACAGCAAAGTGTGCCGTGCATAAGCAAATTTTTAATAGCATCGCTGTTGTTTTCGCTAATATCTTCGATTTTGCCGCCGTCGACATAAGCCTTAACCAAGGTCATACGGTTTTGAGTAAGTGTACCCGTTTTGTCAGAGCATATAACCGAAGCACCGCCCAAAGTTTCAACCGCGGGAAGTTTACGAATAAGTGCATTCTTTTTAACCATACGCTGAACGCCTATTGAAAGCACAATAGTAACAATTGCAGGAAGCCCTTCAGGAATAGCGGATACCGCCAAAGAAACGGCAGTCATAAATATTTCGAGTACGTGGATTTTATTAAGAAGACCTACCACAAATATAACAGCACAAGCGGCAAGGGCAATAATACCTAAATATTTACCGAGTTGTGCCAATTTTTGTTGTAAAGGTGTTTGGGCATCTTCTTCGTTGTCTAAAAGATTTGCAATTTTGCCCATTTCGGTTTCCATACCAATTGCGGTAACCACCGCAGTAGCTGTACCGTAAGCAATCGAGCAACCCGAATAAACCATATTATGCCTATCACCAATAGCGGCATTTTCGGGCACTTCCACAGAGTAATCCTTCTCGGCAGGTACCGATTCACCTGTAAGTGCTGATTCTTCACTCTTTAGCCCTGCGCTTTGTAAAAGGCGCGCATCGGCAGGAACAAAATCACCTGCTTCAAGGCGGATAA
>JAZORK010000181.1:0-1125 GCA_045656485.1 Acutalibacteraceae bacterium | reverse complement strand
CTGTTAAAATCGCTGTCTGCTTGTGTGAAATTATCAGTAGCAATAACGCTTAACCTTAGTACTGTAATAAAAAATAAGCAACATATTATAAAAAAGCAAATGAGACTGCGCCTTGCAAAAGTTTTGGAAAACCCATTTTTATACATAAAAACAACTCTTGCTTAGTATTAGCAAGAGGTGAAAATTTTAATCGGCTTTCATTCTAAGAAGTGAACCTTTTGATACTTCTTTTTCGTAGGGGATTTTTACAGTCATCATAGGGTGTGGTGCGGAGTCGATTTCGTTGTTTTTCTCATCAAAAACCTTATCAGCTTTTACAATAAAGGGTTTTTGCCTTGGTTCTAAACAGTCAAATTCCTGTCCCTTCAAGAATTTGTTTTTAAGGGTGGCAATAATCATGCCGTCTTCGTACCCGTCAACAATAGCGGCAACCGAATAATCACGCACGTAACCTGCATTGGCATAGGTTTGGGCATTTTGGGGTGTACCGAAGAAAAAGCCCTGCGAATAGTTGCGGGGGCTTATTTTGTTAAGTTCTTCCATAACCCATTCGGGACACTTCCATTCGCTGTTTGCATTTTTAAGGCTGTCAAGCGCGCCACGGTAGGCGTTGGTAGTAACTGCTACATAGTAATGCGATTTGGCTCTGCCTTCAATTTTAATGCTATCTACACCTGCATCACGCATTTTATCAAGATGCTCAGCCATACATAAATCGTTAGCATTTAAAATATAGGTGCCTTTGTCGGTTTCGGTAATATCAAAGTATTGCCCTGGGCGCTTTTCTTCCATTAAGGAATAACTCCAGCGGCAAGGCTGTGCACAGTCGCCACGGTTAGCATCTCTGCCTGTCATATAGCTCGAAAGCAAACAACGTGCCGAAAAAGATACACACATAGCACCGTGTGCAAAGGCTTCGATTTCTAACTCTTTTGGTGTTTTTGCTCTTATTTCGGCAATTTCTTTTAAGGATAATTCACGAGCTAAAACCACACGCTTTGCGCCTAAATTATAAAAAGCGTTTGCTGTTTCGTAGTTACAAATACCTGACTGCACAGACACGTGCAATTCGGCATTTGGGGCATATTTTTTAACCATACCGATTGTGCCTAAATCGGCTGAAAT
>JAZORK010000180.1:0-7563 GCA_045656485.1 Acutalibacteraceae bacterium | reverse complement strand
GCTTTTAAAACAAGGTGTAAATCCAATAAAATTCTCAAATTTGCGTTTGTCGGTTACAAGTGATGATTCGGTGGCAATCAATCTTGATAAAACCCCTAAAATCATTCTTTCGGCAAGTGGAATGTGCGAAGCAGGTAGAATCCGCCACCACCTAAAGCATAATTTGTGGCGAAGTGACAGCACAGTTTTGTTTGTTGGTTATCAGTCGGAGGGTACGCTCGGTAGATTAATAATTGAAGGTGCACCTACAGTTAAGCTTTTTGGCGAAGAAATTAGGGTTAGTGCTAATATTGAACAGCTAGACGGCATTAGCGGTCACGCCGACAGGGATATGTTAATCGGTTGGATAGAGGGCTTTACTCAAAAACCAAAAACTGTTTTTGTAAACCACGGTAACGATGAGGTTTGTGATGAATTTGCCGCAACTGTTATGGAAAAAACAGGCATCAACGCAATTGCACCCTTCAACGCCGCCGAGTATGATTTAATTTCGGGCGTTTGCTTAAAATCGGGCAACCGTCAAAAAATTGTTAAATCAGGTAGCATTAAATTCCGTGAATCTACGGCATTTAGCCGTCTTTACAATGCGGGTAAACGCTTACTTATGGTTATTGAAAAATATCGCCAGGGCGCAAACAAGGATATTGCAAAATTTGCTAATGAAGTAACCGACCTTTGCGATAAATGGGATAAATAGTTAAAGGAATAGTTTTATGAAAATTTGTATTTTTGGCGCATCAAGCAACGAAATTGATAAAAAATATATTGAAGCTACCGAAAAATTGAGCCGTGAGCTTGCTGTAAGGGGTCATTCGCTTGTCTTTGGCGCGGGTAAGAACGGTCTTATGGGTGCGGCGGCACGTGGATTCAAACAAAACGGCGGTGAGATTATCGGTGTAATACCTGAATTTTTCCGTGAAGAAATAGTTGAAGTAATTTACACCGAGTGTGATGAAATTATTTATACCGAAACAATGGCGCAAAGAAAGGCGAAAATGGAAGAATTGGCGGATGCTTTTATAGTAGCTCCCGGTGGCATTGGCACTTTTGAAGAATTTTTCGAGGTTTTAACCTTAAAACAGCTTGGTCGCCATACAAAACCAATTGCGATTTTTGATATTGATGGTTATTACGATAAGCTTGAGGATTTTATGTGCTATTCTATAACCGAAGGCTTTATTCCTAATGCTTGTAAAACCCTTTATTGTTGTGAAAGCGACAGCGCAAAAATTATTGACTATATTGAAAACGATAAACCGATAAAACGCAGTTTAAAGGATTTGAAAAGAGGATAAAATTAAAAGCACCGCTATGGCGGTGCTTTTGTTTAATAAATAAAGTTAAATGGGGATAAATTATATTACATCATACACTTCCACTATACCGCTTTTGTGGTAAAGGGAAGGGGTGACCAAAAGGGAGTAGCCCTGACCTGCATCGCAGTTCCATTCAATAGAACGCCTTTGGGGTACAGCACAGGCTGAAAGCAGCATCATAATAGCACCACCGTGCATTATAACACCTGCGCTTTCAATCTCGTTGTTAAGCATATCTACAATAATATCGTGAAGACCTACGCAAAGCCTTTTAATAAAATCGGTATTGCTTTCTCCATCCTTTGGTGCGGCAAGCTTACCTGCTGCCCACGCCTTAAAATCGGGGTTTAGCTCTAGTTCGCCGGCAGTCTTGCCTTCAAATTCGCCAAAGTCATATTCTTTCAAATTATCCACAAGGAACATTGGTACATCCGGATATAGCACCGAGCCCGACTGCTTTGCACGAAGCAAGGGGCTAGAATAAAGGCGGCTGATTTCAGGATAATCAACATCATCCTTCATCATCCTAAGCTCATTGAGGCCTTCGGGCGATAGTGGTAAATCGGTCTTGCAACCGATATATTGACCTTTATAGTTGGCGTCAGTTGCGCCGTGGCGAATAAGGTGTATTTTAAGAGTTTTCATTAATTTTCCTCCAAAATGTGAGAAATTATCTGGTTGGAAACTAGCATTCCCTGATTGGTTAAATATAATTTGCCGTTTTCGATTTTGGCAAGTCTGTTTTTCACAAAAATATTTAAGTTTTGTGTAGGTAAAAGTGAAATATCTACGCCTTTTTTAAGGCGAAGCCCTAGCATAATTTGCTCTGCCGTGTCACCGCCATCACCATCAGGTGTGGGGGTGTTGCCTGTGATAAATGCTTTCATATCACGGGGATAGAAAAAGCGTTTGCCGTCAAGGTAAGAATGTGCTGATGGACCCAAACCTAAATATTCTTGGCAATTCCAATACTTTAAATTGTGTCGGCTCTCATACCCTTGTTTTGCAAAATTAGAAATTTCGTAATGATTATACCCGTTTTGCTCCAAATAATCACACATAAAAAGGTATTGGTCGCAAATTTCGTCTTCGTTTGGCAAATTGAGTATGTTTTGGGTTTTATAAAACAGGGTTTTAGGCTCGATTTTAAGAATATAAGCCGAGATATGCTCGGGGTTAAGATTAAGCAGAAAATCAAGATTTTGCCTTAAAGTATCTATCGTAGAATCAGGTAAACCTATCATCAAATCTAGCGAAATATTATTAAAACCTAAATCACGGGCGGTTTTAACAGCCCTTTGCGTTTCGGCTGCCGTGTGGGTACGCCCTAAAACTTTAAGCTCACTGTCGTTTCCGCTTTGCGCCCCAATAGAAAGGCGGTTAACACCCGCTTTTTTAGCGTTTTTAAGGATTTCTTCAATGTTATCCTGTGGGTTGATTTCAAGGGTGATTTCGGCATTTTCTCTAACCGAAAAGCTTTCCCGTACAGTATCTAAAATCGGTGAAAGGCGGTCGTTTAAGAGAGATGGTGTGCCACCACCAAAATAAATAGTATCAATGGGGCGGTTTAGTTTGCCGCCCCATTGTTTAATTTCCCTTTGAAGCGCCGTGGTGTATTTATCGGTAAGCTCGTTACTGAAAACTGCCGAATAAAAATCACAATAAGCGCATTTTCTTTTGCAAAACGGAATATGTAGGTAAAGACCTAAATTAGTCAAGAATTTCACCAATGCAGTTGCCGCCAACTTGGGCTGCGTTTGCTTCGTCGGTATCAATGTGCATTGCAAGTGCATAAGAATCGCTTACACGTGCAACAACATCACCGAAAATAAGGCTTCTGCCATCGGAGTTGATTTTAACGCTAACGATTTGCTTGTCCTTAATGCCAAATCTTTCGCCGTCAGCAACGGTCATGTGAATGTGGCGCTTTGCTGCGATAACACCTTCGGTTAATTCAACTTCGCCCTTAGGACCTACAAGCTTGCACTTGCCGCTGCCTGCAACGTCGCCTGATTCGCGAATGGGAGCGAGTGCGCCGATTGAACGAGCATCAGTGAGAGAGATTTCAACCTGAGTTTCGGGACGAACAGGACCTAAAATAGAAGCCTTTAACTGACCCTTTTCACCAACGATTGTAACCTTTTCTTCGCAAGCGAACTGACCGGGTTGTGATAAATCTTTCTTAGGGGTAAGGGTGTAACCTTCACCGAAAAGAATTTCCAAATCCTTTTGAGAAACGTGTAAGTGACGGGCAGAAATTTCTACCATTACTTCTTTAGCCATAATAATATCTCCTTAAACAAAAATTTACATATATATTCTAACACATTTCTATAACTTTTCAAGTTCTTTTTTTAATATTTTAAGATTGACTTTATACCGTATATAGAGTAAAATGTATTTATATAATTAAAGGGGTGTTTTGTTATGAAACCTGTTTATAATAGAGTGCTTTTAAAGCTTAGTGGCGAAGTTTTGGCAGGCGCAAAGGGCGCAGGCATCGACTTTGACAAGGTTTTAGAAGTTTGTGAATGTGTAAAGACATGCGTCGAAATGGGCGTAGAGGTTGCAATAGTAGTAGGTGGCGGCAATTTTTGGCGTGGCAGAAGCAGCGGCAAAATGGACAGAACCCGTGCCGACCACATGGGTATGCTTGCAACAAGCATAAATGCTTTGGCACTAGCAGATGCGCTCGAACAATTAGGCGTTACTGCACGTGTTCAAACCGCTATTGAAATGCGCCAAATAGCTGAGCCTTATATCAGAAATAAGGCAGTAAGGCACTTAGAAAAGGGCCGTGTTGTTGTTTTCGGTTGTGGTACTGGTAACCCCTTCTTCTCGACCGATACTGCGGCAGCATTGAGAGCTGCCGAAATTGGCGCCGATGTTATCTTTAAAGCAACCAATGTTGACGGCGTTTACGATAGCGACCCCAAAAAGAACCCTGATGCTAAGAAGTTTGATGTATTATCTCACCTTGATGTACTTCAAAAGGGTCTCAACGTTATGGATAGCACAGCGGCTTCGCTTTGTATGGATAACGGCATCGAAATTTTGGTATTTAATCTTGATAACCCCAAAAACATTGTTTCGGCAATGGTGGGCGAAAAAATTGGTACTGTTGTAAAGTAGGAGGAAAATTTTATGAAAGACTTATTAATTAAGACCGAAGAAAAAATGACTAAAACTATTGCAGTTTTAGAGCGTGATTATAAATCCATCCGTGCAGGCAGAGCAAACGCTTCTGTTTTAGACCGTGTGACTGTTGATTATTACGGCGCACCCACTCCCATTCAACAAATGGCTGCTGTATCTGTTCCAGAACCCCGCATTTTAATGATTCAACCTTGGGATGCTTCAACCCTTAAAGATATCGAAAGAGCAATTTTAGTATCTGATATTGGTATTAACCCTCAAAACGATGGTCGTGTTATTCGCCTTGCTTTTCCGCCCCTTACCGAAGAACGCAGAAAAGAAATTGTAAAAGAAGTTAAAAAGACTGCTGAAGAAAACAAGGTTGCTATTCGTAATACCCGCCGTGACGCTTTGGAAAAATTAAAGGCTCTTGAAAAGGGCGGTTCTATTACCGAAGACGATAAGGCTAACGGTGAAAAGAAAATCCAAAAGCTTACCGATAAATTCTGTAAAGATATTGACGATTTAGCAGCATTAAAGGAAAAAGAAATTTTAGAAATTTAATATATTTGCGGTCTTACATTTGTGAGACCGCTTTTTACACATAGGAGAGTATATGTTATTTAAAAAGAAGACAATAACAAGGTCTTTGCCAACCCATATAGCAATTATTATGGATGGCAACGGCAGATGGGCAAAAAAACGTGGTATGCCACGAAGCGCAGGTCACGTTGCAGGTGCTAAAACCTTTAAAAATATTGCAAGATATTGCAATAAAATCGGTCTTAAGTATTTAACCGTTTACGCCTTTTCAACTGAAAATTGGAAACGCCCACAGGATGAAGTTAACGGCATTATGAATTTACTTAGAGATTATTTAAAGGATGCCGAAAACTTTAAGGATGAGAATATCCGTGTAAGATTTATTGGCGATTTAGAACCCTTGGCAGATGATATTAAGGCGCTTATTGAAAAGAATGAAAAGGGTAGTGCTAACGCCACAGGTCTTAACCTTAATATTGCCATTAACTACGGCGGTAGGGATGAAATCACCAAAGCGGTTAGAAATATTGTTGCAAGCGGTGTTTCGGCGGATAGTATTACCGAAGACATTATTTCGCAAAACCTTTACACAAAAGGTATGCCCGACCCCGATTTTATTATAAGACCCAGCGGTGAATACCGCCTTTCTAACTATCTTATTTGGCAGTCGGCTTATGCGGAATATTGGTTTTCGGACGTTTTATGGCCCGATTTTACACCAAAGCATTTAGAAAAGGCGATAGAAGAATTCAATAATCGTAATCGTCGATTCGGAGGGGTTTGAGTAAAATTGCCTACAATACCGTTTTTGTTCGGGGCAGTACTTTTGTACGGCACCACTCACTGCAAACGGAATTGTAAACAATTTTCTTTCAAACCCGGTGCTATAAATTATGGAAAGGATTTCTTAATATGAAAACTCGAATTATATCAGGCATCGTTATGGGTGCGATTGTAGCTGCAGTGCTTGTGGCAGGCTATTTGTGGGCGCCAATTGTTATAACTGTTGCTGCGGCTGCCTTGGCCGCCGCCGCTGTGTATGAGTTAATCGGTAATGCCGCAGGAATAAAAAAATTAGGTGTGCTAATTGGTGCTTGTCTTTACGCTGCTATTACTGTTGTGGCAGGTATATATCTTTCGTTTGTAGGCGCTATGACTGCAACCGTTTTATACGCAATTTATGCGGTTGTTATGGTTTTAATAAACCATAAAGATTTTGACCTTTCTAAAATTGTTTGCACTTACGCTTTGCCGATTCCTTTTGCATTTGCATTTTATTTCTTGGCCAGCATAATAAATGATAGAAACGGAATATACTATTTACTACTCTTATTTAATTTCTCTTGCGTTTGCGATATGGGCGCTTATTTTGTTGGCGTCACCTTAGGAAAACACAAGCTCTGCCCCGAAATCAGCCCTAAAAAGACGATAGAGGGTGCTATAGGCGGTATTGTTTCGAGTGTTGTTTTAACTGTTGTAATTTCTCTTATTTTCGAAAAATTCAGTATTGCGGTATTGCTTCTCACCATTCCGCTTTGTATTTTAGGTATGATAGGGGATTTATTTGCGTCTGCTATAAAGCGCTCGGTTGGTCTTAAGGATTATGGTAATTTAATCCCAGGTCACGGCGGAATAATGGATAGACTCGATAGCATAATTATGATATCACCCTTTATGTTTACACTTATTATATGGGGAATAATATAATGAAAAGTTTGGTTATTTTAGGCTCTACAGGCTCAATCGGTACTCAAGCGCTTGAGGTTTGCCGAAGAGACGGCTATAAGGTAAACGCCTTAGCGGCAGGCGGTAATATAGAATTACTCGAAAAACAAGCAAGGGAATTTGGCGTAAAGGCGGTTGCCGTGTTTGATGAAAGTAAAGCCGCCGACCTTAAAATAAAACTTGCCGATACCGATATAAAGGTTCTAGGCGGTCAGGATGGCGTGTGCGAAGTAGCGACACTGCAAGCCGATGTAGCACTTAATTCAATTGTAGGTATTGCAGGGCTAAAGCCGACACTCTCGGCTATTGAAAGTGGTAAGGATATTGCCCTTGCTAATAAGGAAACATTGGTTACAGGTGGCGATATTGTAAACGCTAAGGCAAAAGAAAAGGGTGTAAAAATATTGCCTGTTGATAGCGAACATTCGGCAATTTTTCAGTCACTTCAAGGCTCACCCGAAAAAAGTCTTCGTAAAATACTTTTAACAGCATCGGGCGGTCCGTTTTATAAAAAAACACGCAAGGAACTTGAAAATGTAACCGTAAAAGAAGCACTCAACCACCCCAATTGGTCTATGGGCGCTAAAATCACTATTGATTCGGCAACCCTTATGAATAAGGGCTTGGAAGTAATCGAAGCGGTGCATCTTTTCGGTCTTCCTGCAAAGGATATAGAAGTATTGGTGCATAGGCAGAGTATTGTTCATTCGGGTGTAGAATTTTCGGACGGTGCGGTTATAGCGCAATTAGGCACTCCCGATATGCGTTTGCCTATTCAGTACGCTTTGACATATCCTGAGCGTAGTGATTATGCCTTTGAGCATTTGTCTTTGGCGGATATTGG
>JAZORK010000179.1:0-1327 GCA_045656485.1 Acutalibacteraceae bacterium | reverse complement strand
GGCGTCAAGGTTGTTAGAAATTACAAGTTTAATTTCACCCGATTTTATAATGCCGTCATTTTGGGCATCTATAAGCGCTTGTAAATTTGTGCCGCCGCCCGAAACTAAAACTGCAATGTTAGTTTTCATAATACACCTTAAATAATTGTGATTTTTGTGTCAGATTTTTCGATTTTACCAATAATATAAGCATCTTCGCCGTTAGCATTTAAAATTTCTAATGCTTTTTCGGCTTCTTCGGCAGGCACTACAACGCTCATACCAACGCCCATATTATAGGTGTTGAACATATCTCTTTCGGGAATGTTGCCAACTTTTTGAAGCAAATCAAAAATCGGTAAAATTTTAATGCTCTTCTTTTCGATAACAGCACCAAAACCATCGGGTAAGCTTCTCGGAATATTTTCATAGAAGCCACCGCCTGTAATGTGGGAAATAGCACGAACATCTACCTGTTCTAAAAGTGCTAAAATAGATTTAACATAAATCTTGGTAGGTGTTAAAAGGGTTTCGCCTATTGATTTGCCACCAAGTTCTTCATAAGTTTTATTAAGGTCGCAGTTTTCAACATCGAAAACCTTGCGAACAAGTGAAAAACCGTTTGAGTGAACACCGCTAGAAGCTAAGGCAATTACAACGTCGCCTTTTTGCATTTTGGTGTTATCAAGGATTTTCTTTTTATCAACAATACCTACTGCGAAACCTGCAAGGTCATAATCGTCTTCAGGCATCATACCGGGATGCTCGGCAGTTTCACCACCGATTAAAGCCGCACCAGACTGTACACAGCCTTCAGCAACACCGCTTACAATTTCGGCAATCTTTTCGGGAATATTTTTGCCGCAAGCAATGTAATCAAGGAAGAATAAAGGTTTTGCACCGCAGCAAATAATATCGTTAACACACATTGCAACAGCATCAACACCGATAGTATCATGCTTGTCCATTAAAATAGCAAGCTTAACTTTGGTGCCGCAGCCGTCAGTACCGCTAACGAGCACGGGTTCTTCATAACCCATAGGCAAACCAAAGCAACCGCCAAAGCCGCCAACGTCATCAAGACAGCCTTCGTTGCGTGTTCTGCCAATATGTTTTTTCATAAGTTCAACTGCTTTGTAGCCAGCGGTAATGTCAACGCCGGCATCAGCATAAGATTTTGATTGTGAATTATCCATTTTATTATTCCTTTCCGTCCCAACAGTAAGTACAAAGTTTATCTTTCGGTAGACCTATTGCTTCAATAATACCTTCAAGTGACTGGAATTCGAGTGAAGCAAAGTTGAATTTTTTGGCGATTACCTTTCGCAAATCTTTACCACGTTTTGTA
>JAZORK010000178.1:0-5970 GCA_045656485.1 Acutalibacteraceae bacterium | reverse complement strand
TAAAAAAGCAAGGTTTTTATTATCTGAATGATTTTAGCGAGGGTAATATTAACCGCTTGATAAAGCAGGCGCTTGAAGACAGCAATATAAATACCCGTGAGTACGCTTTGGAATATGACTGGGCAAATGGTGTAAAGGCGCTTTTAAAGGAAGATTAAAATGAGTGAAAAAGTATCGGTAATAGTGCCTGTGTACAATGCCCAAAAATATTTGGCGCGTTGTATCGAAAGTATTGTGGCACAAACTTATAAAAATTTGGAGCTTATACTCGTTAACGACGGCTCTACCGATGACTCACTTTTACTTTGTGAAGAATATTCTAAAAAAGATGACCGAATAAAGCTTTTGTCCCAAGAAAATAGTGGGGCGGGCTTAGCACGTAACACAGGTCTTCAAAATGCTACGGGTAAGTTTGTTTTGTTTGTCGATAGTGACGATTATATCGAAAACACCACAATAGAAAAATGTGTGGCAAGGCAAAAGATAGATAATGCCGATATGGTTATGTTCGGTCGTTTTAATCAGGACCCTAAGGGTGAAATAGTACCTAAAGCTATGCCTTGTGATAAGCTTTTCTTTAATGGTGCAGAGGTTAGCGTTGTGCTTTCGGGTATTTTTACATATAAAATGGGCGTTGGCATCAGCTGTTGGGGCAAAATGCTAAGCCTTGATATTATAAATTCAAATAATATACGTTTTTATTCCGAACGGCAGTTATTGTCCGAAGATGCCTTTTTTATGCTACAAATTTTTGCGCATATAAAAAGTGTTAGCATAATCCCTGAAAGCCTATATTATTATTGTGAAAATGAAGGCTCTCTTTCTAGAAAATACAAAAAAGGCAGGCAGGCGCTTTGCAACGCATTTTTGGAAAAGGGTGTTACGCTTTGCATGGAAGCGGGTTATCCCGAAGCCGTGGCTACAAATCTTAAGGCAAGGTATTTAATGTATGTTATTTCGGGTATGAAGCGGCTTGTCGCTTCTACGATGCCCAAAAGTGAAAAAAGTCAAGAGCTTATGTCGATTTTTGTTGATAAAACCTTGCACAGCGTATTAACAAAGGACGTTTTAAAGCGATTAAGTCGCTTTTCACGATTGTTTTGGTATTTTTTAAAGCTTCGCTTGTTTGGTGTTTGCCGTATAATGCTCGCATATAAAACACAAAGGTAATTTGCGTGGGAGAAATGTTTAATGATTAGTAAGGATGGAAAAATTTATATAAAAAAGCATACCCCGCTTGAATGGCTTTCTATTTATATTTTTGCCGTTCCGTTTTTGCTTTCTTTTGTTATAGACTTTTTAAATGTTCCGTCATTTTTCAAATATTCTTTGGATTTAGCCTGGGTAGCGGTATTGGCTATGCTCATTTTCCGTAAGCAATGGCTTATAGATAGAAAACTGTCGCCGTTTATAGCCTACATAGTGCTATGGTTGGTCTACACCTTAATTGTTTATGTCTTTAAATTTCAGTCGGTTTTTTATTTTTTGTGGGGATTTAGAAACCTTTTCAGGTTTTATGTTGGCTTTATAGCCTTTGCCACCTTTTTTGATGAAGATATTGTAGAAACGGCATTAAGGCTTATGGAGTGGCTGTTTTGGGTTAATGCAGTGGTAACATTTTATCAGTTTTTTGTGCAAGGCTTAAAGCAGGACTTTTTAGGCGGTATTTTTGGTGTAGAGCGTGGCTGCAACGGTTATTCAACCATATTTTTTATATTAATAGTAAGTAAATCGGTTTTGTTTTATATGGAGGGCAAGGAAAAGGCATGGCTATGCCTTGTTAAAAGTGCGACGGCGCTCATTATATCCGCTATGGCAGAGCTTAAGTTTTTCTTTGTTATATTTGTAATTATATTAATCCTTTCGGCCGTGCTTACAAAGTTCTCGTGGCGAAAATTTGTTTTAATTTTAATGGCATCTGTTTTCTTGGCGTTAGGTAATGTTGTTTTAACCATAATCTTTGGTCAAAAGCAAAATTTATCGGTTGACAGAATTATGGAATTAATTTTTACCACAAATTATTCCTCTACTAACGATTTAAGTCGTTTTACGGCAATCCCTACTATATCCCAAACCTTTTTGACAAGCCTGCCACAAAAGCTTTTCGGGATGGGGCTCGGCAATGCCGATACCTCGGCTTTTGCAATATGTAACACTCCATTTTTTGAAGCTTATGGCGATTTGCATTATTCTTGGTTTAACAGTGCATTCCTGTTTTTAGAAACGGGTTATGTTGGTTTGGCGCTCTATCTTGTTTTTTATGTTATTGCCTTTTTCACCGCATTAAAGGTGTTTAAAAGCGGTAAAGGTAATAAGCTTTATTGCCAAATGGCAATAATATATTCAATTATGTGTGTTGTGTTAACCTTCTACAATTCAACACTAAGGCGCGAATGTGCTCTTATTGCCTTTTTTGTTCTGGCATTGCCTATTATAACAACTCGCGCAAAACCGGATGAAAAAAGGATTAAATAAATTTATAAAGATTTTCCCTGCGGGAGCCGTTTTGGCTCCCGTTTTATTTTACACAACCCCCACAGATGAATACAGTTAGCTACTACAAAGTGCCTATATAAATATATAAAATAATTCCGAATTTCGCATCACAAACCACAGTGAAATCTATATGTTGTGGTGGTTTTAAGCCGTGAATACTACCAAATTAATGAAATGAACATAAAAAAACTACTCGATTGTAAAAAATGCACAAAAAATGAACAAAAAATTAAAATTACATTGACAAAGACTTGAAACGGGTGTAAAATTACATTGGTGTTAAGTCGGGTCTTTTACCCGCAATACTGGAAAAATTTTTATTGAAAGGAAGATTTTTTATGAAAAAGAAAATCTACAAGGTGCTTGGTATTGTTTTAACAATGGCAATTATTATGTCTACTTGCCTTTGCGCAATGACCACAGCACACGCCGATGTGATTGATGGCGATATTGTATATCCCACTTTTTCACAAGGTAACGTTTATGAAAAGGATGGTGCTGCCATAGTTCAAACTACAAATAACGGCCGTGTTTATACTGAAACAATGTATAAAGTGGCTGAATTTGAAAAGGCAGTAGTTGCTTCTCCTTATCAAGCAAACTTCTTCTTCTTCGATGCTGAAGGTAATTACATCAAAAACAGTAATTATCAATCGGAGCCTGAAGTAAAAATTGCAAGCTTAGCTGGCAATGCTGCTCAGTTCAGAGTTATTTTAAAAGATACAACTAATAACGATGTTTGTACTGCAGCTAACCTTGCTTCCGATGTTGTTGCATTATATAAGGCAGATCAGGATGTAACCGTAGATGGTGTTACTACTCCTGTTATGATTGCAGGTCAAATTGCTAGTGCGCTCGACGGTAAATTTGTATCCGCTACAAACCGTATTTACACTAAGACTCAGTTTGAAGTTGACAAATATGAAAAGTTTGTAATTGCTGATGGTTTCAGATGTGTTGGTCACTTCTGGGATGCTGACGGCAAATACTTAGGTGAAACAGGTTGGCAAACTGGCACAAAGACTATTAAGTCTTTCCCTGCTGCTGCAAAGGCAACCTACTTCAGAATCGTTGTTGGCGATGCTGCTAATTCGGATCCTTTTGGTCCTGCAGATTGTCCCGCAGGTACATTGACACTTGTTCAATTCCCTGAAGATTATGTTGAACCTGAAGACGTAATTAAAGATGGTATCTTACATCCCGTAATGGCTTCAGGTACTGTTAACGGTGCTCCTAATACACTTGATACTTGTGTAGGTCCTCACGATATTCGTCTTTACACTGTAACTACTTTCAATCCTACTGATATCGAAGAAATTACTGTAGCTGAAGGTTGCCGTGCATTCGTTCAGTTCTTTAAGGCTGACAAGACTTACAGCGGTGGTTCAGGCTGGATTATGGGACCTGAAAGTAAAAAAATCAACAGCTTGGGCGGTTACGTTAAAGATGGTTTCTTTAAGGTGACATTTGACAGCGCTAACGGTGCTACTACTCCTCCTGCTGATGGTTTATCATTTAAATTAGCAGTTAAGATCCCTGAAGACGTTGTTGAAAACGGCGTTTTAACTCCTACCTTAGTTTCTGGTACTATCAATGGTGCTCCTTATAAGGTTGACACCTGCTTAGGTGCTCACGCAACTCGTCTTGCTACATATTACACCTACGAAATCGCTAACTTTGATAGAATTATTGTTGAAGAGGGCGTTGAAATATTCGTACAATTCTTTATGGAAGACGGCAGTTATACAGCTGTAGGCGAAGGCTCTGGTTGGTTAGCTAAGGGTAGCTATAAGGTTGCTACATTAAAGGGCGCTGAAGGTGCAAAATACTTTAGAGTAACATATGATTCAAGCCCACGTGGTTCTGTTCCCACACCTGGCTTAATGACATTCACATTAGCTCAAGAAGAAGTTCCTTGTGAACATGCTTATGACAATGCTTGTGATAAGGATTGTAACCTTTGTGGTGAAGCTCGTGAAGTAGCTGACCACGTTTACGATAACGCTTGCGATGCTGACTGTAACGTATGTGGCGAAGCTCGCGAAGTTCCTGCTCACGTTTATGAAAACTACACTTCAAACGGCGATGCTACCTGTACAGCAAACGGTACCGAAACAGGTATTTGCGCTTGCGGTGCAAAAGACACAAGAGAAGATGCAGATTCTAAGTTAGACCACACTTATGAAAACTACACCTCTAACAACGATGCAACTTGCACTGAAAACGGTACCGAAACTGGTACTTGTGCTTGCGGTGCTACCGATACTAGAGAAGTTGCAGATTCTAAGTTAGACCACACTTACGAAAACTACACTTCAAACGGCGATGCTACCTGTACAGCAAATGGTACTGAAACCGGTACTTGTGCTTGCGGTGCTGCTGACACAAGAGAAGATGCAGATTCTAAGTTACCTCACACCTATGATGACGAATATGATGCTGAGTGTAACGAATGCGGTCACATCCGTGATGCTGCTTGCAGACACGAATATGACAACGACTGCGATGCTGAATGTAACCTTTGCGGTGAAATCCGTGTAGCAGCAGACCACGTTTACGACAACGCTTGCGATGCTAACTGTAACGTTTGCGACGCAGTTCGTGAAGTAGCAGACCATGTTTATGACAACGCTTGCGATGTTGACTGTAACGTTTGTGGCGCAGCTCGTGAAGTAGCTGACCACGTTTATGACAACGCTTGTGACGCTAACTGTAATGTATGTGGTTTAGGTCGTCAAGTGGCTGACCACGTTTATGATGATGAATACGATGCTGAATGTAACGAATGCGGCGCTACCCGTGATGCAGCTTGTAAGCACGCATATGACAATGCATGTGATGCTGACTGTAACAAGTGCGGCGAAATCCGCGTAGTAGGCGAACACATTTATGACAACGCTTGTGACGCTGACTGTAACATTTGTAGCGAAGCTCGTGAAGTAGCTGACCACGTTTATGACAATGCTTGTGATGCTAACTGTAACATTTGCGGCGACGCTCGTGAAGTAGCTGACCACGTTTATGACCACGGTTGCGATGCTACATGTAACATTTGTGGTGCAACACGTGTAGTAGGCGACCACGTTTACGACAACATTTTCGATGCTGATTGTAACAACTGCGGCGTTATCCGTGAAGTTCCTGAATATTGCGAACACGAATATGACAACGCTTGCGACACTGATTGCAACCTCTGCTATGAAGTTCGCGAAACAAACGGTCACTATTACAACACTGAATACGATATCGACTGCAACCACTGTGGCGAAATCCGTGACGCTGACGGTTTCTCATTTATTGAAATCCGCGACGACAAGATTTATGTTGACGGCCTTACAGCTATCAAGGGCTTATTCAAGATTGGTTCTGATTACTACTGCTCAGATTGGGGCGGCGAAATTATTCGCGACAAGAAGGTTTATGTTAAGACTTCTTACTGCGACCTCGAGGGTGGTAAAGAATACACCTTCGGCG
>JAZORK010000177.1:0-4242 GCA_045656485.1 Acutalibacteraceae bacterium | reverse complement strand
ACTTGCTTCAAACTCAAATTATAAGTTAGAGTGGGATGCTCAAGCATGCTCTGTTTTACTTAAACATAAGGACGGCGAATATTGGTCTGATATTTTATATCAATCATATTTAAACGGTAAGGTTGGTATTAATGGTTCTAGCCCAATTTATATTTCTGTTCTTGATACAAAAACCCTTAACTGGTCAACACCTATTTCAAGTGCTTCTCAAATGGAAGAAGACGGATATATCAACTGTATAGCAATTGAAAATGGTATTCGTGTTTGTTACTTCTTTGAAAAGTATAAGATTATGGTTCCTGTCGAATATAAACTCGAAGATGACCATATTACTGTTACAGTTGACTCTGCAAACATTATGGAAGATGGCACTGACTTTAAACTTGTTACTGTAAGTGTTAATCCTAACTTCTGTAGCGTTGGAAACACAGAAAAGAATGCTAACTTGGTTGTTCCTACAGGCCCTGGTGCTTTGATGAGCGCTAAGGAAACAGCTATGGGTGTGCAAACTTATGAAGGCACTATTTATGGTTTTGACCCCACTTCACGTGTTCCGATTTCTAGAAACGATAATGAAGAAATCCGTATGCCCGTATTCGGTTCTTATTCTGAGGGCAAGGGTATACTTGCTATTATTGAAGAAAATGCTGGCGCTGCTACAATTAAAGCTGAGGCCGCTAACGATAGAACTCATTATTCAATAATTTACCCCAATTTCTATGTTCGTGGTTATGACTCATTTATGTATGAGTATTACGGACAGGATGTCTTCAAGGTATCACAACGTGTAAACGATGAAATTTCGGGTCAGTCATTCTCGGTTTCATATTATCCTTTATTGGGTGACGAAGCTGACTATAATGGTATGGCTAAGAAGTATCAGTCATATTTAATTGACAAGGGTCAGCTTAAGAAATCCGAAGCAAAAGCATCGCCTTACAGCGTGACTTTGCTTGGTGGTACTAATATTACTAAGTCTTTCTTTGGTGTTCCTTATCAAAAGGTTGATTCTCTTACAACCTTCTCTGAAGCAAAGAAAATCCTTGAAAAGTTACAGGCCGATAATGGTGTTTTACCACAGGTTAGACTTTCAGGTTATAGTGATAACGGTTTACGTCCCGGTACAATTGCTGGTGGTAAAAATTATTTGTCCACCTATGGTAGTAAAAAGGATTTAGCTTCCCTTATTGATTACTGTAAGGATACAAACCTCTTCCTTGATTTTGATATTGTTAATTACACAAAATCAGGTTATGGTTTCTCGCTTATTAACGACGTTGCTAAAACCGCTATTCAATACAAAGCTGAAGTTTATCCGCTTTCACCCACAAGAGTACAGGATGAAGACAATGTTTATTATTTGCTTGGCCGTGATAATTTAATCAAAGCGGGCGAAAAGGCAATTAATAAGGCGGATAAATATTCTGCAACAGCTGTAAGCTTTGGTTCTTTGGGCGAATATTCTTATTCAGACTATAAGAATTCAGCATATATTAACCGTTATAAAATGGAAAATGATGCTACAGCTGTTCTCGCTTCCGCTAAGAAGAACGGTTACACTACTGCAGTAGCAGGTGGTAACATTTATGCGGCTTGCGCTTCTGATTTAATATTTGATGTTTCGGCAACTACTGGTAATTACGATGCATTTGATCGCACCGTTCCATTCTATCAAATGGTATTCCATTCTTATTTGCCCATTTACTCTGATTCGGTTAATACCGCAAATAACTTAAAGATGGAAGTTGCTAAATCAATAGCTTACGGTATGGGTATTGATTTCTGCCTTACCAATGACTTCGTAGCAGATTCTGACGATTTTGATGAATACAAGCTATATGCTACCGTATTTGAAGATAACGTTAAAAGGATTAATGACATTTTGGTAAACGATAAGTTTATTGAAGTTTATAATTCGGTTGCAGATTCTGCATTAGTTAATTTTGAATTTGTAAATAGTCGTGTTGTTAAATCGGAATTTGCAAACGGCGTTGTAATTTATACAAATCTTTCAACAAAGGCTGCTAATAGCCCTGTAGGCCAATTACAACCTTGTGAATACAAAGTAGGATAGGAGGGACAATATGGCAAAAAAACGCATTAGAAGTTTGGAAAGAGTGCGCAACCGCGCAGGTTATACCTTCGTTGCGCATTGGGCTTTGGGTTTGATTTTGTTCTTTATTGTTCCCCTTATAAGCTCAATTTGGTACGCCTTCAATGATGTTTCAATTGAAGTTGGTGGCATCGATACCAAATTTTTAGGTATTAAATATTTTAAAGAATTATTTACAACTCACCCTAAATATGTAGATAATTTGCGCGATTCTATTGGTATGATGTGTTATTCATTACCGATTATTATTGCATTAAGCCTTATACTTGCGGTTTTACTTAACCAAAGCTTTAAAGGCAGAACTATTTTCAGAGCAATATTCTTCTTACCAATTATTATTTCTAACTCGGTTGTTATGGATATGCTCAATAGTGATTTTGTTAAACTTCCGTTATTCTCTACAGGTTCTGGTGAAACAGAAGGTCTTATTAACTATGCTGAGATTATTGCAGGTCTTGGCATTCCTGAAGGAATTTCTCCAATATTAACATTCTTACTTGCTAATACAACCAGCTTGATTTGGAAGTGCGGTGTACAAACTATTCTTTTCCTTGCAGGTTTGCAAAGTATTCCCGGCTCAATGTATGAAGTATCTAAAATTGAAGGTGCTAATAAGTGGGAAGAATTCTGGCTAATTACCGTACCCAGTCTAAGACATATTATTTCACTCGTAATTATTTATACTATGATTGAATTGTTCGTTAGCCTTGACAATAAGCTTGTAGCTGAAGCATACAACTGGATGAGAGATCAAGCTTATGGTATGAGCTCGGCAATGTTATGGGTATACTTTGTTATCGTCTTAGTTTTGATAGGCACAGTATATATGCTTTATCAACATTTCTGTATTAAGAAGTGGGAATAATATCGTATGATATTCAATATAAATTTCAAAATATACGAAAAGGGGATTTTTATGAAAACGAAAGTTTACAAATTGCTTAGCATTTTAGTAGCTTTAGCAATCCTTGCAACAACTTTTCTTACTGTGTTCGGCACAGTTCCCGCCGCAGCCGAAGATGTACAAATCGGTACTGAATCCGGTGGTGAAACTGTAGACGGTACAGAGGGTGAAGTTGGCGATGGTACCGATGGCGAAGTTGAGGAAATTGTTTATCCTGAAAACTCATACTTTATAAGCTCTAAAGGTAAAACTGTTCCTGCAAACAAGCGTCCCGAAGGTTATGGTACACTTGAGACACCTGTTAAGACGTTTGCTGACGTTACTAAGCTTATTAAAGCTGACGGTTACGGTGCAGAAGATACAGTTTATGTATTCATTAAATCTGGCGAACAGGTTGAATGGAAGGACCTTACCACAAAGGATTCCTCTAACTCACAACCTGAGCCCTTAGCTTACAGCTGTAAGGTGATTGTAGATTCTACCGATCCCAAAGAGAAGGGTACTCTTTACGAGTATGACTTCTGGGATGCTGCTGGTGATATGACATTTAAGAACGTTAACTTTACTGTTGAATATATGTACGGTGCCGCAAGATTAGGTCACCATAACATAGTATTCGATGAAGGTTCGGTTGTAAATGTTCCCGAATTATATATCGGTGGTAAGGGTGTTTCAAAATATGACAAGGATTTCACTCTCGAAATCAAAGGTCAGTTTAAAACAGGTAAGCTCTTCCTTATGTCCAACTTTGGTAATGGTACCTACAATGGCGATATCAATATTCTTGTTGACAATAAGGATGCTATAGTACCGCTTCTCCTTACCGGTTTCAGACCCGATAATAGATTTACCTTTAACGGCAACATCAACATTAACATTTTAAATGCTAAAACATTGTCTTTAGCAAACTATCAAGGTGTTTCTGTATTTAATGGTGCTTTACAACTTATGATTGCCAGCACTGTTAACTTACCATATGCTGTTAAAACTAATTTTGATAGTTTTGATTTTGGCGGCGGTAAGTGGTATATAACTGCTAAGACTGATGCTCCGGATTTTGTTCAGTTTAGCAGTGAGGCAGGTGTCTTTAATATTAAAGATAGCGCTAAAGCTTATGTTCGTCAGTATAAAGGTAAATTAATTACCGAAACTGACGGTGTAATTGATTTATCTACAAAATCAGGTGCTTACACCATTTCTGATAAGAAAATTGGCGAGCTTACTG
>JAZORK010000176.1:0-2918 GCA_045656485.1 Acutalibacteraceae bacterium | reverse complement strand
CTTGTGTTTTTCAATCACTTCGTGAACATTTCTTGTTCACAATTATGTCTGACACAACAAAAAGACTGCCAATCGTAAGATTAGCAGTCTAGGATTTTTATTTCACTCGATCGAGAAATTCGAACAAATATGAAAAAGCGAGGAAAAAGGCCGGAAGATAAATGATGCTGGTCAAAACATCAATTATAATTCCTTTGATTCTCTCCCCTATTAACGCATAGTTCATCATTTTGCACCGGTTTCATAATTTACCTTTCGCGTAAGCTGCTTGCCGTATACTACCAATAACACAGGCACATATGTGGCTATCGGCAAAAACGCACCAACATACTGATAGTCGGACTGTATCAGTGTGTTATAAATTGCGTGATAGGTAACCGAATATTTAATGAAGTTTGGCCGGGCAACTGCGTCACGCTTACTTCCGAAAATACAGTCGTTTACGCACCTCGGCACCATTTTAATTTGTATAATAAAAAGTATTGACTATCCCGATTATATGTGTTATAGTTCCATAAAGTTTCTTTAGTTTTTCGCAGAATCTCAAGCTGACCGGGTTTATTTGATATTTTAAAGGAGATAATTATGGTTACAAAAACAATCATAACTGAATCACTAAAGGAGTTAGGCGTGGAAAACGGTGAGGTATTATTATTTCACTCCTCACTTAAAAGCTTTGGCTTCGTTGAAGGCGGTGCAGATGCCGTTATCGACGGGGTTTTAGATGCAGTTCTTCCAAACGGCACAGCAGTAGTTCCTACACTTGTTCAGAAGAATTTTTATGATGCTTATAAAACTTGGAACAAAAACACGTCGCCTTCAGACGTTGGAATAATTACCGAAACGTTCAGATTAAGAAAAAACGCTTTGCGTTCAGACCAAGCAACGCATAGTGTTGCCGCAATAGGCAAACACGCAAAAGAAATAACGTCAACGCACGTTTCGTCAACGCCAAGACCGCACGTATACGGCGAATATGCTTTTTCTACCGGTTCACCCTGGCAAAAAATATACGAGCTGGACGGAAAAATTTTGTTTATGGGCGTTGACTTAAAAGTCAATACTTTTAAGCACTTCGTAGAAGCGCTTTACGCGGAAAGAATTATTTCTTTGCTTGACAACTCGCCTAAAAAGGATGAATTATTAAAGCCGTTGGTCACTCACTCTATGCTGGGAGAACACGCACGCCAGCTTCAAGAAGAAAAAAACGGTGGAAAGAAACATACACTAATAAGATTTCAATTTGGAAAACTGGTTACCGACCAAACCTTTCCAAAAGCATGCGAGGTCAAAAAAGTTTTCTGCGGAAGTTCGCTTTTCACTTTGATAAATGCGCGCGACTTTGTTGACGGATTACTTGAATTAGTAATAAACAACCCTGAAAACTATTATTGTGAAGATGTTTTAACGTGGATAGAAAAAGTTAAAGAAAGCAAAACATTATAAACCAACTCTAGTCTACGCAATCGTATCATTTCACCCACCCGAAGTGTGGATTTACTTAAAAAAGCACTTGCTTCTGCAAGTGCTTTTTTTACTCCCCGTGCTAGGCAACTGCGTCATGCTTACTTCCGAAACGGCGCGGAATTAATTCGAGCAAAGCGAGTTATAATGCGCCGCAGGCGCTATAATGTGAGCGATAGCGAACTATAATTCAAATTCGCGTAAGAATGCGTTTGGCATTCGCTTCGCGAAATGATAACTCGCTGCGCTCGAATTATAGTGAAATTCATGCGAATTTGACATAAAAAAAGAACGAAGCGATCGCTTCGTTCTTTTTTTGGCTCCCCTTGTTGGACTTGAACCAACGACCTGCGGATTAACAGTTAACCAAATTTTTCTTCCATTAACTTTATAGCGTCCATAATTACAGTTTTTCCTTGAAATAATGGAAATATTTGAAGTAATGGACGTTATTTAATTCCATTATTTTTACACAGTCCAAAACTTTTTCGGTCAAGCTTTACAGTCAAAAATCCCGAAAAACACTGAAAAACGCCAAAAGGAACCAACGAACGAACCAACGACATAAATATAATTGTTATACGACTTTACCCTGGTTTTTCCTTCGTCCATGTATCTCTACGCCTTTTCATAATCAGAAGAGCGTAAAGAATAATCAGTAGATATCCTGTGACAAAATGCGTGTTGCTGCCACAACCAGCCACCCGGCGGTAAGACTAAATCGGTCTCACCGCCGGGTATTTTCGGTTATTAAATACTTTAATTCACTCTGCCATAGGCTTACCTAATTATGCTGCTTGATACTCCTTTGGTACTGTCTCTACACACGGCCTATATATTCACTATAGGTAAGAATATTTTCTTCACCAACAAGATCACTTAGAAAACCGCGAAAAGCAGCAGTCATTGGAACAGACACAAAAAATACTAATCTTTTTTTGGGTCTAGAACAGCACACATAGAACAGGTTACGATTGCGTTCAAACGAAGCTTCTTTTCCTCTTGGAATAGGTACAGAGCCGTTAATCATAGGCGCGTAGGTTTCAAACTGATATTGACTCCAACCTTTGCTGATCACAAAGATAATATTATCATATTCTTCTCCCTTTACACCATGTTCTGTAGAGAACTCTGCTTCAGGATACAGAAAATCAATTGCTGCCAAAAATTGAGCATACTCTAATTCCAAGAATTCCCGAATCGGCACGCCATTAGGGTAGATCAGTTCAGGCGTTGTACAATACAATTGATAATACCCTTCGACTTGCGGCGGAATTGGTACCAGGTCAGATTCAATTACTGTCTTGAGAACATCTGCCGCTCGCTTTTCTCGGGTCACTGTCAACTCCTGCTCCAATGCTTTCCAACAGAGTTTCTCAGATTTTTTAGTAATGGGATTTCGTTTCTTTAATGTATCGAAAAGCAATTGCATATCAGAAGTTTGAAGTGCCTTA
>JAZORK010000175.1:0-5111 GCA_045656485.1 Acutalibacteraceae bacterium | reverse complement strand
GTGATTTCGCTTTCTCCGTAAGGTGAATTATTTTTACATTCCCACTTAAAAACCGAAATCGGATAAAGCCTTAGCTTAGTATCAAAAACGGGACGCACAACTGCGGCTTCACATACCTTTACACATTTAATTGTATAGCTTCCGTCGGCTTTATATTCCTTAAAAAGCTTTGTAAGAAGGGTGGTCTTACCATCTCTACCCTGCTCCTCTATTCGCTTTAAATCGGTAATATTTGCGCCGTTCAGTCTTGCTTCTCGTATAACAGTTTCGGTATCTACAGTAGATGAAATTATAATAAAAGGCTGCATTTGCACATCTTCTATATAGTTGTCACCAAAATAAACATCCTCAATGTCCAACACCTGACAGCAAATGTCACCCTTTATTTTAACCCTTTTAAAATCATCGGCAAAAAGCCCGGTTTCAACCGTACTGTCCCAATAGGTATAAAGAACACCCGTACCTGAAACATAAGAATTTCTAAGCACCTTATCCTGCAAATCACCAAAATTTAGGCGTTCACAGGTTGTGTTAAAATATTTTCCAAAGGCCTTGGTTACAAGTTCAACTTCATTAAGTGTACCGTCAAATGCCGTTTGCTTTGAGATTGCAACATCACGTGCAAGCGGCACACCCTCTGCCGAAAATTCAACACTAGCAGGACTGCTTAACACCTGTGACATTTTATAATCGCCAATACGCTTTATAATGTTATGGCGAACGAGCGGGCGGTCGTTACCACATTTTGCACCGTACCATTGGTCACCAATGTAAAAACGCTCGTTAATGCGGTTTTGCTCATACATACCTCGTTTGCCAAGTACCGACTTAAACTGCACTCCTGCTTTATACTCTGCAAATATCTCATTAGGTAGTAAAGTCATATTATCATCTCCTTCTCCGTAAGGGAGAATAAATCTCCCTTACGAATTGTAAATATTAGGAAACTGTAACAGTTGCCACAGCCGAGTTAACGCCTGCAACGCCGTCGGCAATTACCTTTACAAAGTAATAGTACTTACCTGATTCCAATGTTGTGGGAATCTTCATACTAGCAGTATTCTCGCCCGCTAATTTAACAGCATTTGCGCCGCTTTCGTTAGCACACTGATACCATTGGTAAGTAAGAGCTGCTGTACTTGTTGCGGTAACCGAAAGTGAACCTGTAATAGAACCTGCAGTTACGTTTTTATCTGTAAGATTAGTAGTAATTGCAACTTCGGGTGAAACCCAAGCCCAAATAGCATCAAGACCATTTTTGTTTACAAATACGTCATAGTAAATTCTGTAATCAAACTTATACGCATCGGCTTCAACGTTTTGTTCAGGTGTGAAGATACGCATATTTTCGGTTTTCTTAACTAAGTGTGCAGCAGTTTTTGGTGCTACAAGCATATAAATTTCGCGTGATTTTTGGGCAGGTCTGAAACCGTTATCATGGAATTCGTAAGCAGTTTTCATTCTCTCACTTGCAACGGGAATAATTGCCACACCGTTTATTGACTTAACCTTAAGTGAAATATCACCCTGCTTAAAATCACTTACTGTAATAAGCTTAGCAATTTCGGTAGAGTTTTGGAAAGCAGCATACATATAGTTATCTACAAAACCCACCAATTCCTCATCATAGCCTACTAAAGACTGAACCTCGTTGATAAGACTACAAAGAGCTTCAAAAGGTTTTGCAACGTCGCCGTCTATTACGTTAGAACGTGCTACTGCCAAACCTGCAAGCTTAGAAAGCACGTAGGCATCACATTCAGGCACAACCTTGGTGCGAACATATTCGCCCAAAATTTTACCAGCAAGGTTTGCAATACCTGTTTCGTCCATATCTTCACGGTCAATTTGTAAAGAACGTGCACGGTCCATAGACATTGTGTAAGAACTATTACTAACAGTAATGGCACCTTTAGTAAAACCGGTGTCACGGTCGTAATCTGCAAGACCTTGAAAATCAACGTCAGGAATAATAACAGTTTTAGCGCCTACAAACTTTGCTGCAAGAGCATTATCGGCAAAAAAGCCGGTAACCGATTTTTGAGCAAACATTTTATCAAGCTCGCTTGAATATTTTACTGCATTTTCAATAGAATTAATTGACATAAATCATTCTCCTAAAAATTTTTTATCTTCGCCAAAGTCCTTTTAAAAACTCGGCGGTTTCGGGGCTCACCGCCCCTTTTTTACTTAGCATTGAACCCATTGCAGACTCTCTGGATTCTTGCTGTTTTTTAATACTGTTTTTCATCAAAACATCTTGGTTGTGAAGGTATCTTAAATACTCATCAAGTAGCAAAGTACCCTTCATTTTAGCCGCCTCTACAACGCTTTCGGGCAAATTGTCAACACTCTTTATTTGCGGAAAATTGTCACAAAGCTCAGAAAATCCTTTAACGTCTTCGCCTTTGCCCTTTTCAAGCTGTAATACATATTCCGCAAATTCGGTGTCATCGCCACATTTACTCAAAATTTCGGTTTGGCGGTTATTTCTTCTTTGGCACTCAATAGTCGCTATAAATTCGCCCACGCTCATTCCGTCCGCTTTAGCTAAATTTTTAAGCGCCTCGAAATCCTTTGCAATAGTGTCAAATTTCATACCCTTTTGTGCCAATTCTTGTGCCTTTTCTAAATTAAGATTCAAAACTTGCTTATTAAATTTTACAGGAACAAAAAATTCATTTTCATTCCTACCGGTATTGTCAGTTGTGATTTCTTCGGCTTGTGGTAGAGCCTCTTGCAAATTAATATTTTCTGACATTTTAAATCTCCATTTCTTTACTCTTGAAGACTTCCGTCATAGTTTAAAAAGTTTTCATATTCTTTTTGAAGTTTCAAGGAATCTTCGTCAGTTTTTGTTTCAAATTTATATTTTTTAGTCGGCACATCATCTTTAACACCCACCAAAAAGCCGATTAAAAAGCTTACCGCCGCTATAAAAATCATTCCAAATAAAATCATAGGTCCCATCCTCCGTTAATATCGTTTTTTGTAATCTCACTTGCAGTTATATGTCCCCGGGTATCCTTTACCGGTTTGAAAAACTTAACATCTTCAAATGCATAGCGAAGCGCATCACAAAGATGATTTTCACTATCCTTAGGCAGCTTCATACCGTTTTCATTGCGTTTATCATCATAAACGTAGGAAGAAAGCTCCCTTATCATATTCACACAAGCAGGATTTACAGTAATCGTGTATTCACAAATGGCCGATATACCATTTAAAATACTATCCCTACCTTTAACCGAAGGGGTTATTCTACCAATGCCCAAACGGCGCAAATCGTCATTGGATTTTGGCTCGGCACAGTCAGCACGTATGCGTTCCTTTGCTAGACCTAAAGATTTGATTTTCTCGGCAATATCGCAGTTAAGCATACGCTTTTGGTAAAACTCTTTATAAATATAAATTTGTTTTTTAATGGGGTTTGCCTTAAAGGCTATAAATGCGGTAGGGTCGTTGGTATAACCGTAGTCAAGCCCAAAAAAACTCTTCCACATATACTCTTCCTCACTTGGTATGTGCACTTCCCCCACCGACCAATTTTCAAATACCAGACCTTCGGAAATACCCCAATTCCCAAGACCTGCGACCTCGTACTTTCTTCTATTTGTTTGCTTCATTCGTTCAAAGATAAGTCGGTCAGTTTCATCCAAAAACTCATTACACAAATAATTTGTAGAAAATGTTTTCACATTAGAAGAAGGTACATCAAAAAAGCGTTTTTTCAGCCAATGATTTTCACTCCACGGGTTAAAGGTTATTGTTGTTTGCTTGTAAAGGTGCGAAGGCACCCTACCCCTTGGCACCGAAAGGTCAAGCTTGTCAAAATCGGCTTCGTTGGCAATTTCAAAGGCTTCTTCTATCCAAACATAGTTGAGATACCCTTTTGAAACCGTTGTAGAAGCCAGCTTTAATACATCATCAAATCCACGAAAGATAATCTTTTGCCCCGTAGGCTTGTAAACCATCTCCATAGGACTTACGGTATTGCTCCAATACTTTGCAACACCCAACCTTTCCTGTGCCCACTTAAGCTGTGCAAAGGTGCTGTCACGGTGGGTATTCATCACCTGCCGCACAACCAACAAATTGCTTTCCTTTTCTTTCATAAGTCTGAAAATAAAGTTAAGCGCCGTGGTGGCCGATTTTTTGGAACCCTTACCGCCCTTTAAAACACGGTAACGCTTTTTGCAGTTCCAAAATTCTTCATAACCTTGTCCGACAATTGCCGAAATTTTAATCTCGGATGTCGTCAACAATCATCACCGCCCTTAAGCCTTCCGGCTTTTCCTCGGTTTTTTCGCTTACGATTGAACGAAGTTCCTTTATAGCTGAAAGATCACCCGAAATCGCCTTTTTGTAAAGCGCTACCATAACAGCAGTTTTTCTTGTGGGGTTTTTAATATTAAACCCTTCTTCTTTTAAAGAAAGTGCCTCTTCTGCCAATAGCTTTTCGTTAAGTAAGGTTTTTAAGGTATTATAAAGTAACTTGTCGTTCTGTCGCATATGCGTTTCCTCCTTCAGCGTTTACCATTATACTCATCCTAAAACCGACATTCACCGACATCTTCAAAACAAAAAAATACCCTCATTCATACGAATGAAGGTATTTTACATTTATCTCCGTGTCATATACTCACATTAATTATTCGTTTATAAATCAAAACTCCTGCCGAAGCAGGAGTTTTGTGCTTTATTTTACTATACCTTTTTTAACGGTATACTTTTTACCGCTAATAGTAACTTTACCCGAGTATTTGGTTTGAGCGTAGCCCTTGTTTACATAGTACTTCTTGCCATTGTATTTAATAATTGCTTTGCTCTTATACCACATACCACTCTTAACAGCGTAGTATTTGCCACTCTTCTTATAAAGTGTTGTAGTTTTGCTCCACTTACCACCCTTAATGTAGTAGTACTTGCCGCCAATCTTTAAAATTCCCTTAGCGGAAGAATCCCACTTTCCACTCTTAACATAATAGTATTTACCATTATACTTAACAAGCTTAGTAGCAGTCTTCTTAATACCTTTTTCTACATAATACCAAGTACCGTTGTATTTAACAAGTGTTGTTTTAGTGGATTTAACGCCCTTTTCAACATAA
>JAZORK010000174.1:0-2584 GCA_045656485.1 Acutalibacteraceae bacterium | reverse complement strand
GAAGTGCTTGCCGTAGTAAGCATTGAGATACATTTGCTTAATTTCGCTCATAAGCGGATAACGGGGGTTAGCGCCTGTGCATTGGTCGTCAAATGCTTGTTCAACCATTTCATCAATGTTTTCAAGGAATGCATTTTCATCAATGCCGTAATCCTTAATGGTTTCCTTAATGCCAACAGTTGCTTTGAGTTCGTTAATAGCCTTAATAAGATTTTCGAGTTTTTCTTCGTCTGTCTTACCGCCAAGACCTAAATAGTCAGCGATTTCAGCATAACGAGCAAGAGTATGGGGGTGGTCATATTGTGAGAAGGTACCCATCTTAGCAGGTGCTTCGCTTGCGTTGAAGCGGAGTACTTCTTCAATCATAAGAGCGTTAGCAACACCGTGGGGTAAGTGGTGGAAAGCACCGAGCTTGTGAGCCATAGAGTGACATACACCTAAGAATGCATTAGCAAATGCCATACCTGCCATTGTAGCAGCGTTAGCCATCTTTTCACGAGCTTCTACGTCGGTTTGACCGTTTTCGTATGCACGGGGCAAATATTTGAAGATGTTCTTAAGAGCTTGTAAAGCAAGACCATCGGTATAATCGGTAGCGAGCATTGCAGCATAAGCTTCAACAGCGTGGGTTACAGCGTCGATACCAGATGCAGCGGTAAGACCCTTAGGAGCTGACATATGGAAATCAGTATCAATGATTGCCATGTTGGGAAGTAATTCGTAGTCAGCTAAGGGGTATTTAACACCTGTGTCACCATCGGTAATAACAGCAAAGGGAGTTACTTCAGAACCGGTACCAGCAGAAGTAGGAACTGCAATAAAGTATGCCTTTTCGCCCATCTTTGGGAAGGTGTAAACACGCTTACGAATATCAATAAAGCGCATTGCCATATCCATAAAGTCTGCTTCGGGGTGTTCGTAAAGTACCCACATAATCTTAGCAGCGTCCATTGCAGAACCGCCGCCGAGAGCGATAATTGTATCGGGCTTAAATGCTGCCATTTGTTTTGCGCCGTCTTGTGCATTCTTTAAGGTTGGGTCGGGTTGAACATCAAAGAATGTGGTGTGAGCGATGCCCATTTCGTCAAGCTTATCGGTAATGGGTTTGGTGTAGCCGTTTTCATAAAGGAAGGTATCGGTTACGATAAATGCTTTCTTAGCGCCGCGAACTGTACGGAGTTCATCTAAAGCTACAGGTAAGCAACCCTTCTTAATATAAACCTTTTCAGGTGCACGGAACCAAAGCATATTTTCCCTTCTTTCTGCTACTGTCTTAATATTTAAGAGGTGCTTAACACCTTCGTTATCGGATACACTGTTACCGCCCCAAGAACCGCAACCAAGGGTTAAAGAAGGAGCAAGCTTAAAGTTGTAAAGGTCACCGATACCACCGTGTGAAGAAGGTGTATTAACGAGGATACGGCAGGTCTTCATACGTGCTGCAAAAGCGTTAAGCTTTTCTTGTTCGGTTACTTCGTTAAGATATACAGAAGATGTATGACCAAAGCCGCCATCTTCAACTAATTTTTCAGCCTTGTCTAATGCTTCTTCGAAATCCTTAGCCTTATACATAGCAAGTACAGGAGAAAGCTTTTCGTGAGCAAATTCTTCAGAAAGTTCTACACTTTCAACTTCACCGATAAGAATCTTAGTACCAGCGGGAACGGTTACGCCTGCAAGTTCAGCAATTCTAGCAGCAGACTGACCAACGATTTTAGCGTTAAGAGCGCCGTTGATGATGATAGTCTTTCTAACCTTTTCGGTTTCATCATCCTTGAGGAAGAAGCAACCACGTGTTGCAAATTCGGTCTTAACAGCATCGTAAATGCTTTCAAGAACGATAACTGACTGTTCAGAAGCACAAATCATACCGTTATCGAAAGTCTTAGAGTGAATAATAGAGTTTACAGCGAGTAAAATATCTGCGCTGTCGTCAATAATAGCGGGGGTGTTACCAGCGCCTACGCCTAAAGCGGGCTTACCGCTAGAATATGCAGCCTTAACCATGCCAGGACCACCTGTTGCAAGGATAATATCTGCTTCCTTCATAACGGTGTTTGTCATATCTAAAGACGGAACGTCAATCCAGTCGATAATGCCTTCGGGTGCGCCTGCAGCCACAGCAGCTTCAAGAACTAACTTAGCAGCAGCGATAGTGCTGTTTTTCGCACGGGGGTGTGGGCTTATGATAATAGCGTTACGTGTCTTTAATGCGAGTAAGCACTTAAAGATTGCGGTAGATGTGGGGTTAGTGGTAGGGATAACTGCAGCGATAACACCAATAGGTTCTGCAATCTTCTTAGTACCGAAAGCCTTATCTTCTTCGATAACACCGCAAGTTTTGGTTTCCTTATATGCGTTATAAATATATTCAGCGGCATAGTTATTCTTAATAACCTTATCTTCTACAATACCCATGCCTGTTTCTTCTACAGCCATTTTAGCAAGAGAGATTCTTGCCTTGTTTGCAGCAGAAGCAGCAGCTAAAAAGATTTTATCTACCTGTTCTTGTGTGTAGGTTGCAAATACCTTTTGTGCTTCTCTTGTGCGGGCAATTGCTTCTTCAAGCTTTTCCACACTGTCA
>JAZORK010000173.1:0-4301 GCA_045656485.1 Acutalibacteraceae bacterium | reverse complement strand
GATGATAGATACTTCGGGTGAAGGTCTTCACAAAAGGGGATACCGCCGTAATTCTAACGATGCACCATTGAAAGAAACATTGGCAGCTGCTATGTGTGATTTAGCACGTATTTATCCCGACACAAAAATTTTTGACCCATTTTGCGGAAGTGGTACAATTCTTATTGAATCCGCGCTTATGGCAACAAAAACTGCACCAGGTCTTCGTCGATTCTTTGCTGCCGAACGCTTTGGATTTTTAGATAGCAAAATTTGGCGTGAAGAAAGAACCCGTGCACAAGATTTAATCCTTAAAAATATTGATTTTAGAGCGCAAGGATATGATATTGACCCAGCTTGTGTTGAATTAACGTTAGCCAACGCTAAAAAAGCCGGTGTTGAAAAGTATGTTAAGGCAGCTATCGGTGATATTAAGGATTTTACCCCCTTAAATGAGCGCTGTATAACCGTTACAAACCCACCGTATGGTGAACGTTTGCTTGATGTAAAAGCGGCTGAGGCCCTTTATAAAACAATGGGAGAGCGTTTTATTTCGGGTGAGGGACAAAAATATTACGTTATTAGCCCTCATGATGAGTTTGAAAAACATTTCGGCAAAGAAGCTCATAAACGCCGTAAGCTTTATAACGGTATGATTAAATGCCAATTATTTATGTATTTTAAATGATTGACTTTTAAAAAATTCCTATTATAATTAGTATATAAACTTAAATATATTCTTCAGGGCGAGGTGCAAATCCTCACCGGCGGTATAGCCCGCGAGCCGTAAGGCTGATTTGGTGAAATTCCAAAGCCGACCGTATAGTCGGGATGAAAGAAGATAAAGTAATTTATTACGCCCTTGCTATATTTAGCAGGGGCTTTTTTGAGGTGTTTTTATGAAAAAAGAAAAATTAGTAAAGATTAGCGTAACAGGTGTATTTTGTGCTTTAGCATTTATAATGACAGTTGTTTTGCGTTTTAAGGTAGCACATTTATCTTTCGATTTAAAGGATACAATTATTGCTATTATTTCTTTAATGTATGGACCGGTTTATGGTGTGGTATCAGCTGGTATAGTAGCATTTTTAGAGTTTTTATCAGTAAGCGATACCGGCTTTTACGGATTAATTATGAATTTTCTATCTTCAGCAACCTTCACGTTTTTAGTTGGTATTATTTATAAATACAAACGCACCTTCACAGGAGCTATAATCGGCGTAACGGCATCGGTAATTGGTGTTTGTGTTGGTATGTGTCTTGCTAACATACTAATTACACCACTTTATATACCCACAGTAGATACAAAAGCAGTTATCGCAATGATACCAACCTTGCTTTTACCGTTTAATTTTTGCAAAGCACTTATAAATGCCGCAGCTACAATTGCTATTTATAAACCAATTAGGGGAGTACTTAAAAGAGCAAGAATCGTAGAACCCACAAAAGAATCTACTAAAACAAACAGCAAAAAAAGTATTGTGGTCTTCGTTGTTGCAGCGGTTATAATTGTGTTAACAGTATTGTTGCTTATAAAAGTAATGAACGCCGAAATAAATTTATTTTAGGTTATTAGGCTTTGTTAAAAAAATTAACAAAACAGTGTAGTACGACCGTTTAATATTCGAAGGCATTATTCATCCTAAATATATAATCTAATATATCATTGTAGTAGAAATGATTATATATATATAGGAATTTTAAGCAATTTATGTAATTAAAAATTTTGTTGTTTAAATAATTATATAATCTAAAATTACAAAAATACCTGAGGTTTTATATTAAAACCATTATATAAAGTATTTTTGAAAAAAGTCAGGCGATAGAAATTTTTCTAACATAATAAGTATCATTTTAAAAATTTCTATCAGCTAAGATTTTTTAAAAAATTAAGTGAGTGAATATGATTAACATAATTAGAATAATAGTTATAGTCTTAGGAGCAGTATCATTTACAGTAATTGCAATGGATGCATATAATTTAGCTAATTTTAAACTTAACAATATTACAAAGTGCATTATATACATAATATTTATTATTTGTATTCTATTTTTTAATGTAGACGGCTTTTTAATATGGTATAATGGTTAATCTCGAATTATAAGAATAAATTAATTTCAAACTTCCCCGAATTATACAAAATATTCATTTAGTATAATTGGATGTGGGATTTTAGAAGGTATAAGTTTCATATACCCTATCAAAAAACACCATCGTAGATTTAACTCTACAATGGTGTTTTGGTTTACAATAATTTATTAATCACAACATTCATCTTTTTTAGCAGGCTTAATCGGCTTTGGAGCTTCGTTAGTTACATCGCCTAAACCTGTGGTTTCCGAAAAGATTGCATTATTTGTAACCGCATTTACGGCATCGGTAGGAATAATTAATTTAGAAGCAGTACCGTTTGCCATATTAACAAGCGCTTCTAATTTTTTGAGTTCTAATACAGCGGCATCAGCACCTGCTTCTTTTAAAGCAGCAAGACCGTCAGCTTCAGCTTTTTTAGCAAGGTAGATAGCTTTTGCTTCACCCTCTGCCCTAGCGATACGTGCATCACGTTCACCTTCAGCAGCAAGAATCATAGCTTGTTTGTCACCTTCGGCACGTGTAATAGCAGCAGCCTTGTGACCTTCAGCTTGTAATAAAGTTTCACGGCGGTCACGTTCAGCCTTCATTTGCTTTTCCATTGCATTTTGAATTTCAACAGGTGGGATAATATTTTTAAGTTCAACACGGTTAACCTTAATACCCCATTTATCAGTTGCATCATCCAAAATAGCGGTCATTTTACCGTTAATGGTATCACGTGAGGTTAAAGTGCCGTCAAGCTCAAGTTCACCAACGATATTACGCAAAGTGGTAGCAGTAAGGTTAGCGAGTGCATTAATAGGATTAACAACACCATAAGTGTAGAGCTTCGCATCATAGATGTGATAATAAACCACAGTGTCAATCTGCATTGTAACGTTATCTTTAGTGATAACAGGTTGTGGTGCCGAGTCGAGCACTTGTTCTTTTAATGTAACCTTTTTAGAAATACGTTCAAGCACAGGAATCTTAAAGTGCAAGCCTGCTGACCAGGTAGTTTTGTATTTACCTAAAAATTCAATAATAAATTCGTTTGCTTGTGGTACAATGCGTAAACAACTAAGAAGTAAAATAAATAAAATTACAAAAAGTATAATAAAAAATGGTCCCATAATTAATTCTCCTTAATTAAAGCGTTTTTAAGTTTTGTATTTTTTGAAAAAACGGGAATAAACATTTCAAACGAAGAAAGGAAATGAGTATTATCTTTTAACATTTCTTTAATTCGGTTTGTAACCTTTTCATTTTTGTATGCTGCAGCAGTTAAAACAACAACAACAGTATTTACGGTATCTTTATCGCCTTTTGTATAAGGATCTTCAAATACATCGTAAAACTTCTTTATTTGTTTAGGTGTACCTTCTTCGAATAAACGAATAATACGAGGTACTAATTGTTCACCAAAGAAGTTGAGATATAAGAAATTGCCATAAACTGAAATGTGATTTTTATATTCTTCCTTAAGTGCCGGGAAAATATCCAAAACCTTTTTAGTAAAGCTTGGAATATCAATATTAGAGCCTTTAGAAACAGTTGGTAGGTCTACAATACCGCCGAGAGTTCTTTGACGCTTTATACCAAATTCTTTACGTAAAGAAGCCATAAAGTCGATACCAACAGCAGTTGCATCACGTGCGGTTTGTGTATCATCAAACAACCATGCATTAATTTCACGGAATTCGCCCATATTCCCTTCTTCAATATCAGCAACCGATAATGCATACATCTGACGAGCATCGTCGAAATTAACCGAAATTGCCTTACTTTCGTTTAAGTAAATACCGTCCTTTTCAGAAAAACCTTTTTCATCAAAGAAAGGTTGCAATTCGTCAATTATTTTGTCAAAATATCTATTATCCAATTTAAAATTCACTTCCAAAATATATATTTTTTATAATTATACTACAAAATTATTGATTTGTCATTAAAAATTTATTGTAAAATGAAAAAATTTTAAGTATAATAAGTTTATTAAACTAGGGAGAAAAATATGAATCTTTCGGATATTAAAACAATTGAAAAAATTCTAAAAAAATATGGTTTTTCTTTTAAAAAATCATTGGGTCAAAATTTTTTAATCGATTCTTCTGTTTGTCCGCAAATGGCAGAATTTGCTTGTAACAGTAATATGGGTGTTTTAGAAATCGGCCCCGGTATAGGTGTATTAACTAAAGAGCTTTCTAACGTTGCAAAGCGTGTAGTTGCTATTGAATTAGATGAACGCCTT
>JAZORK010000172.1:0-5410 GCA_045656485.1 Acutalibacteraceae bacterium | reverse complement strand
TATGGTGCAGCTATACATAACGAACTTAAAGCCGATGAAATTAATCATTATGCTTTTAAAGGATGTACCGCCCTTAAAAATTTATCGCTAGACGGAAGCAAAGAAATCCAAAAAGAAGCTTTTTTAAACTGCACTGCACTCGAAACAGTACACTTTTTCCATCGACTTCCCGAAAACATCCACGCCGATGCTTTTAAAAACACCGCTTTAGTAAACAACCATAAGGGTGGTATAATTTACATTGATGAACTTGCCCTTTGCTATAAAGCACCCAAAAAAGCCGCTACAACTATCAAAATCAAAGACGGAACAAAGCATATTGCTGCATGGTGCTTATATAAAATAGACGGTGTTAAATCTTTATATTTGCCATCAAGTTTAAAGGAAGTTGAAGCAGTAAATATTAGTAGTATGAAGGATTTAAAGCGTGTTTATATTGCAGGTAAAAAGACCGAATTTGACGACAATTCTTGCCAAAACAACTACCATGCCAAAACTACTTATTATATTAAATCAAAGGCTTATGAGGTATTAAAGCATTTTGATAAAGACCATTACACCTACACAACCAACTGGAACCCCGACAAGACAACATCGGTAAAGGCTGTTGGTAAAACCAAATCAACCGCAAAAATTACCTGGAAAAAGCAGGGTTACGTTAGCGGATATGAAGTTTATATGAAAACCAGCAAAAATGGCAGTTGGAAAAAGGTCGCAACCCTTAAAGGCTCAGACTCAACAAGCTACACCAAAAAGGAAGTCGGAGGCCAAGCGGTCTTAGGAAGACAAGGCATATTATCAACTCCTTGGCTCACAGAACGACATGGCTACGATCCGACTTCCTTTAAGGGTTGCAACCTTTTTCCAACTGCCGTTTTTGCTGGTTTTCATAAAAACTTCATATCCGCTAACGTAACCCTGCTTTTTCCAAGTGATTTTTGCAGTTGATTTGGTTTTGCCAACAGCCTTTACCGATTTTGTCTTGTCGGGATTCCAGTTAGTGGTGTAAATGTAATCGCCATTATCAAAGTAATCCAAAACTTTATAAGCCTTAGGCAAAATGTAATATGTGCAACCACCGTCAACTCGTCCCTTGAATTCGGTTTTTAAACCGGTGATGTAAACACGGTCTAATAAATGATTCCCGTAGTAGCCAAAATTGCCATCTTCGACTGTTTCCAAGCTTGACGGTAAGTATATGGATTTTACACTTGGAATATCATATAAGCAATCTGCTGCAATATGCTTTGTTCCGCTTTTAATTTTAATACTTGTGGCGGGCTTTTCAGGTTCTTTATAGCAAAGGGCTATGTCATCAATATAAACTACGCCGTCCTTGTGGTTGTTTACCAAAGCCGTATTGACAAAAGAATCGTCATCAATTGACTCAGGTAAATCATCTGAAAATGATACTTTTTCAAGTGCGGTACAATCTAAAAATGCTCCGTAACCAATTGTTTCAGCGTCAAGAACGTCTATTTTTTTAAGAGAAGTACATCCCATAAAAGCTTGATAGGCGATTACATCGGCGTGAATTTCATTTTTTAGCACATCATCTAAATAAAAATCTTCATCATAATAATCTGCTTGGTTTTTGTTATAATGTATTGTTGTCAAATTACGGCATTTGTAAAATGCACGATAATCAATAGCATTAACTTTGGAAATAGATATCTTTTCAAGATTTTTGCAATTACTAAAGGCAAAGCGGCCGATCACGTCACAGGTTATTGGAAGTACGGCTTCTTTAAGGGCAGAGCATTGTGCAAATGCGGCGTATTCAATATATGTGATTTTGCCAAAGTCAATTTCGTTGGCATTTTTGCAAGAATAAAATGCGTGGTCCAGTAATTTATTTATAGTTGCAGGAATGGTAATCTTTTTTAAGTTATTACAATATGCAAAGGCATAGGAACGGATTAAGTCTATTTTATTTGTTTGGGGAATTTCTTCAATATTTGAATAAATAAACAAGCCGTGAGATATGTCGGTTATATTATCAAAATTTTCAATGCGTTTTACTTGTGTGTTAGCAAAGGCAAAGTCGGCGACTTCGGTAACGGTTTCAGGAATGGTAAATACTTCATCGGTCTTGCCTGCGGGATACATAATAAGTTTGGTTTTATCTTTGTTGTAGATAACGCCGTCTTCAGATGTAAAATAAGGGTTTTCTTTATCTATCGAGAATTCGACTACGCTTTTGTTGGAATCTAAATTTGAATAGCAAATACCGTGTTCTTCAAAGTATTCTCCCTCGTCCCAGCCGTCCCAATCGCTGCCATGGGAATAATAATAATTACAACCTATTTTTTGAATAGTTTTAGGTAAAGTGACCTTGGTTATATTCGTATCTTTGCCGAAAAATTTATAATCAGGGTTGAGAGTACTGTCATAACCATAGTCATCATCATTAGTGTTACCTATACCTACTACCTTGTATTTGTCAACAGTTTCAGGTACAGTTACTTCGGTTTCATTGCCTCGGTATTCTACAAGCATAATTTCTTTATTAGTAAGAAAGATATATACCCAGTCACCGTCTGATGAAAGGTAGCCGTCATTGCCAATATATTCTTTGGCAGAAACATTTACCGGCACTGTGTAAATAGCTGTAGCCAGTATGGCAATTAGTGTGAGAATTGATAATAGTTTTTTGATTTGTGTTTTCATTTGTTTTCCTCCTTAAATTAGGTTTTTTTCAACCTTTTCACTATAACAATGCACGAGGAGGCGTTTTTATTGCAAAAAATCTAAAAAATTTTAAAATTTTTTTAAAAAAGTAACGGCAAGGGGTAAAACCTTGCCGTTTTAAGCTGTTTTTAATATAAATTTATGCCTTTTTATTTTTTCTTATAATAAAGAAGGGGAGAACTAATACCACCGCAATTAAGGCTGATAAGAAAATGTTGGCATTTGGTACAAAGGAAGTTGTGCCGTCGTTATTTACGATAACTTCGGCATTTTCGAGCACCTTTTTACCAATAGCGGGGCCTACAACACCCGGCACTAATACTTGCGAGAAGATACGAACACCTTGAAGTCTGCCCGAGAAACCTTGAGGGGTGTTATCACGAATAGCCGCACCGAATACTGCCATACCCGAAAGGTAACCACTCATCATTAAAAGTGAGCCGATAAATACGGGGGCGGTAGCTCTTGTAAGGTAAAGTACAATATAACCTGCAATTAGGAAGGCAATAGCAAAAACACCTGAGAAGTTAAAGCCTTTTTTATCGTAAACCTTGCCCCAAAGTGCAGTAACAACCGATGCTAAAATAATAGCAGGTGCCATAATAAGCACGTAATCTTTCATACCAAGCGACACTTCGTAATAAATGATAAGGTAGGGCATAAAGATTTGAATAGAAATATTAAAGATAATAAACGCTAAAAGTGAAACATAAAGGCGGGGATTTGCTTTGATTGTTTTAGGTCTAAAACCGTAGATTATACCGCCAAAATAAGATTCCTTAACAGGTTCTACCTTAGGTTCTTTAATAATAAAGAAGCCCAAAATACCAATTATGGTGGTTAAAACACCGATTATTATGAAAATAAGTGTCCAACTTTTTGCCTTTTCTAAATCGAAGAACATAAATCCGCCGAATACCACAAGAATACTAACAAGGGGCATCATAGCGTTTATACCTTCGGCGGCGCCGCGATTGGAAGAATCGGTCGAATCGGTAAGCCATGCGTTAAATGCGGCATCGTTTGCGGTTGAACCGAAGAATGTCATAACACAGTCGAGTATAATTGTAAGGCTAACACCCACGCTTGCGGCATTTACTGTCATACCAAAGGTTTTGCTGATAATGTCTTCTTTAAGGAAAATAAAGGAGAAAATAGAAAGACCCCAAAGTATGTAACCCGAACACATAAATAGTTTTCTTTTGCCCACTTTGTCAGATAAAGCGCCCATAAACACGGTGGTAAGGGTGGCGGTTATTGCCGAAGCGGCAACCATATTAGAAATATCGGATGCACTGGCATTAAATATTTTGTAAATAAATACGTTGAAATACATATTTTCAACTACCCAAGCAACCTGACCCATAAGGCTAAAGATTGTAAGGCTTAACCAAAACTTAGAACCAAGCTTAGTTTTCATAATAACACTCCTTTGAGAATTTGCTTTATTATACCATAAACAGACTAAAAAGAAAAGATATATTAAAATATATTGACAGCATACCGAAAATTTTATAAAATAATATCAAAATAAGAATTATTTAATGGTATAGACCTGCAAAATGGGCAGGTGTTTTTACAAACCTTTGCTTATGGTTGACTACCGTTTTCACGGTGGTCTTTTTTGTTAATTTAATGTTTTTTTGCATACAATAATGTGAAAGGATGCGACTATATGAAATTAATTATTGATGGCAAGACATATATAGCCAAGCCCGACCAATCACTTTATGATATGGTAAAGGAATTAGGGTTGATTACGGGTAAATTGTCCCTTGACCCTATTGCTGCAAAAATTGCAGGGCGTGTTTTTACCCTTAATTATGTCCCTCTTAGGAACAAGGATATAACCCCGTTTAGAAGTTCTATGCGTACCGCTATGGCGGCGGCCGATGGTGTTGTAAATCTTATAAGATATCGTGACAATGAGGGTAAGGACGTTTACACAAGAACGGCACAGTTTATTTTATTTTTGGCAATTAGCCGACTTTACCCCAAAGCCCAAAGCAGTATGAACTGCACTATAGGAAGCGGTCTTTACATTAAGGTTATAGGTGACGAAAATTTCTCTGCCGAAGCTTTAAAAAGGGAAGTAGAAAACATTGTAAACGAGGATTTTTCCTTGCTTAGAAAACGTATTCCTACCAAAGAATTAATTGAATATTACGACAGTATTGGTATGCATGACAAGGCAAGACTGCTTCGTTACCGCAAACATGAATTTGTTGACGTTTATGAAAATAACGGATTTATTGATTATTTTTACGGAGAAATGGCGCCTTCTACCGCATTTTTGCGTTCGTGGGATATTATAGAAGCACCCGAAGGCTTTATTTTCATTTACCCAAATCGTGATAATCCCGATACGGTTGCTACTTATCATGAAAGCCCTGCGCTTTTCAGTATTTCAGGTGAGAGTAAGCGTTGGGGCGAGCTTATGGGCTGTGAAACGGTTGCCGACCTTAATAAGTTGGTCGAAACCAACAAGATTAGAGAATTGGTTAGAGTAAACGAAGCTTTGCACGAAAAAAAGTTTCCACAAATTGCCGACATGATTTGTGAAAGGGGTGCAAAGGCGGTTATGTTGGCAGGGCCTAGTTCTTCGGGTAAGACTACGTCTGCAAACCGACTTGCAACTCAGCTTAGGGTACACGGCAAATCACCTATACTTATAAGTCTTGATGATTATTATATAGATAGGGATAAAATCCCCGTAGGA
>JAZORK010000171.1:0-1133 GCA_045656485.1 Acutalibacteraceae bacterium | reverse complement strand
CTTCCCGGTTCACAGGGTTTGTACGGTTTCGTATGTTTCTTTATGGTTCAGGGCCTTTTGACTGCTGACATCACAATGTTCCAGGCTGCTGCCGTATTTGGTGCCGGTTTGTTGGTAGGTTTGGTAAACCTTATGGCTGCTTACTATCAGGCAAAGGTTTGTGCTAACGGTATCGCTGCTATCGGTAACGGTAACGACGTTATGGGTAAGACTCTTATCCTCGCTGCGTTCCCCGAGTTGTACGCTATCTTGACTGTTGCTGCTACATTCCTTATCTCTAACGCAGTAGCTTAATTAGTTGAAATTGCCTAAAAAGGTATTTTCGGCGTTACGCTCGCCCCCGAAATCCTCATTTACGCATTAGTAAACTGCGGTTTCTCGGGCTTCGCAAGCCTTGAAGATACTCTTTTTATACAATCCTTTGATAGAAAGAGTTTGCCTTATTTTAGGCAAGCTCTTTTTTTTATCGATAATGCATTAAGCCGAGAGAATGAACAAATGAGATGGGGTAGGATATAAAACAAAAAAAGAGTTTCTTTTTCAAGAAACTCTTAGTTGGGCTACCAGGATTCGAACCTAGAATGACAGGACCAGAATCTGTAGTGTTACCATTACACCATAGCCCAATGTTGTGTTGTCGTTTTTGACACTGCAAAAGTATAATATAATTTCTATTCTGCAAAGAAAAATTTAATTTTTTTTAATTTTGAGTGAAAATTTATCCCTTTTTTCTCCCTTGAGGGGTTAAAATGGCTGTTTAGGAGCTTCGGCATAGGCTTTGCCAAGCAAAATAAAATTGCTAACTTCGTAATCGCAATAAACCGAAAACTATAAAAACGACAAAAAAAGATAAGCTATGAGTATAAAATTGCGTCTTATAATAATGAACTTCCTGCAATTTGGTGTGTGGGGAGCATATCTTACCTCGATGGGCTCATATCTGGCTACGACCAATATGGCATCATATATCGGCCTGTTTTACGCTATGCAGGGCGTCGTGTCGCTGTTTATGCCCGCCGTGGTGGGAATCATTGCCGATAGGTGGGTGCCAGCGCAACGTATGCTCGGCGTGTGCCATCTGTTGGCGGCTATGTTTATGGGTGGCGCAGGATATTACGCTTTGCAAGCAGGCG
>JAZORK010000170.1:0-4166 GCA_045656485.1 Acutalibacteraceae bacterium | reverse complement strand
GGGTTTTTGTGGGGTTATTTTGGGGTTTATTAGGGGTTAATATGTTCTTCTTAGGTCTACCGCCTAATTTACCATATTCAGCTCCTTTACACCCGTTTATAAACCCCTTATTGTTAGCTTTAATTTGTGGAATGATTAACTCGTACATACCTTTAGCGTACCCCTGTAAATTCGGCTCAGTACCAAACAACCCTTGCTCAACAACTGCCCTGTACATTGATAATTGTTCATTTTCGGGTAATATGGATATAGCGGCATAAAAACTCTTATAAAATATAAAACTTTCCCGTTCCATTTTTACGCCTGCCTTTTGCTCGCCCACTCCTCAAAAGCGGGTTTTGATACTTTAAGAGCCTTACCCACACGCAACAGTGGGAAATCGGCTCTATACATAATTGCACGTGCTACAGGTGGTGAACAGCCGAGCATTTCAGCAACGTCCATAGTATTATAAAAAGTTATGTAGTCTTTTTGGTTTTTCTCTTTTGGTGTGTTGTATAATTTTTGCATTTAATTATCCTTTCTATGCTTTTGTAGTTTGCCTTGCATAATTAAAGAATATATGCTAAAATAACTATGCAAGGGCTTTTGGCTTTTGTGTCTTAGGGCATACACTCTATTGATTTGACGTCGAGAGTGTATGCTTTTTTATTTCCCTAATTCTTCAATGATAGCCAAAATCTTTTGTGTGTCGCTCTCGTTAAAATCAAAACGCAGTTTGCGAGAAAATGTTGCGTCGGTAATACCTAAAGCGTGGGCTACTTGCCATAGCTTAATATTAGCGGCTTTGATTTTTTCTTTTATTTCTGCTCCACTCATTTTTTCACCACCTTTTAAAATTTGTTGTTGACAATATAACAAAACTATGGTTTAATATTGGTAAAGAGCAATATTTGATGTTGTTATTGCCGTAATTCAATTATATCATAATTTATTGATATGTCAATATATCGTACGTTAATATTGCTAAATAACAATATTGAAATATTTTGAGGTGATTTATTGTGTCAACTATAAATGAACAAATAGGAAAGAAAATAAAAGAACTACGAGTTGAAAAGGGTTTAACTCAAACGGAGTTTGCTAATTTGTTTAATTTAACTCAGAACGCTGTAACTAATATTGAAACAGGTAAAAGAACACTATATTATGAAGAATTGCTATCTATGGCAAATTATTTTGACGTGTCTACTGATTATTTGATTAAAGAAAACGGCGTTAGAGATAAAAAGCCAGAAAAACAATATATTTGTGATTATACAGGACTTGATGATAATACTATTGAAAAATTACGTTTATATTGTACTGTAAATAACGCTTTACTTGAAGATACAGAGACCGACGAAATGGACAAAAAATATGAGATTATAAACACAAGCGAAAACAGAGCAATTATAAATGGTTTTATTTTGTCACCGGCATTTGATAATGTAGTTAATGCTATAAGTAATGTCAGGCATGTAAATGTTGTTTTTTTATCGGTCATAGCGATTTTTTTAGGCGAATATGATTATTTCCGTCAGTTAATGCATTTAGATGAAAACGATTCAACGATAATGAGTTTACGTTATTTGGCGCACGAATATGAAAACGCTCCAATTCATTTCGCTTTGAACAACAATATAGATTTATTTACTTTTCAGTGTCAAAAAGAGTTGTTAAAATACTTTGATGAAATATCGGCGCTTAGTAAATTGGGTGAAGCCCAAACAACATTTGATTTAATGTTATATGCTGTTTTTAATGCTATCGACACAATATTTTCAAATTGTTGCGATATTAATGCTTTTGAAGAAAAAATTAAAGAGTATAGAATAGATGAAAATCAAGAGAGTATTAAAAAGCTGAAAATAATATATGAACGAATGAAGAAAGGTGTCAATAATGGGTAAAAGAGCCAACGGCGACGGTGCCGTATATTTCAGCGACGCAAAGAAAAAATGGATAGGTCAAATAACATTAGGTTATGACGAGAGCGGCAACCGTAAGCGTAAAACTGTTTACGGCTCTACTAAGTCTGTGGTAAAACAAAAGCTAAGGCAAATTGAAATAGGTATTTATACAGGTGATTTTGTAGATAAAAGTAACATAACTATATACCAACTTGCAAAACAAATATTAGACGACGACTATAACTCTAATTTAATTAAAGAAAACACATATTATAGGCATTTAGAAACACTGCGCCGTCTCAAAAATATTTATAACACACCTTTACAAAAGGTTACTGAAATGCAAATAAAAGCGTTTTTATTAAAAGAGCAAAATTATTCTCAGTCGACTATTGACAAGGAATACAGGCTATTAAATCGCACTTTTAAAGAGGCTATCAAAAAAGGTATTATAACTAAATCGCCAATGGAAGATATGAGAAAACCAAAAACCGCTCAAAAGCGAGAAAAAACAAGAGCTTTAACTATCGAAGAACAAAACAAACTCCTTTCGGTGCTACTCAAAGAAGATGTCAAATATAGCCACCAATTACTCTTATCAATGCTTACGGGTATGCGTATGGGCGAAATTAACGCCTTGACGGTTAACGATATTAACTTTACTTTTAAATGGCTACACGTAAATAAAACAATAACACGTGGTGAAAAAGGTCAAGCCATTATGGGCGATACCGCCAAAACCGACGCTGGTACTCGTAATATACCGATTACTAACGACGTTATGCGTGTATTGAATGAGATTAAAATAATTATTGGTGATAGTGAGCTGTTATTTACCAAAAATAATGACGGTAAAACCTTGCTAAATACATCTGAGGTTAATAATGCTTTCCAGCGTTTATTGAAGAAGTATGATATAATTGATAGTACCGTTAAAGGACGTGTAACCGTTCACTCATTACGCCATACCTACGCTACACGTTGTATTGAGAGCGGTATGCAACCTAACACGCTTAAAAAACTGTTAGGACACGAAGATATACAAACCACCTTAAATACCTATTGTGACGTATTCGAGCGATTACAAAACGATAACGTGAGACAGTACGAAAACTATATGGCAAACTTGGGTATTACGTTATCAGAAGAAAAGCCGCTCCCGATTAAAACTGCATAATAAAAAACACCTACACTATACAAAGCACAAAAAAGAGCGGCTATTATGCCGCTTTGGTACTGTGAAAGTGAGGTGATTATATGAAAAAACAAGACACTTATAAAGAGGTCAAGACTTTTAAATATCCTAATGCAACAGTAAGAGTGCATATACCAGACCTTACGGAAGAGGAACGAGAAAGAAGATTAAATGCGGTTAAACGTTCCACTGAGGCACTATTAAGAGAGGTTTTAAGAAATGAGTATAAAGGACAAAACAAAAAAGCCAAAGATAACGCCACATCAAATTGAATTATTGCAAAAATATAATATTGATTACAACGTAGAAACTTTAGGCGAATTGCTAATTAACATTGACTGGGTAATGACCGACTATTTAGACGGAAACGATAACCCTACAGACGATTTTAGAATTATAGAGCGTTTATATGATGAAATATATAGCGCCAACTAATACAGGAGTAAAAGCTATGGCAAGTGGATTAACACCGTATGACGATAGAATGTGTCCTATATACGATAAAATTATAGACGGTGAGTTATGTTATGAAACAGCTTTGTGTATGCAAGGTTTATTTAAGTTATCTTCTGTACCTGAGTCAAAGGAAATAAAGCTCGATTTGGACGAGGCACGTAAAATATGTGTTAATTGTCCTTATGGCGATATGGAGTAAAAACACACTTTTTTCGGTGCGTGGCAACCTTTTGGCAACCCAAAATTTTAAAAAGCCTTTATTTATGCGGTTTCAAGGGCGGTTTTATCCTATCACCCCAGCCAAAAAATCCAAGTCTTAGGACTTGGATTTTTTACTTATTGTTTTTTACCTTTTCACTAAAAACACCATGAATTTTTTTAAGCATAGCGAATTTATCGGATTCGAACCTACGGTTCGTTTCCTCTTGCGGTGCCCGACGTCTCGATACTGCCGTATCTCGCTTGTCGACCGCGGCGCTTCCTTACGCTCGCTGTATCGTCCACCGGACGCGCTCGCGACGTCACCTGCCACCCCAGCCAAAAAATCCAAGTCTTAGGACTTGGATTTTTTACTTATTGTTTTTTACCTTTTCACTAAAAACACCATGAATTTTTTTAAGCAT
>JAZORK010000169.1:0-5655 GCA_045656485.1 Acutalibacteraceae bacterium | reverse complement strand
CCCGAAAATGGCTGAGTACATTTTCACAGAAAGAAACGGAATTTATATCATCGACCTTCAAAAGACCGTTAAGAAACTTAACGAAGCTTACATGTTCGTTCGTGACATCGCAGCTGAAGGCGGCGACATTCTTTTCGTAGGTACCAAAAAGCAAGCTCAGGATTCTATTAAGGAAGAAGCAGAACACTGCGGTATGCCTTACGTAAATGCACGTTGGCTCGGCGGTATGCTCACAAACTTCACCACAATCCGTACCAGAATTGCTAGACTTAACCAACTCCGCACCATGCGTGACGACGGTACCTTTGAACTTCTTCCCAAAAAGGAAGTTGTAAAGCTTAACCTTGAAATTGAAAAGTTAGAAAAATTCCTTGGCGGTATTCAAGATATGAAGAAGACTCCCGCAGCTCTCTTCATTGTTGACCCCCGCAAAGAAAGAATTGCAGTTGCTGAAGCAAAGAAGTTAGGTCTTCCTATCATTGCTATTGTTGACACCAACTGTGACCCCGATGAAATTGACGCCGTTATCCCTGGTAACGACGATGCTATCCGCGCTGTAAAGCTTATCTCTGAAACTATCGCTGCTGCTGTAATCGAAGGCAGACAGGGTGCAGAAATGGGCACAGCTGCAGTTGCAGAAGCAGTAGAAGAAACTGCTGACGCTGAATAATTTATATTTGGAGGAAACTAAAATGGCTTTTACTGCTAAAGACGTACAGGCTTTAAGAGAAAAAACCGGTTGCGGTATGATGGACTGCAAAAAGGCTCTCGTTGAATGCGATGGCAATATGGATGCCGCTGTAGACTATTTACGTGAAAAGGGTCTTGCTTCTCAAGCTAAGAAGGCAAGCCGTATCGCTGCTGAAGGTACTGTTGCTGTTTACACCAAAGACGGTGTAGGCGCTGTAGTTGAAGTTAACAGCGAAACTGACTTCGTTGCAAACGGTGACGGCTTTAAGGCACTTGCTGCTGAAATTGCACAAATCGCTGCTGAACAAAACCCTGCTGACCTTGATGCTCTTTTGGCTTGCTCTAAGGACGGCTCTACCGTTGAAGAAAAGGTACAGGAATTATTCCTTGCTATTCGTGAAAACATCAAGGTTCGTCGTTTTGAACGCTTTGAAGGTAAGGTTGTATCTTACGTTCACGCTGGCGGCAAAATCGGTGTTCTCGTAAACTTTGAAACCACAGTTGACGGCGACAACGCTGCTCTTGTTGCTGCTGGTAAGAACATTGCAATGCAAATCGCTGCTATGAACCCCAGCTTCTTAGACATTGCTTCTGTATCTGATGAAGTTATTGAAAAAGAAAAGGCTATCCTCATTGCTCAAATGAAGGAAGACCCCAAAATGGCTAACAAGCCTGATGCTGTTCTCGGCAAAATTGTTGAAGGTAAAATCGGTAAGTTCTATAAAGAAAACTGCCTTATCGAACAACAATTTGTTATGGATGGCGACGTTACTGTTGGCAAGTACATCGAAAACGTTGCTAAGGAACTTGGCGCAGAAATTAAGCTTACAAAGTTCGTTCGTTTTGAAAAGGGCGAAGGCATTGAAAAGCGTGTAGACGATTTCGCTGCTGAAGTTGCTGCAATGGCAAAATAATTTATGCTAATTAAAATCCCGTTGGAATTTTCCAACGGGATTTTTGTATATATTGAGTTGTTGTAGGGGGCAGGGCATTGGTCTTGCCGTTGATTTTATGCAAAACAAAACGGCGGGAGACAAGCCCCCGCCCTACGATATATTTATAATATCCGATTTACTTATTAATTACAAAATGCACGGGCAAACCGTTTTTGGTTTTGATTTTAACTTCGCCGTTTATAAGTGGTAAGAAATAGGCGTGGGCTTCGCTCGAAATATTTGTGCCGTTTTCGGTAATCCATTCTTTCGGGAATGTTTTTTCAGCATTGGCAACGAGTTTTGCATCAACCATTCCTATTTCTACGGTATAGGGGTTGTCACTAACACGCTCGAAGGTCATCATTTTACCGCTTTCACCCGAAAGTGCGACTTTTACACCTTGGGCACCTATAAGTGCGGCTTCGTTAATGTCGGTGAGTGAAGCTAAATGGGAAGAACAACGTTGCATTACGTTAAGCTCAACTGAGCGCACCTTACAGCCAATTTTTTCGGTAACAAGGTTTTCGAGTCCCTTGCCAATACCTGAAAGATACGCGTGACCAAAGTTGTCAACCTTGCCTGAACGGAAGTTGGCATCGTCTAGCGTAATACCTTCCGAAACGGCAACAATAACTGAATTATGCTTTTCCAGTTGTGCTTTAACATCACTAACAAATTTTTTAGCAGTAAATTCACCTTCGGGTAAATAGATTAAGTGGGGTGCAGTTTCGCCATTTGCGTGCAAAACACAGGTAGATGCGGTAAGCCAGCCTGCGTGACGACCCATAACTTCAACTATTAGTACAGATTTAAGGTCGTAAACTGCGCTGTCACGCACAATTTCCTGCATAGTGGTGGCAAGGTATTTTGCCGCCGAGCCAAAGCCAGGGGTGTGGTCGGTGTAGCACAAATCGTTATCAATAGTTTTGGGAATACCGATAACCTTTACATCTGTACCATTTTCCAAAGTGTATTTAGATAACTTGTCCGTGGTGTCCATAGAATCGTTGCCGCCTATGTAGAAGAAGGCACCAATATCGTATTTTTTAAAGGTTTCTACAATTTTTTCGTAAACCGAACTGTCCTTTTCAGGTGATGGCATTTTGTATCGGCAAGAGCCTAAAACGGTCGAAGGTGTGGTTTTAATAAGCTCTATATCATCGGCCGATTTTACAATATCATTAAGTACCACAAGGTTGTCGTTTATAATGCCTTCAATACCGTTAAGTGAGCCATAAATTTTATCAATTTGCGGACTATTTAAAGCTTCTTCAAAAACACCCATAAGAGAAGCGTTAATAGCAACTGTAGGTCCGCCTGATTGTGCAACAGCAATATTCATAAAAATATCCTCCAAAAAGTAACTAATGGTATAATAACATTTTTTTTTATAAAAATCTACATATTTTGCAAAAGTTATTTAAAATGTTATTACAATTAGAATTTTTCCTATATAGAAAACAATCGTTTCGGTGAAATCATTTACATTATTTATATTTTATGATATAATGCGGTATATATTGGTGAATAGTCTTCAACAAAATATTTTTTTGGGAGGAAAAAATAAATGAAAAAATTGTTGGCGATTGTTTTAACTTTGGTTATGCTATTGTCGATAGTACCTTTAGGCACTATGACTGCCTCAGCTGCCACGAGCGGTACTACAGGTGACTGCACCTGGACCCTTGACGGCGATGTGCTTACTATTAGCGGTAATGGTAAGATGGGAGATTGTTCTAATGGAATAACACCTTGGGGGAAAGGTATATCAAAGGTTATCATTGAGGATGGTGTAACAAGCGTAGGTATGGCTTGTTTTTATATGTGTAAAAACCTCTCAGATGTGCAAATTTCTAATACGGTAACTACCATAGGAGTTATGTCATTTATGAATTGCACAAATCTTAAAAGTATTAAAATCCCTGATGCCGTAAAAGAATTAAAAAACTTGGTTTTTTTCGGTTGTTCAAATTTGTCAGAAGTGTATATAGGTAGCGGACTTGAGAACTATTCCGATGCTTTTTATGAATGTTACAATTTGTAAACTATAGTAGTATCGAAAAATAATAAGTGTTTTTGCTCGATAGATGGCATTCTTTATAATAAAAATGTTACTCAGTTGTTGATTTATCCACCCGAAAATCCAAAGGCAGAATTTACAGTGCCAGAAACGGTAGTTAAAATTTTAGAAAATTTTGCTTATTGCGATAATTTGAAAAGTGTAAATTTAGGTAGTGAAATTACAAAAATATATTCAAATATGTTTCTAGATTGTGATAATCTAGAAAGTATAATAATACCCGAAGGTGTAACAGAAATTGGTGAATTTGCTTTTCAAAGTTGCGATAGGTTAGTACATGTTACTTTACCTAAAAGTCTTACTTATATAGGGTATTGTGCCTTTGACAGGTGCCTTAAAAAGATGAAGATTTATTATGCCGGAAGTAATGGTGATATAGAAAATATACATGATGAAAATGGTGATACAAGTATATTTGAGAAATTTGATTGCGTATATAACGCATGTGCTAGCTATACACATAATTATAGAGATAATAATGATGCTACTTGTAATGTTTGTGGGTATAGACGCTTTTTAAAACATTTAACAGGAGATTGTGTTTGGTCATTAAACGGCACTATACTTACAATTAGTGGTAATGCCACAATGGGTGATTATAGGTATGTGTCACCACCTTGGGGAACCGATATAACAAAGGTTATACTTGAAGAGGGAGTCGAGAATATTGGTTATGCATCTTTTGCTAATTGTGAAAATCTTTCGGAAGTGATTATTCCAAGTAGTGTTAAACGTATAGGACCATTAGCTTTCTCATCATGTGAAAAGTTAACTGAAGTTGTTTTACCAGAAGGTCTTTTAGAAATTGATTCGTATGCTTTTGCTAAATGTAGTTTTTTAGAATATATTACTATACCTAATAGTATACAGCGCATCGGTGTCAATGCTTTTGGATCTGTATTTTTTTCTTATATAAGATATTATGGTGATGTTAACGACCGTTCGAATATTAATATTGAAAAAGATAATGAAGAGCTTTATTTTGATGATTGGGATTATACCTGTAAGAATGATGAGCATAGTTATACTGATGTTTGCGACTCGATGTGCGATATTTGTGATGATTGGAGAAATATTACTCATAATTATAAGTGGGTAATTGATGTAGAGGAAAATTGTAGTGTACCAGGTGAAAAGCACCAAGAATGTACTGATTGTGGTTATAAACAGAATTATAATACAGTAATCCCTATTACAGATAAGCACGTATATGATAATTCTTGTGATTCGCAATGTAATATGTGCGATTTTTCACGTATAGCATCATCTCATATTTATGATAACGATTGCGATAGTAATTGTAATGTCTGTGGTAAAAAGCGCAAGGCGGCTGATCATCAATATTTTTCAATGTATTTGGCAGATGATAACAAGCATTGGCGAGATTGTGTAATTTGTGGTTCAATTGCTAATGAAGAAGAACATCAATATTTAAATGATTGCGACAAAAACTGTGAAATCTGTGATTTTGTGCGTCAAGTTTCTGGCCATGTTTATGATGGTATTTGTGATAATGCATGTAATTCTTGTGCTAAAAAACGTAATGCTGCAGAACATCAATTCACAAATATAATTGATAAAAGCTGTAATGTTTGTGGTACTAAACGTAAAGTCACAGGTAGGCATTTGATCAAAGAAAATGGCAAAACCTATTATTACGTGGATGGCGAAAAATCGAATATTACTAGCCTCGTAAAAATTAATGGTAAATGGCATTATATTAAAGACGGCAAATTTGCTTCAACAACTAACACATTGGTTAAGTATAACGGCAAGTGGTACTACGTAAAGAGTGGTGTTAAAAATACAGCTACCACACTTGTTAAATACAATGGTAAATATTACTATGTAGAAAAAGGTATTAAGAAGGCTGCAACTAAGCTTGTTAAGTATAATGGTAGCTACTATTATGTTAAGAGTGGCAAGTGGGATTCTTCCGCTAAGGGAATT
>JAZORK010000168.1:0-4567 GCA_045656485.1 Acutalibacteraceae bacterium | reverse complement strand
AAAGAGCTTGCCGAAGGTGCCCGCGAGGGCGGCCTTAAGTTCTAATAAGGAGGAATACTTTTGGCTACAAATATTGACGCATCAACATTAGATTTAAAAGAGCGTGTAGTTTCCATCAACCGTGTATCTAAAACCGTAAAGGGCGGACGTATTATGAAATTCTCCGCTTTGGTTGTAGTAGGTGACGGTAACGGTATCGTAGGCTTCGGTCTTGGTAAAGCAGGCGAAGTTCCGGACGCTATCCGTAAGGGAATCGAAGACGCTAAGAAAAACTTAATTAAAGTTTCATTAAAGGGTACAACAATCCCCCACGAAGTAATCGGCGAATTCGGCGCAGGCCGCGTTCTTATGAAGCCCGCTGCTCCTGGTACCGGTGTTATTGCCGGCGGTGCAGTTCGTGCGGTTGTTGAAATGGTAGGTATTACCGATATCCGTACAAAAGCTTTACGTTCAAATAATCCTTGCAACGTAGTGCGTGCTACCATCGCTGGTTTAGCATCACTTCGCAGCGCTGAACAAGTCGCAGCTATTCGCGGCAAGTCAGTTAAGGAAATCGTAGGTTAAGGAGGAGCAGCATTATGGCAACAAAGAAGGCTGCATGCCTCAAAATAAAACTCGTTAAGAGTACAATCGGTTCTAAGAAGGACCAAATTGCTACTGTTGAAGCTTTAGGCTTGCACAAGGTTGGCGAAGAAGTAATTCAACCCGACAATGCAGCAACCCGCGGCAAAGTAAACAAGGTTAGACACTTAGTTGAAGCAACAGAAGTTAAGGCGTAAGTTCGCTATAAAGGTCGCATAAAGCGACAATGCGGCGAATATGCCGCGAATTAAGCAAGGAGGTGCGAACAATGAAAATGCATGAATTAGCTCCGGCGCTCGGTTCTACTAAAGAATCCAAGCGTATAGGCAGAGGTCACGGTTCAGGCCAAGGCAAAACTGCAGGTAAAGGCCACAAAGGTCAAAAAGCCCGTGCAGGCCGTGGTATAAGAGCAGGTTTTGAAGGCGGTCAAATGCCTTTACAAAGACGTGTTCCGAAGCGTGGTTTCAATAATATTTTTGCTGAAGAATGGATAGCAATTAATGTTTCCGCCCTTGAAGTGTTCGAGGATGGTAGTGTTGTGGATGCAGAAGCTTTAGCACAAAAAGGAATAATCAAAAAAGCAAACCTTCCTGTTAAGGTTTTGGCTAACGGCAATCTTACTAAGAAGCTTACCGTTAAGCTCAACGCTTATTCCGCATCTGCTGCCCAGAAAATTGAGGCTTTAGGCGGAAAGGCAGAGGTGATTTAATGTTACAAACATTAAAAAACGCATGGGTAATTAAAGAAATCCGCAACAAGATTCTCTTTACCGTAATGATTATCTTGATTTTCCGTGTGGGTTCGGTTATCCCTGTTCCTTTCGTTGATACTGCTGCTTTAAAGGCTGGCGGTGCAACAAATGAATTTTTCAACTACCTTTCAATTTTGACTGGTGGCGGACTTGAGTACGGCGCAATCTTCGCTTTGTCGGTTACTCCGTACATCAACTCTTCAATTATTATCCAACTTTTAACTGTTGTTTTCAAAAGACTTCAGGAATGGTCTAAAGAAGGCGAAGAAGGACAGAAAAAGTTGGCACAGCTTACCCGTTGGACAACTGCTCTTTTAGCATTGATTCAGGGTACTGCTTACTTCATCTATCTTAAAAACAGCAGATTTTTAAGCGTTAAAGGCACAGGCGCAATTTGGTTTGCAGGCTTCGTAGTTGTACTTGCTTTCACCGCAGGTTCAACACTTGTAATGTGGCTTGGTGAACAAATTGACGAAAAGGGTATTGGCAACGGTATTTCTATTATACTTTTCGCAGGTATTCTTTCTCGTGGTCCTCAGGCATTTATGGCATTAGTTGCTTACTGGCAATTACACAGACAAGTTGCTGTAATCGCTATTGTTGTTATTTTCCTTTTAGTTATCTTATTTGTTGTTTGGATGACACATGCAGAACGCAGAATCCCCGTACAATACGCAAAGCGTGTTGTTGGTAACAAAATGTACGGCGGTCAAAACACACATATTCCGATTAAGGTTAATATGTCCGGTGTAATGCCCATCATTTTCTCAAGCTCAATCTTGATGCTTCCGACAATGATTCTTTCCTTTATGGGCCACACCACTAAGCCCTCTGCGTTAGCTATTCGCAAAGTGCTTGAACTCTTCAGCGTTCAAGGTGCTTTCTACGCAATTGTTTATTTCTTACTCATTATTGGTTTTGTTTACTTCTATGCAACAATCCAATTCAATCCTGTAGAAATGGCTAACAACTTGCGTAAAAACGGCGGTGCTATTCCTGGTATCCGTCCCGGCAAACCCACAGTAGACTTCATTTCAAAAATACTTTCAAGAATAACACTCTTAGGCGCATTATTGCTTAGTGTTATCGCAATTCTTCCTATAATCATTGGTAACGTTGGTAATATTAATATTTCACTCGGCGGTACTTCAATGCTCATTATGGTTGGTGTTGCACTTGATGTAGTACGCAGCCTTGAATCTCAGATGATGATGCGTCATTATAAGGGATTCCTTGATTAAGGTGAACTGATATGAAATTAATTCTTTTGGGAGCTCCGGGTGCCGGCAAAGGCACCCAAGCGGAAATTATTTCCGAAAAATATACTATCCCCACCATTTCTACCGGCAACATTATTCGTGCTGCACTTAAAAACGGTACTGAAATGGGTTTAAAGGCTAAGACCTTTATTGAAGCGGGCGAACTCGTTCCCGATGATGTTGTAATCGGCATCATTAAGGAACGCTTGGCCGAGGATGACTGCCAAAACGGCTACATTCTTGACGGTTTCCCCCGCACTATTCCCCAAGCAGAAGCGTTAGACGAAATGGGCTTCGATATCGACGTTGCACTTTCTATTGAAGTGGCTGACAGCGAAATCGTTAAGCGTATGTCGGGCAGACGTGTATGCGAAAAGTGTGGCGCTAGCTACCACACCGAATATAAGAAACCTGCCGTTGATGGCGTATGTAACTTCTGCGAAGGTGCTTTGGTTATTCGTAAGGATGATGAACCTGAGACTGTTCTTAACAGACTTAACATTTATCACGAACAAACCGAACCCCTTAAAGATTACTACAAAAACTGCGGTAAGCTCTTAATCGTTGAAGGACAAGATGAGGTTAAAGATACAACTCGCTTAGTTCTTGAAGCGTTGGGGAATGTATAATGATAGTGCTCAAAACAAGTCGTGAATTGGCTATAATGAAAGAAGCCTGTTCAATAGCGGCAGGAGCGCTACAAACAGTAGGCAATGCGGTAGAAGCGGGTGTTACTACAGGTGAGCTTGATGCTTTGGCTGAAAAGTACATTCGCGAAAGAGGCGGAGAGCCTAATTTCAAAAATTATAACGGCTTTCCCGCAACCGCTTGTATATCTATTAACAACGAGGTTATTCACGGCATTCCGTCAAAATCGCGAAAAATTTGCGCGGGCGACATTGTTAGTGTCGACCTAGGCGCAAAAATAGGCGGTTATCACGGCGATAACGCTGCCACTTTTGCTTGCGGAGATGTATCCGATGAAGCAAAGCGGCTGATGAGCGTGACGAAGGATTCTTTATATGAAGGTATCCGTGCGGCACGTTCAGGCAGCAGAATCGGTGATATTGGCTGCGCGATTCAGCGGACTGTTGAGGCGGCAGGGTTTTCGGTGGTTAGGCAATATGTTGGCCACGGAATAGGAACCCAGCTGCACGAAGCACCCGAAGTGCCAAACTTTGGCACGGCGGGACGTGGAATCCGCCTTTTGCCCGGAATGACTTTGGCAATTGAACCTATGGTTAACGCCGGAACGTTTGATGTTAAAGTTTTACCGGACGGATGGACTGTTGTAAGTCGTGACGGTTCACTTTCGGCTCACTTTGAGCATACTATAGTGATTACCCCTGACGGACCAAAAATTATGACTTTAGTTTGAGGTTTTTGTATGGTTGGTAGAATTGTATGTTCAAAAGCGGGACGGGATAAAGGCTACTTTATGGTGGTTGTAAAACAGGAAAATGGTTTTTTGTATGTGTGTGACGGTAAAGAGCGTCCGCTTGAAAACCCGAAACGAAAAAACGAAAAGCATTTGCAGTTTACTAAAACCGTTCTGACAAATGACAGTTATAAAAACAACAAACAGTTAAAAAAGGCACTTGCGGTGTATAGAGATACCGCAAAATTTAAGGAGGAACCGTAATGTCCAAACAAGACATGATCGAGCTTGAAGGCACCGTTGTTGAAGCTATGCCTAATGCAATTTTTAAAGTAGAAATCCAAGGCGGACATCAAATTTTAGCCCATATCTCCGGCAAACATCGTATGAATTTTATCAGAATTTTGCCCGGCGACAAGGTTACTGTTGAAATGTCCCCGTATGACCTGTCTAAAGGACGCATTACTTGGCGTTCAAAATAACAGTCAAAATTTGAAGGAGGTATAATCCAAATGAAAGTCAGACCTTCTGTTAAAAAGATTTGCGAAAAATGCAAAATTATTAAGCGCAAAGGCAAGATTATGGTAATTTGCGAAA
>JAZORK010000167.1:0-18253 GCA_045656485.1 Acutalibacteraceae bacterium | reverse complement strand
ATTATCATACCAAAGTCAAATATAAATGATTGCAAAACCGCATACTTTAGAGTATAATTGATTTATTGGAGTGTGACATTTATGTTCAAGGAAATTAGTTCAAAAGAAATTAAAGGCAACCTTATTAATGCCATATCAAATGAATGGATGCTTATATCAGCAGGTGATAAAAACGGATTTAATATGATGACTGCATCCTGGGGTTTCTTGGGTGAAATGTGGGGCAACGATACTGCCGTCGCTATGATACGCCCCCAAAGATATACTATGGAATTTGTAGAGAAATCAGAATATTATACCCTTAGTTTTTACGGTGATAATAAAGATATTCACAAGATTTGCGGCAGTATGTCGGGCAGAGATGTTAATAAAACCGAACTTGCGAAACTCACTCCCATATTCGATGATAAATGTGTTTATTTTGAAGAAGCAAGGCTTGTTATTATTTGCAAAAAACAATATATGCAAGATATGGACGAAAACTGCTTTGTTGATAAAACACCTTTAAAATGGTATGAAAACAAAGATTATCATAAAATGATATTTGGTAAAATTGAAAAAGTTTTAGTAAAGGAATAAGAAAAATGAAATTTTTAATTGCTTCTGATATACATGGCTCGGCAAAATACTGCCAAATACTACTTAAGGCATTTGAAGATGAAAAGTGCGATAAAATGCTGCTTTTAGGTGACATTCTCTACCACGGTCCACGTAATGATTTACCGGCGGAATATGCACCAAAAAAGGTTATTGAAATGCTAAATCCTTTAAAGGATAAGCTTTTATGTGTTCGCGGCAACTGTGATACCGAGGTTGACCAAATGGTGCTAAACTTCCCCATCCTTGCCGATTATGCTGTTTTGTGCGTGGGTGAAAATCAAATTTATGCCACTCACGGACACAAATGGAATCCTGAAAATTTACCACCATTAAGCCAAGGCGATATACTTTTAAACGGTCACACACATATACCAAAATGTGAAGATAACGGCAGTTTTATTTATATGAATTCAGGCTCAATTTCTATTCCAAAGGAAAATTCACCCCATAGTTATATGATTTTAGAAGACGGTAAATTTTATTGGAAAAACCTTGAAAACGGCGAAGTTTATATGCAATTTTAATTTATAAGACTGTGACTTAATTGTCACAGTCTTTTTTTAGTTCACTTTCAATCACAAGCAAGCGGTTATATTTAGCTGTTCTATCGCTTCGGCAGGGTGCGCCCGTTTTAATTTGCCCTGCATTAACCGCCACCGCTAAATCGGCAATAAAGCTATCCTCACTCTCGCCCGAACGGTGCGAAATTATGGTTTTATAGCCGCTTTTTTGCGCCAAGCGGATAACATCCAAAGTTTCGGTCAAAGTACCAATTTGATTTAGCTTTATTAATATTGCATTACCGCATTTTTCACCAATGCCCTTTTTAAGTCTTTTTTCATTGGTTACAAACAAATCATCCCCTACAAGCTGCAATTTGTTTCCTAATTTTTGGGTTAAAACTGCCCAGGCGTCCCAGTCGTCTTCGGCTACGCCATCTTCAATAGAAATTATTGGGTATTTTTGTATTAACGTTTCATAATAATTAATTAAATCTTCACCGGTCATTTTTTTATTTCTTTTGGGCAATAAATATGACCCATCCTTAAACCATTCGCTCGATGCAATATCGAGCGCTATTTTTATATCATTTGTAGTATATCCTGCCTTCTCTATTGCCGAAATAATAACCTCTATCGCCTGTTCATCGCTTTCCAAATCGGGTGCGAAACCGCCCTCATCACCAACGGCGGTGGCTTTATCCATTTCCTTTAAAATTTTACCTAAGGTGTGGTAAATTTCGGTACACGCCTGAAGCCCTTCGTTAAAGGTTTTACAACTAACAGGGACTATCATAAATTCTTGAATATCAATATTGTTTTTAGCGTGCGCACCACCGTTTAAAATGTTAAGCATTGGCCTTGGCATTAGGCCAGCATTAATACCGCCTAAATACCTGTACAAAGGCATTTTATAATGCTTGGCTGCCGCTTTTGCAACACTTAAAGAAACAGCAAGAATTGCATTAGCACCCAAGCGAGACTTATTTTCAGTGCTGTCAAGATTTATTAAGAATTTATCAATTTTAGCTTGATTTAAGGTGTTTAATTCTATAAGCTTTGGTGCAATTTCAGTGTTTATAAGCCTTACACACTCGCTGACCCCTTTGCCCATATAACGCTTGCCGCCGTCACGCTTTTCGTGTGCTTCAAACATACCTGTAGAAGCTCCCGAAGGAGAAATCGCAAAGCCTTCACTGCCATCCGCAAGGGTTACCCTAACCGCTACCGTTGGGTTGCCACGAGAATCCAAAACCTCAAAACCTTTAACCGACAAAATACAATTTTCAACCATAATTATCACCTTTTAAACATTTTTATTATTTTTTACAAAAAAATCCATAATATTATTAAATTTACTATTTTATTTTTAATTTATTTATGTTATAATTTATTATGTATATTTATGTGCAAAAGGATGCTTTGAAAATGGAAAATAAAAAAGAGCAAGGATATAATATTATTTGCGGTAGAAATCCCGTACTCGAAGCCGTGCGAAGCGGTAGAGAGATTGACCGTTTGCTAGTTAGTCACGGTGTTTCGGGCGGCTCGGTTACCGCTATTATTGCAAAATGCAAACAAAAAGGCATTTTAATAAAAGAGGTTAGCCCCCAAAAATTAGATTATTACTGTGGCGGTGCAAACCACCAGGGTGTAGCCGTTTTATTTGCCGAGCAGGAATACTGCACAGTTGAAGATATATTAAACTATGCAAACGAAAGAAACGAAAAGCCATTTATAATCGTTTGTGATGAAATTGAAGACCCGCACAACTTGGGTGCCATTATTCGTACAGCCGAATGTTGCGGTGTTCACGGTATAATCATTCCAAAACGCCGCAGTGCTTCCCTTAACGCTACAGTTGCCAAGAGTGCCAGTGGCGCACTTGAATATATGAAGGTTGCCCGCGTTACCAACATTGCCAACACTATTGATATGCTAAAAGAAAATGGTGTTTGGGTTTTTGGCGCTGATATGGATGGTGTCGACTACGAAAAGACCGATTTTGACTGTCCTACCGCTTTGGTTATCGGCAATGAAGGCAAAGGCATAGGTGCTCTTACTGCCAAAAAATGTGACCAGATCATAAGTTTGCCAATGTTTGGCAAAATTAACTCGCTTAATGCTTCGGTTGCGGCAGGCGTTTTAATGTACGAAGTAGTACGCAAAAGAAGAAGTTAAAATTAACGGAGAACGAAAATGAAAAGATTTTCACAAAGGCAAGGCAACTACCCATTGGAAGAGCCTGAGAATGATAACTATATCAAGAGAAATCCTAATATGCCCACACCGGCGCACCGTATCACTCCCGAAGAGGTAATACAAACCACAAAAGATAAATCACGGGCTAAATACGATAGCAAATCAGCTTTAGATTCTTTAAAGGCACGAATGCAAAAATCTTTTGACACTATAGAACAAAGTGAAACCAAAGATTTTGAAAAGCCTGTTGATAAACTTGCAATAAATGTGCAATCCGAGCCTATAAAGGAAGAATTATTAAAAGACTCAGTAAAGCTTCAACCCGAACCTGTTAAGGAACCGGCCGAACCCGAACCTGTAAAAACTTTGCTTGAAAAATGCAAACCCTTTATTACAGACGATAAGGGTCATGATGTTTCAAACTCGGTTCCACTTTACAAACTTGAAAGTGTTGCCGATATTTTAGAGGGTCACCGAAAAGATACCCTAAGCCGCTTAGCAAAGCAGTATGACATAACGGTTGAGGATTTAGGTAAAACAAAACAAAAAAGCGTAATTGAAAAACCAGTACCCACTTCACCCGCCCCAGAACAAGATAAGGAAATTATTGAAATTAACGCCTTTTTTGAAAACGTACAGTCAAGTGTGCCATTTTCGGTTTCAGAGGTTAAACCTAGAACCACACCCCAAACTGAAACCCAAGACCTTTCAAACGCTATGACAATGACCTTCACCCCCGTAAGCGACACCGCAAGCTCAAAACCGCAAATTGTGGTCTCAAGCAACACACAAAGTATTGACCTTACGGGCGAAATCACCACCTTGCAGGATATTCCCTCTTTCACCAAAAACGAAACTGTTACCCTGCAAAGTAACGAATTTGAAGATTTTGCACCAACCGATGAAATCAAGGATGAAAAGGACATTAAAACCTATATCCGCAAATTTTCAATCGCTAAACGCAAAAGCTTTTTAACCGTTTCTTTTTCGGTTATATTAACCTTGTGCTTAGCTTTTATGAAGCTTCCCTTTATGACGCAATTTATCTTAGGCGAAACCAAAACCTCTATGATAATATGCGCCGCTATTTCAGCTTTAATCGTTATAATCAACGGGGGTATGTTTGCTTCAATTCCCAAAATTTTTAGCAAAAACTCCTCAGCGGATATTCCTCCGGCATTAGCATCCATAATTGTTTTAGGCTATGCCGTTATGGGAATTATATCAGGTGAAATTGTGCTTGATATACTCTTGTTACTAGGCATTATTCTTTCAGTACGTGCATTAGGTAAATTCCGCAAAGATTCCTATATGCTTTCAAACCTTAAGCAAATTGCCGTATCGGCACCTAAAAACGCATTAAAACTTATAGACGACACCGCCGTAACCTTTGCTATGGCTAAAAACTCTATCGAAGGTGATACACTTATTGCCGCAACACAAGAATGCAGTCGCATAAGTGATTTTCTTAAATATTCCACCTTTGGCACCCTTCTCAAAGGCAAGATGCCACTAATAACAACAATTTCGGTACTGTTTGCCCTAATTTCTGCCCTAGCCGCTTCAAGCTACTATGACGGTTTAGTTTACGGCTTATATGCCGCCGCATCGGTGCTTTGCTTTGCATCGATTCCGCCGCTTTTCCTTATTAACGATTTTCCGCTTTATTCGGCCGCTAAAAAGCTTAATAAAAAAGGTGGCATGATAGCGGGTCAAATCGGTGCTTCGCATATTGAAATGGCAAACGCAGTGCTTTTAAATTCGGCTGATATTTTCCCTGCAGGAACGGTAACACTTCATCAAATGAAGATTTTATCCGACAACAGCCTTGATGAAACCATACTGCGTGCCGCCTCTCTAACCCAAAGCCTTAACAGCCCGTTAGCACCCATATTCAAAAAAATTGCGGGTGAAAGTAATATCACCTCTTTCCCCGATTCCGACACCATTAAATACGAAGAAAGAATGGGTATTTCGGGTTGGGTTAACAATAAGCCGTTGTTTATCGGTAACCGCACCCTTATGGAAGCACACGGCATTACCGTGCCTGATATTGAAATCGACCGCAAGATTTTAAGGAACGGCTACTTCCCAATTTACCTTGCAAGTGATGATAAAGCCTGTGCCTTGTTTATGGTGCAATATTCGGTTGACCCCACAGTTGCTCACGAACTACGCCGCCTTACAAAAATAGGCGTAACCCTTATCGTAAACAACACCGACCCCAATATAAGTGCCGAAATGATTTGCGATTATTTAGGTCTTTACAGCGATTCGGTTATGATTATGAGCAATGCAGGTTACCATATGTTTAAAAACTCGATTTCACCGCAAGGATCTTGTTCAGCGCCCGCTAGCTTCCGTGGCGGAAATATTATGATTGCAAAGATTATGAACTGCGCAAACCGAATTAAGCGTTCTAACACATTACTTTCGGTTTTGTATATTCTTTCGGCAATACTCGGTATCGTAATTTTCACCTACTCTTCATTCGCAGGGTCGGGCACAATTATAGATAGCGCTACCGTGCTTTTATATTCAATCATTTGCTCTGTTATTTCATACATACTATATTTGTTTTTAAAACCTTAAAGGAGGAACCTTTATGTCTAATAAAAAATTCTATATTACAACTGCAATAGCTTATGCTTCAAGCAAGCCGCACATTGGCAACGCTTACGATATCGTTTTAGCCGATATGATTGCCCGCTATAAAAAAATGCAGGGCTTTGACGTTTTCTTTATGACCGGCTCGGACGAACACGGCCAAAAGATTGAAGATTATGCCAAAAAAGCAGGTATTACACCAAAAGAATACGTTGACAATGCCGCAAAGGTTATTAAAGACGTTTGGGATAGCCTTAATACAAGCTTTGATAAGTTTATTCGCACAACCGATGCTGACCACGAATTAGCTGTTCAAAAGATTTTCACAAAGCTTTATGAACAGGGCGATATTTACAAAGGTCACTACGAAGGTAAATACTGTGTTCCTTGCGAATCCTTCTTTACCCCTTCACAGTTAGTTGACGGCAAATGCCCCGACTGTGGTAGAGAAGTTATTGACTCTAAGGAAGAAGCATACTTCTTAAAACTTAGCAAATATCAAGATAAATTGCTTGAATATTACGAACAACATCCCGATTTCATTGTTCCCGAATCCCGCAAGAACGAAATGATTAACAACTTCTTAAAACCCGGTCTTTCCGACCTTTGCGTTTCACGTTCTTCATTTACTTGGGGTGTTCCAGTTGAGTTTGACCCTAAACACGTAACTTACGTTTGGATTGATGCTCTTTCTAACTATATTACAGGTATCGGCTATAACCCCGAAGGCTCTACCGAGCAGTTTGAAGCTCTTTGGCCTGCTGATTTACACGTAATCGGTAAAGATATCGTTCGTTTCCACACAATTTACTGGCCCATTATTTTAATGGCTTTAGGTCTACCCTTACCCAAGCAGGTTTTAGGTCATCCTTGGGTGCTTGTTGGCGAAGACAAGATGAGTAAATCTAAGGGCAACGTAATTTATGCTGACGAGCTTGCAAAACGTTTCGGCATTGATGCTGTTCGTTACTATTTGTTGTCCGAAATTCCATTTGCACAGGACGGCACAATCACTTATGAAAGCTTCATTACAAAGTTTAATACCGACCTTGCAAATACCTTAGGCAACCTTGTAAATCGCTCTATCGCAATGACTAACAAGTATTTTGACGGTACTGTTACTAAGGGTGAAGTATTTGATGACTTTGACCGCGAACTTATCGAAACCGCAAAGGAATCTATCGAAAAATATCACAGCTTAATGGATATTTACCGCAACGCCGATGCAGTTGAAGCGGTAATGACACTTGCACGCCGTTGCAATAAGTACATTGACGAAACTGCACCTTGGGCACTCGCAAAGGATGAAGCAAATAAAGACCGCCTTAACGCCGTTCTTTACAACTTGCTCGAATGTATCCGTTTACTTGGTTCAATGCTTTATCCCATTATGCCCGACTCTGCCAATAGCATTAAAGCACAAATTTGCAATAATGACACTACCTTAGAATTCGGCTTGACCGATAGCTTCACAGTGGGTGCGGCTACTCCCCTTTTCGCACGTATTGATATGGAAAAGACTTTGGCCGAAATCGCCGAAGAACAAGCAAAGAAAGCAGCCGAAAAAGAAAAGGCTGAAAACGTGGCTACTATAGCACAAATCGGCATTGAAGACTTTATGAAGGTTGAACTTACCGCCGCTAAAATTGTAGACTGCGAAGCAGTACCCAAGGCTAAAAAGCTTTTAAAGTTAACCCTTGACGATGGCAACGGCACACGCACAGTAGCATCAGGTATTACTAAATTCTACACACCCGACGAACTCAAGGGCAAAACCGTTATCTTGGTTTCTAACCTTAAACCCGCTAAGCTTTGCGGTATTGAGTCCCAAGGTATGATTTTAGCTGCCGACTGTGGCGAAGACGTCAAGGTAATCTTCTTAGAAGATGTACCCGCAGGTAGCAAGATAAGATAATGGAATTTTCTAACATTAAACCCCACGGCAATGCCCAAATTTTCGATTCCCACGCCCATTATGATGATGAGCGTTTCGACGGTATTTTGGATGAATTACTCCCAAAAATTCACGAAATGGGCGTAGGTAAAATCGTAAACTGCGGTTGCGATAACCAAACCAACCAAAAAACCTTAGCGATTGCCGATAAATTCCCCTTTGTATATTCGGCGGTGGGTATTCACCCCTGTAGTTTTGATTCAGGTACAACTGTAAACGACATTCGCGAATATGCAAAACATCAAAAGTGTGTTGCTATTGGCGAAATCGGGCTTGACTATTACTGGGAACCCGACCAAAAAGAAATTCAAAAAAAGCTTTTTATAGAACAAATCGAACTCGCAAAGGAACTCGATTTACCTGTAATCGTTCACGACCGTGAAGCCCACGGCGATACCTTGGAAATACTAAAAGAATATAAACCCAAAGGTGTTGTGCATAGCTTTTCGGGCAGTGTAGAAATGGCAGAAGAAATTTTAAAACTTGGGATGTATTTAGGCATCGGCGGTGTTATAACCTTTAAAAATGCTAAAAAATTACCCGATGTTGTAAAAATGCTGCCACTCGACCGCTTACTTTTGGAAACCGATGCACCCTATCTTACACCCATTCCCTACCGCGGCAAAACAAATCATTCCGAAATGATTTATCTAACAGCACAAAAAATTGCCGAAATCAAGGGTAAAACACTTGAAGAAATTTTGGAAATTTCTTACAATAACGCCAATAAACTGTTCGGTTTATAAAAGAATAATCACCCCATTTTCACAAATAATAAAAGTGAAAGTGGGGTGACTTTTTCAATGGATAACTACAACAACAAAAACAATCAAAATAAAAACGAACAAAACAAAAATAATCAAAACAACAACCAAAATCGCAACGAACAAAATCGTAACGACCAGAACCGTAACAATCAGAACCGCAACGACCAAAACCGCAACGAAAACAAAAATAATCAAAACAACAACAGATAATTGGTTGTATACAAAATTAAGGGAGAGTGCAAACCACTCTCCCTTTTAATATAGCCTTTTTGAAGATTACCTCCAAGCAAACTACAATTCAATTTTCGAAGCGTATTCTTCTAATTTGCGGTTAATTTCTTCTTCATTATCATAAAAGAAATCGTCGCACTCTTCTAAAGTTTCTTCGGCATCTTCATCATCTTTTTCTTCCAAAATAAGATATGCCTTGTATGCATTTTTAAGATTTTTATCCATTTTTGCGGATAAAATTTGTTCTAAAGCCGCCATTTCTTTTGCTAAATCACCTGTGTTTTCAACATTAGTAAAATATTGGTCGTGACCGCCGTTATTAATTTCGCTTTGATATTTCATAAGTTCGGCATAAGGGGATTCCGCCTTTTCTTCTTCCCACAATTCCCACATCTTATCCCATTTCAACTGTTCTTCAGTTAACTCGGTTTTCTTTTTCCTAAATATATCAAAAAATCCCATAAATTTATGCTCCTTTTTAAAATAATTATCACTTTATTCCGCCAATTCTTCCCATTCGGCAAAAGCGGTTTCAAGTTCTAATTGCAAAGCTTCAAGCCTTTCACCTATTTCGGCTAATTTTACATAATCCGAAAGGTTTTCTTCTCTTGTTTGCTCGATTTCTAAAGCCTTTATTTCTTCCTCTAAAGCGGCAATCTTTTCTTCTGCCTTTTTTAGCGCCTTTTCACGCCTTGCCTTTTCCTTTAATGGTGTTGTAAAGGTCTTTTTCTCCTTGGGTTTATTATCAGTCACAGGCTGAATTTCGGGTATTTTCGCTTTATTTAAATATTCTTCATACCCAAACCTGTAAAACGCCGTTTCTCCCTTTTTAAAATCAAGAAGTGAAGTCGAAATTTCTTTTATAAAATAACGGTCGTGTGATACGAATATAACTGTACCCGTAAAACTTTTTAAAATTTCTTCTAAAGTTTCCTTACCAACAATATCAAGGTGGTTTGTAGGCTCATCCAAAATTAAGAAATTCGGTCTTTTTTGAAAAATCTTACAAAGTGCTAGTCGCACTCGCTCCCCACCCGAAAGCATATCGACAGTTTTAAAAACATCTTCACCGCTAAAAAGGAATGCCCCTAAAGCAGACCTTGCTTCAAAATCGTTGAGCGCGGGGAATGCCAGCATAAAGTCCTCTAAAACAGTATTACTCGAAGAATAAAGCGCCATTTGCTGATCGAAATAACCAATGCTGACACGTGGGCCGAATTTATACTCACCCGAAAGGGCCCTTACACTTCCCATAAGGGTTTTAATAAAGGTGGATTTACCAAGCCCGTTACCGCCTATAATACCGATTTTATCGCCACGCTTAACTTCGAGATTAACGGTTGAAAGTAAAGTGTCATAACCTACTCCCAACTCTTTAACCGAAAGCACGTCTTTAACGCCAATATCGTAAGGCTCAAAATTGGTGTGGAATGTCTTTAAATCCGCCTTTTCGGGATTTTCTATTAAATCCATTCGGTCGATTTGCTTTAATTTGCTTTGTGCCATAGTGGCCTTTGTGGCTTTATATCTAAAGCGATCAACCAAATCTTCGAGTCTGCCAATTTCCTTTTGCTGTGCTAAGTAATCTTTTCGTTGTTGTTCACGTACTATCTTCTTTTGCTCTGAGAAAGCAGAATAATTGCCGTTATATTTGTATGTTTTGCCATACTCAATTTCGTATACGGTATTCACAGTATTATCCAAAAACATACGGTCGTGCGATACCACCACAAATGCCTTTTTATAGGACTTTAAGTATTCTTCAAGCCATTCTACCGCCTCAATGTCAAGGTGGTTTGTCGGCTCGTCCAAGAGCAAAATATCCGGCTTTGAAAGTAGCAATTTTAAAAATGCAATTTTGGTTTGCTGACCACCCGAGAATTCACTCAAAGGTCGGTTTTTATCTTCCGCAAAGCCGAATTTCTTTATTGCATTTTCATATTCCCTTTCAAAATAAAAACCGCCAAGATTTGTAAATGTATCAAGCAAATTGGTATAATTTTTAATATTTTCGGGTGATTGTTCGGCTTCCATTAAGCTTTGTGCATTATCGAGTCTAGCCTTTAGAGTAAGTATATCACTATAAGCCGAACGCACTTCTTCTAAAAGGGTTTTACTATAATCACTAAAGGTTATTTGGGATAAATAACCTATGCTAACATTACCCGATTTTGCAAAAAAGCTATTTTGGTCGCTATCTAGCTTTACTATACTATGTTCACCCGAAATAAGCTTTAAAAGGGTGGTTTTACCGCAACCGTTACGGCCAACTACCGCAATTTTGCTTTGGTCGTTAATTTCAATATTAACTGCCTTTAAAATCGGCTCACCCGATAATTCCACAACACCGTTTTGAATTTTAAGTTGCATAAAAATCCCCTTTCACTAAAGTTTAAGGCGGACAAAAGTCCGCCTAGCATATTAAGAAATTACTGCGTTATCGGTTAAGAATTTAAATACTTTTTCGCTTACAACAATATTTTCTATATAAATTTCGCCAAGTTGTTCGATAACGTCAGCACGAGTAGCTGTGGTATCACCGCTTGAAGCTAAAATTTCTTTGATTTTATCTTCAAATTCTTCCTCGGTTACACCCAAATTTTCTTTATCTAAAATAGCATACCACACCATTTGCTGATCCATCAAAGGTTTAATTTGGTCTTTAATAGTGTTTTCCTTAAATTCTTCTTCGGTAAGCTGAATAGCCTTAAGATAATCAGCCATTTCCATTTGATACTGTGATTTGATATTTGCTGCAGTTGTATCGTAATAATACTTATAAATTGCGTCAACATCTGCTTGGGGGTAATCCTTAGCTTTTGAATCCTCTAAAACCTCTTGCACTAAGGTTTCTTCAATAGCACGGCTCTTTACATTTTCATAATATTCATCAACTTTTTTGTAGCCTAAATCCTTATAAAAATCCTCAGGCTTACGGGGTGTAGTTGTCTTAGAAGAATTAATCTTTACAGTAAATACAACGTCGGCGCCTGCAAGCTCGGTGCTGCCATAATCCTTCGGGAAGGTAAGGTTAAGATCAACAGTAGAGCCAACCTCTTTACCAATAAGGCCATCTTCAAAGCCGTCAATAAACTGACCCGAACCGATTGTTAAATTATAGCCCTTTGCTGTGCCGCCTTCAAAAGCTACGCCGTCTTTTTTACCTTCGTAATCGATATTAACAGTTTCGCCCTTTTTAACCTTGCCTTCTTTTTTAACTTCGTAAAGGTCATAGTTAGAAACGTCACTTTTAATAATAGTATCTTTTATCTTATTAAAATCTTCAGACTTAGTATCAACCTTAATACCTTTATACTCGCCAACCTCTACATATTTGTCAAGGTTTAAATTGTAAAGCTTTCTACCCTTGTCTTCTTTACAACCCGCAAAGCTTAAAATTAACATTAATACCAATAATACACTCAAAATTCTTTTCATTTTTTCATTCTCCTATTTATTTAATTCGCCTGTGGATGCAGCTTTTAAATATGCATTAATAAATCCGTCAAGGTCGCCGTCCATAACGCCATTTATATTGCCCGATTCAAAGCCTGTGCGGTGGTCCTTTGCTAAGGTGTAAGGCATAAATACATAAGACCTTATTTGCGAACCCCACGCAATTTCTTTTTGAACACCCTTAATATCATCAATTTTTTCAAGATGTTCGCGTTCCTTAATTTCCAAAAGCTTTGATTTTAGCATTTTCAAAGCCTTGTCTTTATTTTGGAACTGACTACGCTCGTTTTGGCAAGCTACCACAATACCGGTTGGTATATGGGTAAGGCGTACCGCCGACGAAGTCTTGTTTATATGCTGACCGCCCGCACCTGACGAACGGAAAACATCCATTTTAATATCTTCTTCCCTTATTTCAATGTTCATATCATCGGTAATTTCGGGCATAACTTCTAAGGAAGCAAAGGAAGTATGTCGCCTGCCCGAAGCATCAAATGGAGATACTCGCACCAATCGGTGAACCCCCGATTCACTTTTTAAATAACCGTAGGCATTTTCACCTTCGATAGATAAAACCGCACTTTTAAGACCTGCTTCATCACCGTCTAAAAAGTCAAGCAACTGTGTTTTAAAGCCGTGACGTTCGGTCCAACGGGAGTACATTCTTACTAGCATTGAAACCCAGTCCATAGCTTCAGTACCACCCGCACCCGCATGGAAGGTAAGAATAGCGTTGTTTTTATCATACTCACCTGTAAGTAGAGTTTGTAATCGCAAAGTGGCTAAGCCATTTTCAAAATCGGCAAGGGTGGTTTCAATTTCGGGTATAAGGGATAAATCACCCTCTTCGTCACCCATTTCAATCAAAACACCCAAATCATCAAAGGTTGTGCATAAATTATCGTAAGCAGCAACGGTATTTTTAAGCTTACCTGTTCTTTGCAATATTTTTTGGGAATTTTCCATATCATCCCAAAAATTGGGGGCACTCGCCTTGGCTTCAAGCTCTTCAATTTCACGGGTTAAATTTTCATAACCTAACGCACTTTTAAGGTCACGAAGCTCGGCTTCACTGCTCGTTAGCCTTAAGCTCAACTGCTCAAATTCAAGCATATATTCACCTCTAATTAAGTTTTAAAACAAAGGCACACCAATTGTCTTTATAATGCTCTTTCACAATTGTAAAGCCCTTTTCCTTGGCGGCATTTAACACATCATCTTTACGCATATCAATAATGCCCGATATAATAAACACACCGTCTTCTGTCATAAATTCGTCGACATTTTCGAACAATCTTATTATAACATCAGCCACTATATTAGCGCAAACAACCTGGAATTTACCGCTTATCTTATCGGCTAAATCGCCTACAATAAACTCGCACTTATCGGCAATGTTATTGATTTCGGCGTTTTCTTTTGCAGTTTTAACCGACTGCGCATCGATATCCACACCGATAGCCTTTTTTGCACCTAAAAGCACCGAAGCAATACTTAAAATACCGCTTCCTGTACCAATGTCAAGCATATCGGTATCAGGAGTTATATAATTTTCCAAAAGTGAAAGACAAAGTGAGGTTGTAGCATGTGTGCCTGTACCGAATGCAGCACCTGGGTCAATGTTAAGCACAACTCTATTATCTTTATTTTCATAGGTTTCCCAACTGGGTACTATAACTAATTTTTCACCAATTTCGCTTGTGTGGAAGTATTTTTTCCAATTTTCATTCCAGTCGCTATCATCCACACCGATAGATGTCACTTCGAAATCAATCTTTTCGGCAACAAAGCGTTGCTTTAAAAATTCAATCGCTTCTAATGCGTTGTCACATTCCGAAATGTAGATATGAATGAGCGAGAATGTGCGGTCCTTTGCTATTAATTCTTCATCAATTAAATTGATGTGGGCAATTTCTTCTGCCTTTTCCTCTAAGTCGGAATAATCCTCGATATATATTCCGTAAGGTACTGTCATATTTGCTATTGCTGCCGCTAAGTCGGTATCTTTTTGCGGCACTTTAATTGTAATTTCAGTCCAGTTCATTGAATACTCCTAATATTTCTTGTTGTGTGGCAAATACAGTTCCCTGTACCATGCCGTTTCTACCACCGCCACGAACGGTGAATTTCGCCTTGAAGTCTTTAAACCAATTATCAAGCTCCCCGGCTTCACCACATATTGCGAAGGCATATTCGCCATCCTTACCGCTAAATACACCGCGTATTCCAGAGTGTGCCTTATAAAGCGAATCAGCAAAAACCTGAAGCTCTTTAATTTCTAAATCTTCTTCGAAAATTGCGGTTTTATCACTATTAGGCTTAAAGGAAGCAATTTTGCTGTCCATTATTTGCCTTTTAAGACCTGTAAGTTTAAATTTAAGGTCGCTTATATTTTGAAGCAAACGTTCTACACCGTCGGCTGCGTCGTACTGCTTAATAGCAAGTAAAGAAGAAATTTTGCGAACATTGTCATACTTTTGATTATAATCTTCTAGTGCTCTGCGACCGCACTTCATCTCAATTCTAACCCCGCCACGAAGCTTTTCGCTATCAAGCAGTTTTATAATGCCAATTTCGGCAGTTTCATTCACGTGAGGTGCACAACAAGCACAAGAATCGGTTTCTTCTATTTCAACAATTCGTACTGCACCCTCTAACTCCTTCTTGCTACGATAGGTAAGTGTAGAAAGAGTTTGCCTTTCGGGGTAATATGTACGAACTTTGCGATTTTTAAAAACCGCCTCGTTCGCTTCTTTTTCTACCTGCAAAATTTGTTCCTTAGTCAAAAATTTATCAAAATCAAGGGTTACAATATCACAAGACAAATGGAAGCCTACATTTTCACATCCAAAAAGCCTATGTGCCACACCCGACACAATATGCTCACCCGTATGCTGTTGCATAAAATCAAATCGGCGTTCCCAGTCGATTACACCCTTTACTGCTTCACCCTTTTCAAATTGGCGAGTAGTATAATGATAAATAAATTCATCCTTTTCCTGAACGTCAAGAACTTGCGCATCTTCTATTGCGCCAATGTCGGAAAGCTGACCGCCGCCCTCGGGGAAAAAGGCTGTACGGTCTAAAATTGTAACAAAGCCATTATCGGTAGCAAAAGAGTCAACCACCGTAGCTTCAAATTCCCTTAAATGAGAGTCTATATCGTATAATTTTTCGGTCATTGTAATTTTTCCTTTACTATATAAGCGGCTTTATAAATATCGCCACCGCCCATTGTTATAACAATATCGTTTTCCTTTGCGGTTTCAATAATTTTATTTGCAATATTTTCAAATCCATCAACCACAACGGCATTTTTGAGTTCCTTTGCAATATCCTCGGAATAAATACCGTAGGTATTCACTTCGCGTGAGCCCATAATAGGTGTTAAAATAACCTTATCGGCAATAGATAAAGCCTTTATAAATTCATCCTTTAAAAGTGCTGTGCGAGAGAATGTAAAGGGTTGGAAAACTGCAATAACATTGTTGTAAGAAAGGTTTTTAGCGGCAGTTAAGGTTGCGGTAATTTCGGTCGGGTGGTGGGCATAGTCATCTGCCAAGCACCAGCCGTTATATTCACCCAAAAATTCAAATCTTCTACCTGCACCTGTAAATTTTTCTAATGCGTCCTTAATGCCGTCAGGAGTAATGCCCATATCGTATGCTACCGCAAAAGCCGAAAGTGCGTTTAAAACATTATGGTGACCCGGTATATGAAGTGCTAAATTTATTAACACTTCATTTCCCTTGCAAACATCAAACGCAAAACCAAATTTGCCCTTTTGAATATTGGTGGCATAAAAATCGTTAGTGTCTTTTAAACCAAAAGTAATCTTTTTAACCTTAGCATCGTCACAAGCCTTTACTGCAAGTGCATCGTCACCGTTTACATAGCACACTTTACCCATACTTACAAACTTTGTAAAGGAACGTGCCATATTTTCCATTGTTTTAAAATAGTCAAGGTGGTCGTTATCGATATTAAGTAAAACAGTAATATCGGGCGAGAGTTGTAAAAATGTATCTACAAACTCACAAGATTCGCAAACCATAGTTTCGCTTTTACCTGCAATACCGTTAGAATTAATAAGCGGAAGCTTGCCGCCGATAACTGCTGTAGGATCACACTTGTTTAAAATTAAAATTTGTGTTATCATAGATGTAACCGAGGTTTTGCCGTGTGTACCGCATACACCGATTACGTTATTGTACTTGCGTGTAAGCGCACCTAAAAGATGGCTACGTTCCATTGTGGGAATGCCTAATTCAGCTGCCCTTACAAGCTCGGGGTTGTCTTTAGAAATTGCGGCGGAGTAAACTACCAGTTCACTTCCCTCAACATTTGAGGCTGCATGGCCCATAAAAACCTTAATACCAAGGTTTTTAACCCTTTTTAGCGGGTCACTTTCGTTATTGTCGGAGCCTGTTAAAACATAACCCTTACTATGCAAAATTTCGGCTAAAGGGCACATACCGCTTCCACCGATACCAATCATATGAATTTTTTTTACCTTATCAATAATCTTATCTTCTATACTCAGTTGTTTCATCAAAACACCTCAACGCACTAATATATTTATTATACTACTATTTATATAAAAAATAAACCCTTTTTTGAAAGGAGAAGTAGGAAATGTTTAAAATTCCGCAAAAAATTGAATTTATACTAAACCGTTTAATAGAAAATGGGCATAAAGCATATATCGTTGGCGGTTGTGTTAGGGATATTTTGTTAGGGAAAACTCCCAATGATTACGACATTACCACTTCCGCCAAACCCGAGGAAATCATTTCCCTTTTTGAAAGAACCATCCCCACAGGTATAAAACACGGCACTGTAACCGTTTTGATAGATAAAACCCCCATCGAAGTCACCACTTTTCGCCTTGAAACCAACTATACCGATAACCGCCATCCCGACAAGGTAGAGTTTGTAACCGACATTGCAAAAGACCTTGCCCGCAGGGATTTTACGGTTAATGCTATGGCATATAACCACAATGAAGGGCTAATCGATTTATACGGCGGCAAAGCCGATTTAGAGAACAAAATTTTACGTACTGTGGGCGACAGCGAAAGACGTTTTAAAGAGGATGCTTTGCGCATTTTAAGACTTTTCCGCTTTGCCTCAGTATTAAATTTTTCCATTGAAGAAAACACATTAAACAGTGCATTGAGCCTTTCACACTTACTGCAAAACGTAAGCCGTGAACGCATATTTACAGAGCTTAAAAAGGCAATTTTGGGCGAAAATCTCGAAATTTTTACCGACCTTATTATTTGCGGTGGACTTGAATTTTTAAGTTTAAACAAATTACCCAATATTAATCAAATTAAAAAGCACCACGATAACCCCTTGATTTGCCTTTACTTATTTTTAGATGCCAAAGCTTTAGAACAATTAAATCCTTCAAACAAAGAACGTGAATTTTTCACTTTATTTAATAAGTTGGCAAAACTCCCTCTCCCCGAAACAAAAGCTGATATTAAAGAAATGCTTAATATTTGTGACCCGCAAACACTTAAAGCTTTTTTTGAGCTTCGGGAATGGGACTTATCGCCCATTGATGAAATTTTAAATTCAAACGAGCCTTATAAAATTTCACACCTTGCAATCGGCGGCAAAACCCTTATAGAGCACGGTTTCAAGGGTGAACAAATTGGTGAGATTTTAGAGCATTTAAGAAAGGCAGTAATAAACGACCCCACAAAAAACAACCCCCAAGATTTATTAAACCTAATACCGTAACAAAAAATGTTAAGTGCCATAATATAGATTAGGCACTTACTTTTTTTGGAGGGATAATATGAAAAAGGTTTGTATTATAGGTGGAGATAACCGTCTCAAAACAGTAAAGCATCATTTAGAAAGGCAAAACTTTTTTGTCAGCACCTTAGGGCTTTACCCCGACGATAAATGTGACATTACACTTA
>JAZORK010000166.1:0-1513 GCA_045656485.1 Acutalibacteraceae bacterium | reverse complement strand
AGATAAAGTAATAAGGGAACATAAAAGTAAATGGTTGCAGTAACTTCAAATACAAGTAGTTCGTTCATAGGGAATATCAACCCTTTCCGATATCGTGGATATTATTACGATACGGAAACGGGGTTCTATTATCTGCAAACGAGATATTACGATCCGAGTATCATGCGTTTTATCAACGCGGATAATTACGAGCTTGTTGGACTTTTATCCTGCGTTCCAGGACAAGTGAATATGTATGCTTACGCAAACAACAATCCGATAATGTATACAGACGAAACGGGCGAAGGGATATTAACGGCATTGCTAATTGGTTTTTTAGTTGGTGCAGGGGTAAGCGCGATAAGTCAAGGATTAACCAATGGTTGGAATAATATAAATTATTTACAAGCAGGTATGGACGGAGCGTTCGGTGCTCTTTCAGTTGGATTGGCTGCTACAGGTATTGGGATTGGTGCGTCAATGGCTTTTGGGATAGGTATAGGTGTCACGCAATATTCAGTTTCTTCTCTTGCGTTTGGTGGTGAATTTTCTCTTGATGGGGTATTGTTCTCAGGCGCATTAGGGGCTTTAGGCGGTTTGATTAGTGGTGCAGGAGCGCAAAACGCAAAAGGTTTGGCGGATGCGATTTTAAAGAATACAAGTGTAACCGCTACAGGTATGATTAGCGGTATAAGAGGTTTAACTGGTAATACAGCTTTTTCTAATGTTGTAACGCGAGCATTAAATGAGGCGATAATTAAAATAGGAGCAACGACAATTGGTACGGCGGTTTTAACAAACATTAGAAATTTTTATTTAGTGGATTAAGGAGATTTAACTTATGAATAGCATTTATTTGGTTTATTTTCCTTTATTCAATGCAATATTTTCGGTTGTTTGTGGGGCTATCGTATATTATGTTCAAAGAGTTCCTATATCCACTAATAGTAAGCTCAATAAATATAAATTATCCCCCAAAAGTATTTTAATTAAATTAAAACTGTTTAAGTATGACAATAGATTTAATTACTTTTTATTAATCCCATATTTTTTTTCGTGGTTATTGTTTTTTATCATATTAATTTTATATATAGTTTATTGGTGCGGAATTATTCAATTAGAAAGTTTCTTCGCTTGTAAGTGGGTGAATATTCTAATGTCATTTATACCGCTAGGTTTGATGATTTATTCGGCCTTTATACGAGAGTTAATTTCTTGCACTAATGGTTTAGAAAAACCTGATTTTAAAATGGATGAAAAAGAAAAGATGGGGAAAGATATTGACAAGGACTAACAAATGAAATTCATTGCTATTCTTATTACGAATAACGCAACGGCATACGGCGGAGCACAACAACTCCGCCAAACCGTACTATTCGTGTTTGTTCCTTTCGATAAAAACGTGTTAGGCGACGTGATAGGAATACGCAACTCGTCGGGAACGCTCGTGGGCGAATACGAATACGACGCGTGGGGAAATATCACGTATCAATACGGAAGTATGGCAAATATCAATCCGTTTAGATACCGTGGA
>JAZORK010000165.1:0-2093 GCA_045656485.1 Acutalibacteraceae bacterium | reverse complement strand
CTGTATTGCCGAGGTGATATTATGGATAAGCGAAATTATTCAAAAGAAATATTTGCACATAATATTGAGGTTTTAGTAAAATATAATTGGGAACCTGAAGTGGAAATAGTTTTCATTGATAAAAAGAAAATTATGATTATTGCATATAAGGACTTTGTTGACTATATCAATGAGAATAGAGAGTATGTGAAATTCGAAAACATAAGAGTTGCATTATCCGTAATTAAATGGGACGAAATAGAAATTATAAATAGTTTAGGTGGAATAGATTTTTCAATTCCTATTGAGAAGCAGTCCGTTGTAGATAACGGGAAATTATGGTTAACCAAAACTTAATTTATAGAAAAGGTATTAGGGATATAGTTATGCATATAATCAAAAAATTTAGTGTAAAAAATAAATCATTTTCTCAATACATTTTAGAGAAAAGAATAGTAGATTTGCACTTTGAAGTTAATAGCCCTATAGAAAAGGATTGCATAAAAATTGTTTTGGAGAATAAAGCTGAAATATTGATTTATTCGTTTATGAGAGTACTATCAAATCAAAGACTTTTATTTAGTATTACTGATTGTTGGTTGGAGAATAAAGATTTTGATAATATTTGTGAATTGAAGAAACAGTTAATTGGATTCCAAGTGCAAAGTATTAAATTTAATAAGATAGGTGATTTTACACTACTTATTGAAAACGGTACGAAAATACAGTCAGTTATTGATACAACGTTGGGCGAGACGGACTATATTCGCATTGAGAAAGAACAGGAGTATTATATATTGTGTCGATTAAATAATGAATTGATTACGATTATTGGGAATGAATAGTTAATCATAGGTAAGGACTAACAAATGAAACTTCTTGCAATTTACATTACGAATAACGCAACGGCGTATGGCGGAGCAAATCAACTCCGCCAAACCGTACTATTCGTGTTTGTTCCTTTCGATAAAAACGTGTTAGGCGACGTGATAGGAATCCGCAACTCGTCGGGAACTGCCCAGCGGTTTTGCGACAGTTTTTAGACGATTGTTATTGACCATACTTTTACAAAGGTACTCTAAAAAAATTCACGGCTATTTTATTAGCCGTGAATTTTTTATGCACAAGCATTTGACAATTTGTTTTTGGTGCGGTATAATGGTTAGGAGAAACTACGAATGAACAAACAAATTTTGGGAGGAACTGACAAAATGTATCAGATCGTTGCTAAAAAATCGCTCAATCCTACCGTTACGCAAATGGAAATCCTTGCGCCGTTCGTTGCAAAAAAGGCGCTTGCGGGGCAGTTTATCATTTTGCGTGTAAGTGAGGACGGAGAGCGTATACCGCTCACGATCGCGGGCTACGACCGCGAAAAGGGTACGGTTACCATTATATTCCAAGTCGTCGGCGGTTCAACGGAACTTCTTAATCACAAAAACGTAGGCGAGTATATTCCCGATTTCGTTGGCCCGCTTGGCAGGCCTACGCACGTAGACGGCTTGAAGAAAGTATGCGTCGTGGGCGGGGGCGTAGGTTGCGCGATCGCGTTGCCCGTTGCCAAAGCCTTGAAAGAACAGGGCGCGGAAGTTACGTCGATTATCGGATTTAGAAACAAAGATCTCGTAATCCTAGAAGACGAGTTTAAAGCCGTTTCTTCTTCTATGCATATGATGACGGACGACGGCTCGTACGGACGGCAAGGGACCGTGTGTGTGCCATTAAAAGAAATGCTGGAAAGTGGCGAACGGTTTGACGAAGTAATTACGATCGGACCGCTGATTATGATGAAATTCGTTTGTGCTACGACCAAAGATTATAACGTAAAAACCATCGCGTCCATGAACCCGATTATGATCGACGGCACGGGTATGTGCGGTGGTTGTCGCTTGACGGTGGGCGGAGAAATGAAGTTCGCCTGCGTGGACGGACCTGAGTTCGACGGGCATCAAATTGATTCCGACGAAGCCATGAGCCGTTCGCGTTCGTATGCGGACTTTGAAGCGCACGAAAGAGAAGAAGCTTGCAACCTTTTCAAGCAGAGGTAAAATAAAATGGCAAAGTTTAATATGTCGCCGTTAAAAAATCCTATGCCCACCCAAGACCCGCTCGTT
>JAZORK010000164.1:0-18962 GCA_045656485.1 Acutalibacteraceae bacterium | reverse complement strand
CCCGACTACATTAAGACCTCTACAGGTTTTGGTCCTTCTTCTGCAACAGTTGAAGACTTAAAGCTTATGAGAGAAAATGCTATCCCCGAAATTAAGGTTAAAGCTGCAGGCGGCGTAAGAGACCTTGCTAGCTGTATGGCAATGCTTGAAGCTGGCGCTGAACGTGTTGGTTGTAGCATTAGTTCTGCTATTGCAGATGAATATAAAAACAAATAAAAAATAAATTATAAAAGAGGTAAAAGTTATGAAAAGTTATGTTGTTTATGAAGATCAAAGCTGCAAAATCGTTGACGATATGCCGATGCCTACATACGGCGAATACGATGCGCTTGTAAAAATCGAAAGCTGCGGTGTTTGTAACGGTACAGATACTAAAATTATTCACGGTGACTTCAAGGGTATTGATACATATCCCGTTGTTTTAGGTCACGAAGGTGTTGGCCGTGTTGTTGAAAAAGGCAGCAAGGTTACAAACTTTGAAATTGGCGATTTAGTTCTTATGCCTTACTGGTCAGACGTTCCCGAAGGATACACAAGCGGTTGGGGTACATATTCTGAATACAATATCGTTACCGACGCATTAGCACAGGAAAAAGACGGTATTATCCCTGCTGACTTCTCTTACGGTCAAAGAAAGTTACCTGCTGATTTTGACCCCGTAAGCTCATCTATGATTATTACCTTCCGTGAAGTATTAAGCACAATGAAGCGTTTCGGTCTTGAATCCAATAAGAGCCTTGTTGTTCTTGGTATGGGTCCTGTAGGTCTTAGTTTTGTTAAGTTTGCTAAGCTTCAGGGTATGGGTCCCGTTATCGCTATTGATATCGCTGACGAAAAGTTAGAACTTGCTAAGAAGCAGGGTGCTGACTACGTTATCAACAGCACTAAGGAAGATATTGTTGAAACCGTTCGCAAGATTTGTCCCGACGGTGTTGACTATTCACTCGACGCAGTAGGTGTTTCCAGCTTTATTAACACCTCACTCGAAATCATTAAGCCCGACGCAAAGGTTTGTGTATACGGTATTTCTGCTAATATGACCCAGTTGGTTGACTGGAGCAAGTGTCCTTACAACTGGACCTTACACTTCCATCAGTTCCCCTCTAAGAAGGCTGAAAGCGAAGCTCATGACCAAATCGTTAACTGGATTAAGGCAGGTATCCTCGATCCTAACGATTACATTTCACACGTTTACGACTTTGCTGATATCGACAAAGCTTTTGAAAATATTGCAAACAAAGTTCCCACAATGAAGATGGTTATTAAGTTTTAAGGTGTAGCTATGAGTAAGTATATTTTAGCGCATGACTTAGGTACTTCGGGCAATAAAGCCACACTCTTTGATACTGACGGTAACTTAATTAAAAGCACCGTGTTTTCCTATGATTTAATCACAGGTAAAAACAATATGGCTGAGCAACGCGCTGACGATTGGTGGAGAGCAGTTTGCGAAACATCAAAGGCACTTGCAGCTGAAGTTAATAAGAGTGATATTATTGCTGTTTCTTTCAGCGGTCAGATGATGGGCTGTCTTTGTGTAGGCAAAGACGGCAAACCGCTTCATAACGCTCTTATCTGGGCGGATATGCGTTCTACCGCACAGGCGGAATACATCAGAAACAATATTGATGCCGATACTTATTATAAGATTACCGGCCACAGAATAAGTGCTTCTGACAGTATTACAAAGTTTATGTGGATTAAGGACAATTTGCCGAGCATTTATAACGATACATATAAAATGCTCAATGCGAAGGACTATATCATTTACAAGCTTACAAATCGCTTTGTAACCGAGCCTTCGGATGCATCCTCCACCTGCTTGTTGGATTTAAACACACTTACCTGGTCGGATGAGATTATTAAGCTCAGCGGTCTTGATAAGAATAAATTACCCGAAATTCTTCGCTCTGTTGACGTTGCAGGCGGTGTTACTAAGGAAGCAGCCGAGCTTACAGGTCTTCTTGAAGGCACACCCGTAGTTTGCGGCGGTGGTGACGGTTGCTGTGCAGCTGTTGGTACAGGCGTTGTTAAAGAGGGTATTGCTAACTGTTGCTTAGGTACATCCTCTTGGATTTCACTTGCAACTAAAGCTCCTGTATGTGATAAGGATATGGCAGTATTTAACTTTGCACATATCGTTCCCGGTTACATTATGCCTTGCGGCACAATGCAAACAGGCGGGGGATCAGTCAGCTGGGCGGTTAACAATCTTTACGGCGGTCTTGAAGGCTATGAAAGCTTTTCTAAGAACGATATTTACGCATCGGTTGGCAAGGAGGTTGCCGCTTCACCCGTAGGCGCTAAGAATTTGTTGTTCTTACCTTACCTTATCGGTGAACGCAGTCCCCGTTGGAATGACAAGGCTAAGGGCACATTCGTAGGTCTTACCCTTAACCACAACCGTGGCGATATGCTCCGTGCAGTTATGGAAGGTGTTGGTTATAACCTTGATATTATCCTTAACACCTTTAAAAACAGCGGCAGCAATATTGATGAATTAATTTTAATCGGCGGCGGTGCTAGAAATAAAATATGGCAACAAATTCTTTGCGATATTTTTGAAGTTCCAGTATTTGTTCCCAATTATTTGGAAGAAGCAACCTCAATGGGTGCGGCTATTACCGCAGGTGTTGGTGTTGGTGCATTTAAGGACTTTAACGTTGTTGATAAGTTTATTAAAATTGCTGAAGAAAACAAGCCCAACCTCGAAGTACAAGCCAATTACAAATTAATGAAAGAAACTTTCGATGAAGCTTATTATTCACTTACTAAAATCTTTGATAAGCTTTAAGGAGAATTATTATGGTAAAATCTACTCTTTTTGCAAAATTACCTGATTACGTAACCACACCTGACGGTATGGCAATTGATAGTGAGGGTAATCTTATTCTTGCATGTCCCAACTTTGCTGACCATACTTTACCCGGCTGTATTCTTAAAATTGATAAAGATAAGAATATAAAGAAATGGTTTGACGTGCCTGTTCATGAAGAAACAGGTATTGCAAGTCCTATGGGTATTGCTTTTGGTCCTGACGGTGACTTATATATTTGTGACAACCAAGGTTGGCCCGAAACACCTGACCTTATGCGTAAGGGAAGAATTTTGCGAGTTCGTATGGACGGCGACAAGATTGTTAAAACCACCGTTGTTGCAAAGAATATGGAGCATCCTAACGGTATGCGTATCCGTGACGGTTACGTTTACGTTACCCAAAGCAAGATGGAACTTGTTAAGCATCCTTCTGGCAAGCTTGTAAGCTGTGTTTACCGCTTTAAGTTGGATGATGAGAATATCAATATCACAAATACTTTGGATGATAAGGATATACTTGTAACCTATGTAACCGAAAATCCCGATGACCAATACGGTGTTGACGGTATTGAATTCGATAAGGAAGGCAACCTTCTTATTGGTAACTTTGGCGATGGCGCTGTTTATAAGGTTACCTTTAACGAAGATTTGTCGGTTAAGTCAAACGAAATTTGGGCGCAAGACCCCGAAAATCTTATTAGTACAGACGGTATGATTATGGATGATGACGGCAATCTTTACATTGCTGACTTCTGCGCTAATGCTATCGTTAAGGTATTACCCGACGGTACTGTTACCAAATTAGCGCAAAACGGCGATACCGATGGCTTTAATGGTGAGCTTGACGAACCGGGTGAGCCTATTGTATGGAACGGTAAGCTTATTGTTTCTTGTTTTGATACCGTTACTAATGATCTCGTAATCAATACACAGCACGAATTACCTGCAACATTGGCAGAGATTGAATTATAAACGAGGTATTAAAATGTCAGATTTGGCAAAATTAAGAGAATTAGTATTCGATGCAGACAACAATGCCTGCTTTATTGAAAGAGAACGCATTTTAAGCCGTCTTGAAAAGGAAATGTCTGATTACAATGAAGCCGATAAGTATGCGCTTGTTTTATCAAAGCTTTTGGCTGAGGTTTCTACCCCTATACTCGACTGTGATTATTTTGCAGGTCGCGTTGTTGAAGCACTTCCTGATGAAGGTTTAGAAGTTCCTAATCAGCTTATCTTCTCTGAAGGTCATATGAGCTTTGACTATAAGAAGATGTTAGCATTAGGCTTAAAGGGCATTTTGGCTGAAATTAAAGAAAACGCTGCTAAAAAGGGCGATGCCGATTCGTTAGAATTTGCTCACAATGCTGAAATAGTTGTAATGGCTATTAAGGATTATTGCCAGAGATATTCGGTTGCCGCTAAAGAGGCAGGCCGTGAAGAAATGGCAAAAGCATTGGCAGTTGTTCCCTTTGAACCTGCATACGATTTCTTCTCAGCGCTTCAGGGTATGTGGATTATGCATATGGTAGCAGGCTGTTATGTAGGCTCACGTGACTATGCTTTCGGCCGTTTTGACCAATATATGCTTCCCTTCTATGAGAAGGCTTTAGCTGACGGCAAGTCAAGAGATGAAATTGTTGAATTATTGGCAGGCTTTATGATTAAAGCAAATGAAATTTGCGGTAGAAATACTTGGAATCATAAAGAAAAGCCGATTTTATCACAGGCTTCTAAGCAGTATATTAACATCGGTGGCGAAACTCCTAATGAGTTTTCAAGTGTTGTTTTGGATGCGGCAAAGCTTAGCAATATGGCGCAACCCCAAATCACCGTGCTTTTAAAGCCCGATGCTGATGAAAAGTTCACTGACGATGTTTTCGAAGCAATGTCAGTACTTGTGGATAAACTTCATATTTACAATTATGATTCTATTGTAAATGCATTGTTAAAGAAGGGCATTCCCGATGATGTTGCAAGAGATTTCACATATTCGGCTTGCTGCACCTTTGACCTTAACTATCATACCTTCAGACAGGAGTATTTCACTCCCGTTCCGCAAATCTTCATTGAATCAATGCACAAGAAGGAATATGCTTCTATTGAAGAATTGTTAACTCTATTCACTGCTGATTTAAATGCTGATATGCAGGTTTACGTTGATGAAACCCAAAAGGGCTTCTCTAAGGATGATTGCCGTAAGAGATTTGTGCTTGACTCAATTATGCTTTCAGATAGCGCAGTAGAATGTAGATATGCTTGTGACGGTAAGTCTAAGTATCATATGATGAACATCTTCTGCCCTGGTATTGCAACATTGGGCGACTCTTTGATGGTGATCGATAAGTTAGTATTTGAAGAAAAGCGTTATACTTATGCTGAGTTAATGCAAATCCTTAAGGACAATTACGAAGGTAATGAAGACTTAAGAAACGAAATTTTGGGTTACACCATGTTTGGTAACGATAGTGATAACGATAAGTATGCCGTTATGGCAGGTAACGCTTATCTTGCCGCTATTGACGGTCTTAAATTAGCTGATAACCACTATGTTGCCGCAGGTTTCTATTCATTAGAGCGTGACAACAGTTGGGCTGCCGATATCGGTGCTACACCTAACGGAAGAAAGATTGGCGACCCATTCAGTGAAAACCAGTCACCCACTTACGGTGCTGATAAGAAGGGTATTACCGCACTTCTTAAGAGCTTGTCAAAGCTTCCCTTTGACAGAACTGTTACAGGTGGTCTTAACCTTACCTTCTCAAGAAAAATGACACCCGATATTTTGAAGGCGCTCGTTTTATCATACTTCGAGATGGGCGGTTTCCAAACAGGTATAAGTGTTGTTGATAGAAAGACCTTACTTGCCGCTATGGAAACACCCGAAAAGTATAAGAGCCTTACTGTTAGACTTTATGGCTTTAGTGAATACTTTGTAAGCTTGCCCGAATGGCAACAGTTGGCCGTTTTAAACAGAACGGAGTATAACTAATAAATGCAGGGTAATGTTTTTAACATTCAAAAATTTTGCACCAGCGACGGCCCGGGCATCCGGACTACGGTTTTCCTAAAAGGCTGTCCGCTTAGGTGCGAATGGTGCCACAATCCCGAGTCCCACTCATTTGAGTGCGAAACGGCGGTTATGGACGGTGTTAGTGAAACCTACGGCAAATATATGTCGGTCGAAGAAGTAATGGAAGAAGTACTTGAGGACCAAATGTTTTACCGTAATTCAGGCGGTGGGCTTACCCTTTCGGGTGGCGAACCACTCTCCCAGTTCGATTTTTCGGTAGCACTATTAAAGTCTGCAAAGGAAAATGAACTTCACACCTGTATTGAAACCAGTGGTTTCACAAAGGAAGATATACTTAAAATTGCAAAATATGTTGATATTTTTCTATTCGACTGGAAGCTTACCGACAGTGATTTGCATAAAAAATATACGGATTTTGATAATGCCCGTATACTTGAAAATTTAAAATTGCTTGACGCTAATGGCTCTAAAGTCATTTTGCGTTGCCCGATTATTCCGTCGGTTAACGATACTGACGACCATTTAAGCGGAATAGCAAATCTTGCAAATAGTCTTCAAAATGTTTTGAGTGTCGAAATTGAGCCATATCATTCCTTTGCGCAAACAAAGTATAATAAGTTAGGTAAGGCGGATGATTTTAAATTCTTTAAAGAGCCAACCGAGCAGGAAGTTGACAGTTGGATTGCAAAAATCAAAGCCGAAACTAATGTTACTGTAAAAAAAGCATAAAATTAAAAGAGTTATCCTCAGTAGGATAACTCTTTTTATATTACAGTATTACTTCCATACCAATTTTTTGAGGCACAAGACCGCAAGACTCATAAAATCGCAAAGCCGAAGTGTTACAGCTCCACACATTAAGGGTAAGGTTATAGCAACCGTTATCCTTAGCAAATTTAACTGCCGCCTCGTAAAGCTCTTTGCCAATGTGTTTTCCACGCAAGGTTTCATCAACGCAAAGCTCATCAATATAGAGTGTTTTTATATCGGTTAGCACCGAGTTGTCGATATGTTGCTGGAATATGCAAAAGCAATAACCTAAAACATTGTCATTTTCATCGGTAGAAACTAGTATAGGTCGGCTAGGGTCTATTAAAAGTTTTTTAAGCTCATTTGTGGAATATTTTCTGCCAATTTTAAAGATATCGGGTCTGCCTTCGTGATGAACCAAGCAAACCTGCGACAGTAGATCTTCAATTTTTGGAATATCCTTTTCTAAAGCTAAACGTATCATAAAAAACTCTCCTGCGGTGTTATTTTTTATCAAACAAGGCACGGCGCTCGGTCGAGTAGCGCATCATTTTTCGCATACCGTCCACATCATTTGCTTCGAGCATAGTTTTAAGCTCGGCAAACTTTTCTATAAACAAATTCATTTGTTCTAAAAGTGCCGGTTTATTCTCCATAAACAGTTCACTCCACATAAGGTCGTTTATGCGGGCGATTCTAGTTAGGTCACGGAAGGAGTCGCCTGTAAATTTTTCCATATCCTTTTTGTCGTTACAGGTCATAAGAGTAATGGCAATACAGTGGGTCAGTTGTGATAAAAAGCCTATCATTTCATCGTGTTCTTTTGGCGAAAGGGTAGTGACGTTACTAAACCCAAGAAGACGACCTAACTCTAAACAGGTGTTAATGGCTTCGGGTGTGTTTTTATCGGTTGGGGTTACTATGTAGTTTGCGCCTATAAATAATTTATCGGTGCTGTTTTCAACCCCCGAAACCTCACGACCTGCCATGGGGTGTGCGGCAATAAACTCTACATCGGGACGGAGTATATCCTGAATTTTGTATACAATATTACCCTTAACACCTGTTACGTCTGTAATAAGGGCGCCGCTTTTTAAAAGGTGTTGGTTTTGCTCAATCCATTCAACAAACACGTGGGGATAAAGGGCAAAAATAACCAGGTCGGCATTGCCTATTATATTGGTATCAAGCTCGGTAGAGCCTTCGTCTATAATATTTTCCTTTATTGCATAGTCAATTGAGCTTTGCTCTTTTGTGATAGCGCTTATGTGAAAGCCGAATCGCTTTAACACACGGGCATAGCTACCGCCCAAAAGACCAAGACCTACAATTAATATTCTTTTACTAACATCAACTATCATTTTAGTGTCACATCTGCTCCGAGTTGTTTTATATTTTCAAAAAAATTGGGATAACTTTTTCTTACCGCCTGTACGTTTTCAATTTCACCGCCGATTTTTGAAAGAATTACCGATAGTGCCATTACAATACGGTGGTCGTTGTATGAATTGAGACACACGCCGTTATACCTTAGTGTTTGCTTTGGCACGGTTATACAATTTTCGCCGAAAACGAGCCCGCCACCAAGCTTTTGCAGTTCTTTATGCATTGCATTGCCACGGTCACTTTCCTTGGCTTTAAGGCGGTCAGTACCAGTAAAGACTGCACCGTTTTTTAAGGCAGCTAGTGCAAACAGCACGGGGCCTAAGTCGGGACAGTCGGAAATATCAAGGGTGGGACTGCCGTTTGCAATTTGTCCAAAATAATCCGAATACACCTTGTCACCCTGCATACTTTGAGGATTAAGGTTGGTTATATTTAGGCTAGAACCCAAAAAATTAAAGGCATCAAGAAAGGCTGCGTTAGAGTAGTCACCCTCAAGCTTGCCCGAAAAGGAGTGTAGCTTTGCTTCTTTAATTTCTATTTTATATTCTTCGGTAAAGGCTACTTTTGCACCAAAGGCATTTAAGGCATCTATTGTTAAATTGATATAAGACCTGCTTTCAAACGGCGGGATAATCTCAATTGTAGAAGCCTTATTCAAAAAAACAAGCGCAAAAATAAGACCTGTAATAAACTGACTGCTTATATCGCCACGGAGTTTGTAATTACCGCTTTTAAGTTTGCCGCAAACGGTAAGGGAAGAATCGGTTTTATTAAATGTAAAGCCATTTTCACAGCAAAGCTTTTGGTAAACGTCAAGTGGTCTTTCAAAAAGCCTTTGGCTGCCTTCAAAAACAATGGTTTTGCCTGTGCATAAGGCAAGGGGAATAAAAAAGCGAAGTGTACTGCCACTTTCACGGCATTTTAAAATCGGGTTTTCGGTATTCATAAAATCTTGCGATTCAATGGTAACGGTATCATCGTTTGTTGTAATCTTTGCGCCAAGGGCTATAAGGCAATCAATACTTGCAAGAATATCTTCGCTGTAATCAATGCCCGACAAAACGCACCTTTCACCCGATAAAGCCGCACCGATAAGATACCTGTGCGCCATACTTTTAGAGGGTGGTGCCGATATACTGCCGCTTAATTTGCATGGATTGAATATTGCTTTCATACTATTCGCCCTTTGCAAGAAAATCTATCGCTTCAAGGTAACCGTCAGTTCCGTGATCTGTAATGGTTTTTATACAAGCAAGGCGCACGTAGCTTATTTGTCGGAACTCCTCACGGTCTTCTAATTTTGAAATATGCACCTCAACAGTGGGTATGTTAACCGCTTTTAAGGCATCTAAAAGGGCGATGCTTGTGTGGGTGTAAGCACCTGGGTTAATAACGATACCGTCAAAGCACTGGTACGCTTTTTGAATTTCATCCACAAGACAGCCTTCGTGATTGGATTGGTAAATTTCCACTGTGATATTGTTTTTATTACAGTGGTTTTCAATCTTTTCTAAAAGGTCTTGATAGGTTTCCTTGCCGTAGTGGTCGGGTTCACGAATACCCAGCATATTAAGATTTGGCCCGTTAATCACAAGTATTTTCATTATAAAAGTCCTCTAAAATTAGTTGCATATTTGTTTGTGGGTCGTTGCCGATTTTTATTTGCTTATATGAACGTGAACAGTAAAGACTGTAACGCTCGTTATATCTTTTTTCAAGCTCTATTTTGTTGCTTGAAAGCGGTCGGTCGGCGGTTGCCACAATATTTTCAAGTGAACGGTCTATAAAATAAATTTTTCCGTTTTGTTTTAAGTATTCTACATTTGTGGGGTTAAGTATAGCGCCGCCACCCGTGGCAATAACAGCATTTTGCCTTGTGGCTATAGTGCGTATTACCTCGGCTTCAATTTTGCGAAAGCCTTCTTCGCCTATAAGTGAAAAAATTTCGGGTATAGATTTTTTCTCTTTTTTAATAATTTCTTCATCGGTATCAATAAAGTCGGCACCCATTTTGTCAGCAAGTAGTTTGCCTATGGTGGATTTGCCGCTTCCTGGCATACCTGTTAAAACTATGTTTTGTTTTAGGTGTAAAAGTTCATGGTAAACTCTGTCGATTTCAGTTACATTTACCTTGGTGTTTGTGAATTTTTCGGCTGCAATTGCCGCTTGGGCTACAAGCATATATAAACCGCCTACGCTGGTTTTCCCTTTTTGGCGTGCATCACAAACAAGCTTTGAACGTAAGGGGTTATACACCGCATCAACAACCGCCTCTAACTCAGAAAATGCATTTATGTCAATAGGTGAAGCATAAATGTTTGGATACATTCCTACAGGGGTGGTGTTGATTATAATTTGGGCATCTGTGTGCAAAGTCAAAGCTTCGGTATAGGTTATTAAGCCTTCTTTGCCGTCTCGTGAAACACGTAAGGCAAGGGCGCAACCCATACTTTCGGCTACTGCCAAGGCGGTTTTAGATGTGCCGCCGCTACCCAAAATTAAAACCTTTTTGTTTTTAAGGTCTATTCCGTTTTTGGTGATAAGGGCGCTAAGTCCAGAAAAATCAGTATTATAGCCACGCAAAAAGCCGTTGTCGTTTACAATGGTGTTTACTGCGCCGATTTTTCTTGCTGTGTCGCTAACCCAATCAAGATAGGGAATAACCCTTTCTTTATAAGGCATTGTAACGTTAATTGCCTTAAAGTTCTTTTCTTTCATAAAGCTGTCAAGCTTGTCGCTTGGCACTTCGGTTAATTCGTAGCTGTAATCAAATAATCGGTTATGAATATCTTTTGAAAAGCTATGCCCTAGCTTTTCGGCAATACATCCGTAAATCATTTTAATCCGCCAACCAATCTGTGCCGTAGCGTGTGCAAAGCATATCTGCAACGGTTAATGCAGTAATGCAGTCAACCACTATTCTTGCACGGTGAACAATGCAAGGGTCGTGTCTGCCTTTAGAAAGCAATACGGCGTTTGTTTTGTTTTTAATATCTATTGTGTTTTGTTCTATGCTAAGTGTGGGGGTGGGCCTTACGGCACATCTAAAGAGAATAGGCATACCGTTGGTGATACCACCGTTTATTCCACCTGAGTTATTTGTTTGGGTTTTAATGGTGCCGTTTTGTGAAAAGAATAAATCGTTGGCTTCACTGCCTGTCATATCAGCAATAGAAAATCCTGCGCCAAATTCCACACCCTTTATAGCGGGAATAGCATAAAGTGCGTGAGCCAAAAGCCCTTCTACTGTGTCAAACATAGGCTCACCTATGCCTGCAGGCATACCCGTTACAATTGTTTCAAGTATACCGCCAAGGCTGTTGCCTTGCGATTTAGCGTTTTCTATAGCCTCCATCATTTTGTCGGCCGCTTCGCTATCTAAGGTGGCAAAGTCTTTATTATAAAGTTCATCAATTTCATTAGTAGGATTATCCGAAAAATCCCTATCGGCTATACCGCCGCATTTTTTAATGTGGGTACCAATTTTAATACCCTTTTTGTTGAGGGCCGGTATAATAATAGCGCCTGCCGCTACAATTGCGGCTGTTATTCTGCCGCTAAAATGGCCGCCACCACGATAGTCCTCAAAGCCGTGGTATTTGCAGTTTGCGGTGTAATCCGCATGGGACGGGCGGGCAAGCCAACGTGTAGCTGAATAATCCCCTGATTTTGTGTCGGTATTAGGAATGGTAATACAAATGGGGGTGCCTGTGGTTTTGCCACCAAAAACACCGCTTTGAATGGTGTATTCATCGGCTTCGGTACGGGGTGTAGATATATTCCCTTTAGGGCGGCGCAAGTGTAACAGTTTATTTAAAAAGTCAGTATCAACATCAAGCCCTGGCGCTAAGCCGTCAATCACGGCACCAATAGCGTTGCCGTGGCTTTCACCAAAAACGGTGAGCGTAATACTGTTTCCAAAGGTGTTTTTCATTTGGAAAGCCCCTCTCTTACTAAATTTTCGTATTCCTTAAAGGTTATTGTTTTTAATTCACAAGTCCCTATTTCGTTAACAAAAACAATAGTTATTTCATCACCCGAAGCCTTTTTGTCGTGGTGGCAGGCTTCAAGTAAATCTTTTATAGTATAGTGGGTTTCAAAGGGAAGCCCGAGCTTTTTAAGTATTGGCAAAAGCCTTTTTCTTAAGGGGGCTGAGCACATAGGAATCATACCAATGGCAACACATTCACCGTGGTAATATTCTGAAAGGTTGTTAGCACTTTCAATAGCGTGTGCAAGGGTGTGACCAAAATTTAAGGTTTTGCGAAGCCCCGCTTCTTTTTCATCTTGCTCTACAACATATTTTTTAATCTTTAGTGAGCGTTCAATAATGGTATCAATATTTTCTTCTATATTGTCATTTTCAAAAATATCAAATAACACAGGGTCGTGTGTCAAGCCCATTTTAAGCGCTTCGGCAAGACCGTTAGAAATCTGGCGGTGGGGAAGTGTTTTTAAGGTGTCGGGGTCGATAAGCACAGCCTTTGGCGGATAAAATGCGCCTACAATATTTTTATAACCTAAAAAGTCTATAGCGGTTTTGCCACCTATAGAAGAATCCACCTGTGAAAGCAGGGTGGTGGGGATGTTATAAAAATCCACACCTCGCATAAAGGTGGAAGCCACAAAACCTGCAAGGTCACCAACAACACCGCCGCCTACTGCTACAACACAGTCGGTACGGGTAAAGCCGCTTTTAACCATAGCTTCAAGCAAGTGGGTAAAGGAGTTTATGTTTTTGGATTTTTCACCCATATCTATTGTGATGACAACGGCTTCCTTGCAACAGTTTGCCACAGTTTGCGAATACTCTTTGGGTACACCTGTATCGGTAACTATAAGCACCTTTCGGTTAAGGTTAAGGTACTCGTGGGCTTTGTTTAGGCCGCCATGTTCAAGATAAATATTATATAAACCGTTTTGTGTTTTAACCGGAATAATCATTCTAATACCGCCTGTTAAATATGTATTTCCTTTTCAAATGAGCCTACAATTTTTAGGTTTGAACAGCATTTTTTCAATTGTTCCAACATTTTTGCGCCTTCTTCGCTATTGATGTTGCCTTCGCCTTCAACATAGAAGAAGTAGTCCCACACAAGTTCTTTTGTGGGGCGACTTTTTAATGCACGTAGGTTAAAGCCGTGTTCACCTATAACCGAAATCGCTTCGCCGAGGGAGCCTGCCGCATTTTTAACTGTAAATAGCATAATAAAGCGTTCATCATTAGGGGAGGGTGTTTTGTTTGAGCGTGAAAATACTGCAAATCGAGTTGTATTTGTGCCGCTGTCGTTGATTTTTTCCGCAATAACCTGCAAACCAAATTGCTGTGCCGCAGCAGTACTGCCAATGGCAGCGGTGGTTTTATCACCCTTTTCGGCAACTAATTTGGCCGCTACGGCGGTGTTTACGGCATCTTCGGTTTCAAAGCCGTGGTTTTCAATATAAGTAGCGCATTGACCCAAAGCCTGAGGATGACTGACCACTTTTTTTATGTCAGAAATGGTAGCGCCCGGAGCACCAAGTAGGTTTTGAACCACGTCGGCCTCGTAAACGCCGTTTATATAGAGTGAGCCGAAAAAGGCAAGGTCTAAAACGTTGCCAACGTCCCCGTTAAAGCTGTTTTCAATAGGTAAAATAACACAGTCGCATTCGCCCTTTTCGACCGCCTTGTAAGCCGCCTTAAAATCGGCAAAGGGAAGACAACGTGCATCGGGGAATATGCGGCGGGCGGCAAGGTTTGCAAAAGCACCCTCTACACCGCTGTATGCAACCGTCATACCTTCAAGCAGGCGGTGCTGTAAAGCCTTTGAAAGCTTAATGTTGTTCTTTAAAAAATTCACGTAATACGAACGGTATTCATCGTTTTCAATATAGTCCGTATTCTTAGCGATTATTTCCTTTTCTCTGGCAAAATCGTCAATAGGCAGGCCCTTTTCTTTTTTGTATAGTGCAACAGTTTTTGCCGCATCCATACGCATTTCAAACAAACGGGCCATTTCCTTATCTATCTTATTAATTTGTTCTCTTGCAGTTTGAAGCTCATTCATTATTTATTCACCCAGTATATTATACTATTAATTATAGCTTATCTGCAATATCAAAAATAAGCTTTTCGGTTTTTTCCCAACCAAGACAGGGGTCTGTGATAGATTTTCCGTAAATATGCTCACCAATACCTTGCGCGCCGTCTTCAATATAGCTTTCAATCATTAAGCCCTTTACAAGATGCTTAATATCGCTGTTTTGGTTACGGCTATGAACAACGTCCTTTGCAATACGCACTTGCTCTAAATACTTTTTACCCGAGTTGTTGTGGTTGGTATCCACTATAACTGAGGGGTTTAGAAGATTTGATTTAGCGTATAATTCGTTTACTTGAAGTAGATCTTCATAGTGGTAGTTTGGGGTGCTTTTGCCTGTGTAGTCAATATAACCACGAAGAATAGCGTGTGCATAAGGGTTGCCATCGCTTATAACCTCCCATCCACGATAGAGGAAGGTGTGGCTGCTTTGTGCGGCGGTTATGGCGTTCATCATAACGCCAAGGTCGCCACCGGTGGGGTTTTTCATACCAACGGGAACCTCAATGCCACTTGCGGTTAAGCGGTGTTGTTGGTTTTCAACCGAACGTGCGCCAATAGCAACATATGAAAGAAGGTCGGAAAGGTAGCGGTAATTTTCGGGGTAGAGCATTTCATCCGCACAGGTAAAATCATAACTTTTAAGCGCTTCTAAGTGCAATTCACGAATAGCGACAATGCCCTTGTACATATCGGGCTTAGCATCGGGGTCGGGTTGATGAAGCATACCCTTGTAGCCTTGGCCTGTTGTTCTGGGTTTATTGGTGTAAATACGGGGGATTATAATAATTTTGTCAGAAACTTGGTTTTCAATTTCACGTAAACGCGAAATATAGTCAAGCACGGGTTCGCTGTGGTCGGCAGAACATGGACCGATAATTAAAATAAATTTATCGGATTTACCTTCGAACACTTCGCTTATTTGTTTGTCACGCTTGGCTTTAACCTCAACCATTTTATCGGTTAGCGCAAATTCTTTTTTAACCTCTTGCGGAATAGGAAGCTTTCTTTGGAAATTCATACTCATAACTTTTTACCTCGCTTTGTATGTTAAAAACAAAAAGTCCGCATTCCTATTATGCTGTCTAAAGCATAGCGAATGCGGACTGTCCGTTATATTGAATTCAAAGAATTAATCTTTGATAATCACATAATACGGCAGCCCTTGTTAAAAAAGTAATAATAGGAAAAAAACTTATTATTTTTCATTTTTGCTGCCTCCTTAGTGATTTGTTGTTACGTATTATAGCACTTTAAATCGCGAAAGTCAATAACTTTTTAAAAATTTTTCTTGTTTGAAATCGACACAAAAATAATGTATAATAATGATGAATCTTTTTAAAGGAGATTAAAATGTCAACCTACGTAATGACCGACCTTCACGGCGAGTATGAAAAATTTGACCGTATGCTTAAGGCTATAAATTTTACCGAAGAGGACGAGCTTTATATACTTGGCGATGTGCTTGATAGAGGTCCTGAACCGATAAAATTGCTTAAAGATTTATCATTTCGCAGTAACGTTTTTTGTTTGCTTGGCAACCACGAGGTAATGGCTATTGACCTTTTGCAAACCTTTTTGGTTGAAATAAAAGAGGAAAATTGCGAAACTCAGATAGATGCCTTGGCTATGAATAAATTAATGGAGTATCAAGCTAATGGCGGCGATATAACCTTAAAGCAGTTTGGCAAGCTACCAAACGAGGAAAGATTTGATTTGTTAGACTTTTTAAGGGAATTTGAGTTGTTTGATGTTATCGAGGTGGGAGGTAAGACCTTTATTCTTTCCCACACGGGTAATATAAATTCTGATAAAAAGCTTTCGGAACATAGCGTAGAAGAATTAACCTTTTCCCGTCCCGATTATGAATCAAAAGTATTTGAGGATGATAACGTATATTTACTTTGCGGTCATACTCCGACACAGGCAATTACAGGTCAACCCCAAATTTATTATAAAAACAATTACATAAATTTAGATTGTGGTGCTACCTTTGGTGGCAAATTGGCGTGCTTAGGCTTAGATGATTTTAAAGAATTTTATGTTTAAATCTCAGTTTAAAAACCGTGCTTTTTATAAAAGCACGGTTTTTATAAGTTTTAGTCATATATTATTTTAAAACATCCGTCAAAGCACCAATAAAGAAGGGGATTTTATTTGAGCAGTCGATTAGCATATAAACAAACGGCCTGTCAAGGTATACTTGCTTTGGTTCGTTGGGTGCTGCCATTTTGTCGGAGGCTTCGATTACTGTTGCGGCACCTGCCTTTGTTCCCTTTTCCCCAACCGATATAACGGTTTTGTGTAGTACACGGCTTATGTAAATATTGCCGTCGGTCGAAGTGCCTAGCTTTTTGAAGTCTGCATTAGCGGTATCAAAGGCTGCGGTTATTCCCATATTGCTAAGTGTTTGGCACATTTCGGTGCTATATTCGGTTTCAAATTTCGGTATAGCGGCACGCACGGTAGCGGGTTGTGGTTTTAGTAGTAAGCTGTAAATTGCTTTGCCGTCAAGCGAGGCAACATAATTTTCAATACTAATATTTTCATTCGGTAACATTGCCACAAAGGCGTAGTTGCCGTCGGCATAGTATTTTAAAAAGCCCTTTGCATTGTCGTCTTCAAGGTAGAAGCTTTCGGTTGAATACATAAATTCGGCGTTTTGCTTTGTGCCGTCCAGCTTAAAGAAAGTGCCGTCTTTTACCTGCTCTTTTTGGTAGGGCTCCGCCCATTCGGCTTCAAAGGCAAGGGCATTTACAAGGTACATAACCGCTTCAACAGGAATGCGGTCTAAAATTTCGGGTATCATTTTATCGGTTTTTTGGCTTACCCAATTATTTATATCCTTTTTGGTTTGGTCATTAAAAGGCGCTTTGAAAATATCGGCACCGTAATAGTCGGCATTGGTTTGCAAAAAGTCTTGGTTAACGGTAAAACGCTCGGCATCGCTAAACCAAATTGAATTTGCAAGTTTTAATTTGTATTTTTTATCTTGGGGTAAGTTTTTCATATAATCGTAAAGATATGGGTTTAACATATCCAATTTTATACCAATTACATCTTCAATTTGCGCTAGGGTTTCATTTTCGGCGCCGTTTGCCGTCATAGCTAACGCATAAAGCACCGAAAGGGGAGAAATTAGAGTGTTTTTGTCGCTTTGGGCACTTTCCTTAAATAAACGCACCGCAAAATCGGTAATGGTGGCATCGGGCGAGTAGGAATAGGTAGGGATAGTAACGTTGCGAGGTGTAACATTTTGCATTAAATTGGTTGCACCTACTTTGGTAGTACAACCGCTAAGATTAAATGTTAAAGCTATAATTAGAAAAAGGCTGATTACTAAATTTATGTAGGCTTTTTTCATAGAAAATCCTCCAAACTGTTTAGTCGTTAGTTGTGTCCCCATTACCGCTAACGGGTATAGCTTCGCCTAAATATGTGGGCTTAGGTTTAAAAATGCATTTTACAAAATCTTTATTTCGAGCTAAAATTTCACGCACATCACGCATGGACTGACCTGCATAGCGGTTAAGGTCGGCACTTACGCCGTATGCTTCAATACCTAATTGCTTTGCAATATAAATCGCACGGTGAAGGTGATATTTTTGGGTGACAATAATCACCTTTTTGGCTTTAAAAATATCCCTTGCACGATAAACCGTTTCGTAGGTGGAAAAACCTGCGTGGTCCATAAAGACGTCTTCGCTCGGCACACCGTTATCTATGGCGTATTGCTTCATAGCGTTAACTTCGTCATAATTCTTTTGGCCGTGGTCGCCACTCATAATAAGCTTTGGTGCGGCGCCGTTTTTGTAAAGCTCAACCCCACGCATTAAGCGGTCGCGTAGCATATGGCTTAAACTGCCGTCGGCTTTAACTTGGCAACCAAGCACAATAATGCAATCTATATTTTCGAGGCTTGCGGCTTCGTCTGGGGTGATAATTTCCGACTTAGTCACCTTTTTAACACGAGCATTTATCGAAATTAAGGCTATGCCACCGATAAGGCATAGGCAAAGCAGTAATGTAAAGGCTTTTTTAAATGGTTTTATGAGTTTCATAACTACTCCTTGTTGACTTTTAATAAATCAATTATAACACACTCCTTTTCGCTTTTCTACAATAATAACGTTTTAAAGTGCAATTTCATTGCAAAAAGGCAAAATTTTTTACACTTTTTGTAAAACTTGAATTCGCAGGAGAAATAATGTATAATTATTAGTATAAAATGTTTATAAATTGTTAAACATTATTTTAAATTTGGGGATATACTTAGTAATAATAGGAAAAATATAATTTTACAACACATTAGGAGGAGTAAAAATTGACATCATACAGTCAAAAGGCAAGTGATTTGTTAAATGAGCTTAAGACCGATGTAAATAAGGGCTTGAGCCGTGACGAAGCTATAAAAAGGCAAAAGCAATACGGTGAAAACCGTTTGCGTGAAAAGAAAAAGAAAACTACTTTTCAGCGTTTTTTAGACCAATTTAAAGATGCGATGATTTTAATTCTTATCGCCGCCGCAATAGTTTCGTTTGTTGTGGTAGTGGTAGAAAAAAACTGGGGCGAATTGTTTGAACCGGCACTAATTCTTCTTATTGTAATATTAAATGCCGTTATGGGTGTTTACCAAGAAGGTAAGGCAGAAAAAGCGCTTGATGCACTTAAAAATATGTCAGCCCCCCACGCTCGTGTTATTCGTGACGGTGTTGTGCAAATAATAGATGCTGCCGAACTTGTACCGGGTGATGTTATCCGCCTTGAAGCAGGTGATTTTGTTCCTGCCGATGCGCGCCTTTTACAAAGCGCAGGGCTAAAGAGTGAAGAATCAGCACTTACAGGTGAATCGGTACCTGCCGAGAAGGATTACTCTGTGGAAGTGCCCGAAAATG
>JAZORK010000162.1:0-1191 GCA_045656485.1 Acutalibacteraceae bacterium | reverse complement strand
TACTGCAGGACCTTCCAAGTATACGTGGTCATTTTTATCAAAGGTTACTTGCAAAGTGCCGCCTTTAGCGATAACAGTCAAAGGTTCACCTTTTTTGCCAGCACGACCAATTTGAACAGCAGCTACGCAAACAGCAGATGCACCGGTACCACAAGCCCAAGTTTCACCGCTACCACGTTCCCAAACGCGGAATTTAACAGTGTTTTTGTCGATAACTTCTACGAATTCAGTGTTAACGCCTTCGGGGAACAACGGATGATGTTCGAATTGAGGACCCAATTCTTCCAGGTTAAGGCTATCAACATCTTTAACGAAGGTTACAAAGTGAGGATTGCCCATAGAAATAGAAGTGCCGTTATAAACAACTTTTTCTTCACCATAGTTATCGCTCAAAACCAAACCTTGGTCAACGAAAATGAAATGGTCACTAATCATCGGGATATCTTTGCATCTAAAAATGGGTTTACCCATATCAACTCTAGCACTCACAACTTTACCCTCCTCAACATTAACATTAATAGTTTTTACACCAGATAAGGTATCAATTTTGATTTCTTCCTTATCAGTTAAGCCATTGTCATAAACATACTTTGCTACGCAACGAATACCATTACCGCACATTTTGCCTTCGGATTGGTCAGCGTTGAAGATACGCATTTTGAAATCCGCAACATCGGACGGGCAAATCATAATCAAACCGTCGCTACCAACACCAAAACGTCTGTGGCTTACATATTCGGAGATTGCACCGGGGTTCGGCAAATCTTCTTTAGTGCAGTCCACATAAACATAGTCATTGCCTGCACCGTGCATTTTTGTAAACTCTATTTTCATAGGCAGAGCCTCCTTTAATAATCATACAATTATTATATCAAAAATGTAGACTTATTACACCTAAATAAGCGATATTTTTAGAATGTTTCACAGAAAGAAGTATGCTTTTTAATACATCTTCTTATCATTTTTATCCATAAACTTTTTAAAGATAACAATTGTTTCTTCACGATTACACGGAGAAATTTTCATAACGCTTTCGTCAACGCAGTTGCCTTTAATAAAGTCGTAAATATAATCATCCCTAAAGCCAATGTCAGCTGCATCTTTAGCAGTGTTGCCGTAGTAAACAACCTTAATGTTTGCCCAAATGGTAGCAGAAAGACACATAGGACAAGGATAGCAAGAAGTATAAAG
>JAZORK010000161.1:0-19208 GCA_045656485.1 Acutalibacteraceae bacterium | reverse complement strand
GTTTTGTCCAAGGCGATAATATTAGTTTTTCCAGCTTGTTCTAATGCTACGGCAGTTTTAAATAGAATGCCGTTTTTAGCACCCTTACCGGCTGCCGCCATAATAGCAACAGGGGTTGCAAGGCCTAATGCGCAAGGGCAGCTTATAACCAAAACCGAAATTCCACGTGCCAAAGCAAAGCCAACGTTCGATTCAAAAATAAGCCACACAGCAGTTGTTATTAAAGCTATGGTAATAACTATAGGTACAAATACGCCCGAAACCTTATCGGCAATCTTTGCAATAGGAGCTTTGGTTGCGGCGGCGTCGCTTACCATTTTAATTATTTGCGAAATGGCGGTATCCTTGCCGACACGTACCGCTTTACATTTTAAAAAGCCTGATTGATTAATAGTGCCAGCCGAAACAAAGTCGCCGACCGTTTTATCTACGGGAATACTTTCCCCTGTAAGCATTGCTTCATCTAATGCGCTGAAGCCTTCTAAAATAATGCCATCAACTGCAACACTTTCACCCGGCTTTACAATAAATATATCACCGATTTGTACCTTCTCAACTGCTACAATAGTTTCGGTACCATCCATTAATATAGTTGCGGTTTTAGGGGAGAGGTTCATCAAACCTTTAAGTGCGTTGGTGGTTTTGCCTTTGGCTCTGGCTTCAAGCATTTTTCCAACGGTTATAAGGGTCAAAATCATAGCCGCTGATTCAAAATACAAGTCATGAAGCAAGGATTTAGCTGTGGAAAAATCACCCGCAAATGTAAATTTTGTAATAAGTGAGAAAATAGCAGTACTGTAAATAAAAGCCGCACCCGAGCCTAAAGAAACAAGTGTATCCATATTTAGCGCACGGTGCAAAACCGCTTTTATACCGCTTGTGAAAAACTTTCGATTAATTATTATCACTATTGCGGTTAATATAAGTTGTAATAAAGCAATAGCAAAGGGTTTTTGCGCTAATCCGTGTGGAAGCGGAAGCGAAAGCATAGTGTGCCCCATAGAAAGGTACATAAGTGCTAATAAAAATCCGAGAGAAGTGAAAAATCTTTTCTTAAGTTTGGGTGTTTCGGTATCTTTTAAAAGGTCATCCTGCATCATAGAATCTTCACCCTTAAGTGAAGCGCCGTAGCCTGCACTTTCAACTGCTTTTATAACTTCGGTGGGTGTAACGGTGCCTGATACCAACATAGAGTTCGTAAGCAAATTTACAGAGCATTTTTCTACACCGCTTAAGGCCAAAACACAAGTCTCAACTCTTGAACTACAGGCGGCACAACTCATACCTGTAACATTATACTGTTGCATTCAAATTTCACCTCATTTTAAATTATACTTATAAAAATATTTAAAGTCAACAAGTAAATAAGGGTACAAAAGGCGCTCACAAATCAAGGTTTTTTACATATTATATAGTGTAAAAATAATTTGATGATTATTTTGTCAATAATAAGGCAAGAATATAATCGGAGTGTGAAAAGTATATGAATATAAAACGTGGAGAAATTTATTACGCCGATTTAAGCCCTGTAATAGGCTCTGAGCAGGGTGGGGTAAGACCTGTACTTATTATTCAAAATGACGTTGGCAATAAGTACAGCCCTACAGTTATTGCGGCGGCAATTACCAGTCAACGAGATAAGACAAAGCTTCCTACACATATTTCGGTAAATGCTGATAATTGCGGTCTTGCAAAGGATTCTATTGTTTTATTAGAACAAGTGAGAACTATTGACAAAAGACGTTTAAAAGAAAAAATGGGTTCACTAGATACATCAGCTATGACTAGGGTGGACAAGGCGTTAAGTGTTAGCTTTGGTTTAGATATTGACCCCGTGGGCTTTACTACATAAGGCCCTAAAATAAAAAACGGCACAGCTTGAGCTGTGCTGTTTTGGTTATAATTTTTCAAAAATTTCAATCGCTTGGCTTAAATCTTCGAGCTCGCAATACATAAGTGATTTAATATCGTCCGAAAATGTAACAATATCGGGTACGCCGATTGTTTTCATACCGGCACTGTTGCCTGCAATTATTCCGTTAGGGGAGTCTTCAAAAACAAAGCAAGTGTCGGGGTCTACACCCAAAAGCTCGGCAGTTTTTAAGAAAATGTCGGGTGCGGGTTTGCCGTTTTCTATTTCAGTTCCGCAAACTAAAGCATCGAAATATTCGAGAGCGTTAACCTCGTTTAAATGGTGCAAAACCGATGGGCGAGAGGTGCCTGTAGCTAAACCGATTTTAACTCCACGACCCTTTAGGTAGTCGAGCAATTCCTTTGCGCCTTTCATAAAGCGTACTACAAGATTGTTTACTATGTATTCACGTGAATCTGCCCTAAAGCGCTCAACATCAATATCGGGATAGTTGTCGGTCAAAACCTTGTTAGAGCCGTTAAGATTCATGCCGCAAACTGATGGCATTAGCCTACCAACATCCTTATATCCTTGCTTTTCGCCTGCCCAGTCCCAAGCGGGAATGCAAATTTTTTGGGTGTCAAGCAGGGTGCCGTCCATATCAAAAATTACGCTGAACATTTTAATCTCACCTTTCAAAGAAGTTATAGCATATACACCTTTATAAGTCAAGGCAATATCGTTTGAAAAATCGCCCAAAATCATAAAATCGCAAGCGTGAAAACAAGAGAAAACAAGAGAAAACGAAAGAAAACAAGAGAATGTAAAATGTAAATTAAAAATTTTAAAAATATTTGTTGACAAGGGTGTTTGGGTGTGGTATTATAGTCAGGCTGAGTAACGGGCAAACCGTTATAATTACAAATTTTTGGAGGGTTTTAAAATGTCAACATTTATGGCAAAACCTGCTGAAATTCAGCGTAAATGGTATATTATCGACGCTGCAGGCAGACCCCTTGGCCGCACCGCAACTAAGGTTGCTGATTTACTTCGCGGTAAGGTTAAGCCTGAGTTCACCCCTCACGTAGACTGTGGTGACCACGTTGTAGTTATCAATGCTGATAAGGCAGTTTTAACAGGTAACAAGTTAAATCAAAAGTTCTATCGCCGTCATACCGGTTATATCGGTGGTCTTAAGGAAGTTAAGTATTCAACCCTTATGAACACCCGTCCTGAACTTGCAATGGAACTTGCAGTTAAGGGTATGGTTCCCGATACTACAATCGGTCGCAAGGCTCTTACTAGACTTCACGTATATGCAGGCGCTGACTACAAGCAAGTAGCTCAAAAGCCCGAAAAGTACGAATTTTAAGAAAGGAGTAATACACAATGTTTGAAGGACAAAGTTATTTTTACGGCACAGGTAGAAGAAAGTCTTCTGTAGCTCGTGTTCGCGTTTACAACGGTACCGGTAAAATCACTATCAATGACAGAGACATTGATGATTACTTCGGTCTTGAAACCTTAAAGCTTATCGTTCGTCAGCCTTTAAATCTTACAGGCAACCTCGATAAGTTCGATATCGTTTGCCGTGTTGCAGGCGGCGGTGTTACAGGTCAAGCTGGCGCTATCCGTCACGGTATTTCTCGTGCTCTTCTTCAGTTCGATGGCGAACTCCGTCCCGAACTCAAAAAGGCTGGTCTCTTAACTCGTGACCCCAGAATGAAGGAAAGAAAGAAATACGGTCTCAAAGGCGCACGTCGTGCACCCCAGTTCTCAAAGAGATAATTTCTATTATTTCAAAATTTACAAGCTCTGCATTTTGCAGGGCTTGTTTTTTTGTGTGCGCCGTGCCGCAGTCGTGCATAAAATAAAACACCCTATGGCTTCAAACCACAAGGTGTTTGCTATGTTATATAAAAATAAATTCGAATTTATTATACCTTTTTAATTGGGTGTCTAATAACGGTTTTCCACTTTTCAGGAGCAACCTTTCTTGCATCGGACATATAAATCTCGTGGTGTAATCTGCTTTCATTGATGTCATTTGTGTATCCGTTTTGTTCTAAATAGGCATCCATCAAGGCAACGGTTGCAGGTTCATCATCAAAAGGTCCTGTGTGCATAATTTGAACACATAAGCCTTCATCAATGGTTAAAAATTCTGCTGATGAGCAATCAAGTTTTTTCTTTTTGGTTGCCGTTGCTACTGCCCATTCGAAATCGGTCTTAGTTACAAAATCTGGCAGACGAATGACCGAAATCCAATTAAATGTTGACTTATCAGAGTAGTCAACACCATCAACATTATCTTGCCACCAAAATCCTTCAAGTGGCGGAACAACATACTCGAAGAATCCCTTAATTTTGTAATCTGTCTTATAACTCATTTTCAATGTATATGCCACAGCATACAAAACACTTATTGCTTGTTGATATGCGCCACCTTCTTCGTTTGGGTTGCCTTTACCTCTTACGGCTATATAATTCGCCTTTGGAATATTTACAACCTGTGGTTTGTTTTTAGGCATATAAAATTCTTTGTATTCTTTTTTGAAATCAAATGCCATAATTGCCTCCGTTAAATTTCTATTTATTAAACTGATGGCATTATACCATAAATTATTTAAAATTTCAATGTTACTGCAATCATTCGAATTATGAGGTATATCAGGGAAGATATTTGCTCGGTATTTACTTTTAAGCAAATAGGTGGTATAATCGGGCTTGAAGATAAACCTTAATGAAAGGGGATTTATTATGAGCAAGAAGATATCTATTATGTCATCAGTTTTTATATTTTCGATTGCTGTTACTTTAATTGATGCATTCTTACACCCTAATTATTTTGTTAAAATACCGATTAAAATTGTTTTCTTTTTAGCTTTACCAATGCTGTTTTTTGTGAAAAACAAGGAAGCGTTTTCGGATTTTAAGAAGCTGTTTGTTTTCAAAAAAAGCGGAATTTTGAAAGCCTTGCTGCTTGGTATTGGCGTATATGCGGTTATTGTAGGCGGTTTTATCCTTACACGAAACATAATTGATTATTCCAACGTAACTTCCAATTTGACCGAAGGTATGGGCATTACGGCCAACAATTTTATTTACGTTTCGTTATATATTTCGCTTATGAATTCATTTCTTGAAGAATTTTTCTTCAGAGGATTTGGTTTTATAACCCTTAAAAAATACACAAGCCGAAAGATAGCTTACATATTCAGCTCTGTTTTGTTTGCGATATATCACGTTGGTATGCTTGTTGGTATGTTTGATTTTTGGGCTTTATTGTTACTGCTTTTTGGACTTATTATTGGCGGATGCATCTTCAATTTCCTTAACGAGTTAAACGATAACGTTTACCCATCTTGGTTTGTTCATATGTTTGCTAATTTTGCAATAAATACCGTTGGGTTTATTTTGTTTGGAATATTGTAAATTTTAAAAAAAGGATTTGTGACTTTACAGTAAAAAATAATTACGGGCGGGGAAGACCCGCCCGTATAGTTTTGATATTAACTTTTATTCATCGTTGCAACAAGAGTTTCTACGGAATAATAGCGAAATGCACCAAACACCTGCAAGGGCGATTACGGTGTAGATAATTCGGCTAATAATTGCCTCGCTGCCACCAAATGCCCAAGCAACAAGGTCGAAGCTGAAAAGCCCTACAAGACCCCAGTTTAGCGCCCCAATGATTACAAGAATTAAACAAATTTTATCAAACATTTTAAATCAACTCCTTTTGGTGTTAATATCTTTGCCACTAATCATAAAAATATGCAAAAAAATCGTCAGTTTTTTAAACTGACGAAATTTTTTTTAATCAAAATTTAAAATGTTATTCATATCATAAAGACCGGCGGATTTATCTTTAATAAATTTTGCCGCCCTAATTGCACCAACCGCAAATACCTGCTTAGAGGTGGCTTGGTGCGAAAGGGTTACAACCTCATCACGACCTGCGAAAATAACATCGTGTTCACCAACGATTGTACCACCACGCACTGAATGAAAACCAATTTCGTTCTTTGGGCGTTTAGCACGTTTTGAATGGCGGTCATATTCATAGTTGAGTTTGTCGTCAAAAACGCTGTTAATGGCGTTTCCAAGCATTATAGCAGTACCTGAAGGTGCATCTATCTTTTGGTTGTGGTGCTTTTCAATAATTTCTACATCAAAGCCGTCACCCAAAATACTTGCCGCCTTTTTGGCAAGACTGCAAAGCAAATTAACACCAATTGACATATTAAAGGTGAAAAATACAGGAATAATTTGTGATGCGGCTTTAATTTTTTCAATTTGAGCATCCGAATAACCTGTTGTAGCAATAACTACGGGGATTTTCTTTTTAGTTGCAAAGGTGAGCAAATCGTCAAGTAAGGCAACGCTTGAAAAGTCAATTATAACATCGGCTTCTATATTAATTTCTTCAAAAGAAGGGAATATAGGGAAGCTTTTTCCGTTATTAAATTTATCAACACCGCAAACGATTTTAAGGTCACTTTCGTTTTCGGCACAGTCACAAATATTATTGCCCATTTTTCCGCAAGCGCCAACAAGTATTGCTTTTGTCATTTTTTCACATCCATTAAATTTAGATTAGGTTGCATTTTTTAAGTTCGTTTTTTAAAATTTCGGTATTTTTGCTATCCATAGGGTATAATGGCAGTCGGCACGGGCCAACATTATAACTCAAAATATTCATTGCTGTTTTTAAGGGGACGGGGTTGACGTCTAAAAACAGCGCCTTTAAAAGACCGAAATAGTAGTCGAATATTTGACGTGATTTATGGGTTTCGCCCTTTAAAAACTCGTGGCAAATGTTATGCATAACGGTAGGCAAAATATTAGATGCTACCGATATTACGCCAACACCGCCTATTGATAAAACGGGTACGGTTTGGTCATCATTGCCTGAATAAATCCATAAATCGTCTTGGCATAGGTGCTTGATTTCGGCTATTTGGGAAATATCACCCGATGCCTCTTTTATTGCCACGATTTTTTCGTGTTTTGATAATTCTTTATAAGTTTGGGGTTTAATATTAACCCCTGTGCGCGAAGGCACGTTATAAAGAATAATCGGTTTGTTTACACGCTCGGCTATGTAGTTATAATGTTCTACAAGACCTTTTTGTGATGCTTTGTTATAGTAGGGAGTCACCATTAAAAGCGCATCTGCTCCTAATTTTTCGGCGTCGCGGCAAAGCTCAACCGAATAGACAGTATCGTTACTTCCTGTACCTGCAATAACAGGTACTCTGCCATTAGCAGATTTTACTGTAACTTCTATTACTTTTAGGTGTTCGTCGTATCTTAAAGTGGATTTTTCACCCGTTGTACCGCAAGCCACAAGGGCATCTATACCGCAGTCAATTTGGGTGTTTACTAATTCTTCAAGACAATCGTAATTTACACTTCCGTCGGCATTCATAGGTGTTACAAGCGCAGTAGCACAGCCTTTGAAAATGCATTGCTTCAAATAATCACTCCATAAATTAGTTTAGTCCATATAACCTTTAGCACAAAGTAATTCAGCGAGTAAAACAGCACCTCCTGCGGCACCCCTTAATGTGTTGTGGGATACACATACAAATTTATAATCATATTGGCTGTCTTCACGTAAACGACCAATAGATACAGCCATACCTTTTTCAAGGTCGCGAGCAAGCTTGGTTTGAGGCATATCGTCTTCGGTAAAGTAGTTTAAGAATTGCTTGGGAGCTAAGGGGAGTTCTAAATCCTGTGGGTCGCCCTTGAAGTTTTTCCAAGTTTCTAAGATTTCTTCCTTAGAAGGCTTGTTCTTAAATGAAACATAAACTGCAGCCATGTGACCGTCTGATACGGGAACACGTAAGCACTGGGCAGTGAACTTAGGACTATCGCTTGGTACGATTTTGCCGTTTTCGATTGTACCCCAAATTTTAAGAGGTTCTTTTTCGCTCTTTTCTTCTTCGCCACCAATGTAGGGGATAACGTTGTCAATCATTTCGGGCCAACGGTCAAAGGTTTTACCTGCGCCTGAAATTGCTTGATAAGTACAAACTAAAACCTTATCAATGCCGAATTTGTCAAGAGGATAGAGCGCGGGAACGTAACTTTGAAGTGAGCAGTTAGACTTAACTGCAATAAAGCCACGCTTTGTGCCAAGGCGTTCTCTTTGAGAAGCGATAATCTCAGCATGGTCAGCATTGATTTCGGGGATAATCATAGGAACATCATCGGTAAAACGATGAGCCGAGTTGTTAGAAATTACAGGACATTCGTGTTTAGCATATTTTTCTTCTAATGCTTTGATTTCGTCCTTTTTCATATTAACTGCACAGAATACGAAGTCAACGTTTGCAACGATTGTTTCGATGTCTTTTTCAGCATCTAAAACTGTCATATCTGCAAATTTTTCGGGCATGGGTGAAGTCATAGCCCAACGGCTACCAACAGCATCTTTATAAGATTTGTTAGCCGAGTTTGCACTTGCAGCAAGTGTGGTAACGTTAAACCAAGGGTGGTTTTCTAAAAGTAACGCGAAGCGTTGACCTACCATACCTGTTGCGCCAATGATACCAACATTAAATTTTTTCATTTTTAACATTCCTTTCAAAATGTGCTTGATATATCAAGCAATTTACAATATAATATATTAAGCATACTAATAAATAATACCATTCATTGAGTGGTTTGTCAAATTTTTTGTGGGAGTTTTTATGAAAACAAGTGACTTTTTTTATGATTTACCACCCGAGCTTATTGCTCAAACTCCAATTGAGCCGAGAAATACCTCTCGTTTGCTAAAAATGGATAAAAAAACAGGGGAATTAGTGCATACCACCTTTAACACCTTAAAGGATTATTTAAAGCCGGGTGACTGCCTTGTGCTTAATGATACAAGGGTATTACCTGCACGTATTTTCGGCACCCGTGAAGACACAGGCGCTATTGTTGAATTTGTGCTTTTAAAACAAAGGGGAGTAAACCTTTGGGAGTGCTTGGCAGGCCCCGGTAAAAAGGCAAAAGAAGGCCACAATTTCAAATTTTCGGACGAGCTTTGCGCTACTGTGCGTGAAGTTTTACCCGATGGCAACCGTGTGCTTGAATTTTTCCCTAAGGGTGAATTTTTTGCAGTGCTCGACAAAGTTGGTCAAATGCCATTGCCACCTTACATAAAGGAAAAATTAGAGGATAAAGAGCGTTATCAGACTGTTTATTCAAAGGAATTAGGCTCGGCGGCAGCACCAACGGCAGGTCTTCATTTTACAAATGAAATGCTCGAAGAATTAAAGGAGTCGGGCATAAATATCGCTTACGTTACACTGCACGTGGGGCTCGGCACTTTTAGACCCGTTAAGGTAGAGGATATTACCGAACATAAAATGCATTCTGAACATTATGTAATATCACAGGAAACTGCCGAAATCATCAATAAAACCAAGGCGAATGGCGGTAGAGTTATTTGTGTTGGCACTACAAGTTGTCGTACTATTGAAAGTGCGATGCAAAAATACGGCGAGATTAAGGAGTGCTGTGACGACACAAGCATTTTTATTTACCCTGGTTATAAATTCGGCGTAATGGATGGTCTTATTACCAATTTCCACTTACCCGAAAGCACACTTATAATGCTTGTATCCGCATTTGCGGGTTATGATAACACAATGAACGCTTATAAAAAAGCGGTTGAAGAAAAATACCGTTTCTTCAGTTTTGGCGACGCGATGATAATTTTGTAGAGGTAATTTATGTTCGATTATATTTTATTTGATTTAGATGGTACTTTAACCAACCCCGAAGTTGGTATTACCAAGTCTTTAATCTACGCTTTGGAAAAATTCAACGTTAAGGTACAAGACAAAAAGGAGCTTTATTGCTGTATTGGTCCGCCGCTAATGTATTCTTTTACCGAATTTTTCAAGTTTTCGAGAGAAGATGCCGAAAAGGCAACTGAGTATTACCGTGAATGTTACAGTAAAACCGGGCTTTATGAAAACGAGGTTTATGACGGTATAAAGGATGTACTCTCGGCGCTTAAAAAGGCGGGTAAAACCTTAATTTTAGCAACCGCAAAGCCTGAGCCTTTTGCCAATATTATTTTAGAGCATTTTGGTTTGGCGGAATATTTTGACATCGTTACGGGTGCTTCATTTGACGAAACATTAAACAATAAAACCGATATTATTACCGAAGCATTAAAGCGTGCCAATATCAATGATAAAACAAAAGCAGTCATGATTGGCGACCGTTTTCACGATATTGAGGGTGCTAAAATTAATTCTATTGCCACAATCGGCGTTTTGTACGGCTTTGGTACAATAGAAGAGATGACCGAATATAAGGCTGATTATATCGCAAAAACACCGCAAGATATACTTGAGATTATCGGTGTAAATTAGGAGTTACTATGTATAAATTATTAAAGCAAGAAGGCGCTGCACGTCGTGCCGAATTTGTTACAAACAGGGGAACAGTGCAAACCCCTGCATTTATGAATGTTGCAACCTGTGGCGCTATAAAGGGTGCAGTTTCGGCAGAAGACCTTAAAACCTTAGGTTGTCAGGTTATGCTTTCTAATACCTACCATTTGCACATCCGCCCGGGTGACGAGGTTATAAGGGATTGCGGCGGTCTTCATAAATTTTCTACTTGGGATGGTCCGATTTTAACCGATAGCGGCGGATTTCAGGTATTTTCACTTTCTTCACTTCGCAAAATTGAAGAAGAGGGCGTTACCTTTGCTTCTCACGTTGATGGCAAACGTATTTTTATGGGTCCTGAAGAAAGTATGCGAATACAGTCAAACCTAGGGTCTACTATTGCAATGGCCTTTGATGAATGTGTTGAAAACCCCGCTGAATATTCTTACTCAAAGCAATCGTGTGAGCGCACAACCCGTTGGCTTAAACGCTGTAAAGCTGAAATGAGCCGACTCAACTCGCTTGAAAATACCATAAACAAAGAGCAAATGCTTTTTGGTATTAATCAGGGCTGTACTTATAATGATTTAAGAATTAACCATATGAAAGAGATTGCTGAATTAGACCTTTCGGGCTATGCAATAGGCGGTTTAGCGGTGGGTGAACCGGCCGAAGTAATGTATGATGTAATCGACCACGTTGAACCATTTATGCCCAAAGATAAAATCCGTTATTTAATGGGTGTTGGCACACCTGCTAACATACTTAATGCGGTTGAACGTGGGGTTGATTTATTTGACTGTGTAATGCCGAGCCGTAACGCTCGTCACGGTCACTTGTTTACAAGCCAGGGTATTATTAATATCAACAACAAAAAGTATGAATACGATATGCGCCCCATTGATGAAAACTGCGGTTGCCCTGTTTGTCAGAGGTATAGTAGGGCATATATTCGCCACCTTTTAAAGAGCCAGGAAATGCTTTCTCAAAGGCTTCTTGTTATGCACAATTTGTGGTTTTATAATCACCTTATGGAAGATATCAGAAACGCTCTTGATAACGGCACTTTTGCACAGTTTAAAAAGGAAAAGGAAGAAATTTACTCAAGAAGAATATGATACTTGCATTTTATTGTGTTTTGAGGTATAATATTTTAAGATAAATTTTTGGAGGAAAATAAAATGAATTTCACTTTTTTAACCCTTGCTGACGCAACTGCAAAGCAACAAGGCGGTCTTTTGCAAATGCTTGCTATGATTGCAATTTATGCTGTTTTGTTTGGCGCACTTTACTTCTTTATGATTCGTCCCCAGAAGAAAAAACAAAAAGAAGAACAAAAAATGCGTGAAAACTTGCAGGTTGGCGATGAAATCGTAACAATCGGCGGTATTTACGGTAGAGTAATTTCTTTAAAAGAAGATACTATTGTTATTGAGTCTGTAAGCGACCGCAGCAAGATTACTATTGCTCGTTGGGCATTACAAACCAACCTTACCGTTCACGACGATACACCTGTAAAATAGTAATATATTTTGTCCCTTCCGAATATAATTTACTGTTCGGGAGGGAATTTTTATGTCTGCAGATAAGAATTATGATTTAAAGTTAATTGTAAAAGTAGTTTTAGTGTGTTTGTTTTCAAGTGCCGTTTCAATTTTTTTATTCGCTTGCGGTATGTATTTTTTAGAGGGTGGTTTTGAGTATTCGCCCTTGTTTGCTAATATTTCGGTTGCGATAGGTTGCTTTTTGGCATCATTTTTTTGGGGAATGAAAAGCCAGAAAAATGGTATTTTAATAGGTTTGCTTGTCGGTGGTGCGAGTTTTGTTATTTTAACAATGATTACCCTTTTAGTAAATAAAGGTGCTGTAAGTATTAATATTTTATTAAGGTTAGTTATATTTGTTTTGTCTTCAATGATAGGGTCAATAATCGGCGTCAATCATAACACACAGCAAAAATATATATAAAATATGCCCGATACAAGATTATATCGGGCAAAATTTTATTCATTTACAATACTTTCATAAACGGCTTCAAAGTTTTCTACAGCCTCATCGCAAGTTTTAGTGTTAAGGTTAATTTGGTTACGTGTAACATCAAGCGATGCTAACATATTTTCAACTTCTTTAATAAAATTATCCGAAGTTTTAACAATATTTTCACGTAGTGCATTTAAAGAAATGTGTGCTTCATCAATAGCGAATAAATTCTTTTCAACTTCGCTTTTTGCAAGTTCACGGCTTTCTTCGGCACCCATAATAATTGCCTGTGCACTGGTTTGCGATACTAAATAAAGCTTACCAATATTTTCCGACAAGCGTTCAATTTCCTCGGCTTTTTGGGTAAAAGCGTCAAGCTTTTGGCTTATCTCATTTTTTTCGAGTAATAATTTGTCGTATGCTTCTTTAGAAAGGCTAAGCTGAGTAGATAATTCTTCGGCCTTTTGGGTGAGCTCATCAGACTTTATTTTAAATTTTTTGTGGGTCTTTTCAACGTAATCAACAACGTCGTTGCAGTTAAATCCGAAAAGGCTTTTTCTAAATCCTATAGACATTTTCAACTTCCTTTCATTTTGTCAACACAAGAATTATAACACAGTGAATTTGTAATTACAAGAATAATTTTTTAGTTGACATAATTTGTTTTTTGTAGTATAAATATATTAAAGTCTTTGATATGTATTTTCGCCTATAAATCAACACCTTTGCTGTAAGGTAGTTGTTTTTTTACGCCCTTTTGGAGTGGTTTACATAACAACTTTGAGTCACAGTATTTAGTATTAAATATTTATATGCGTACTAAATGTTGATTGGAATATCTTGTCCTTACTTTGCATATTATTTTGTGAAAGTGAGTGATATTATGCAAAAGGGCAGGGTACTTAGAATTAATAGCTTTGGCTTTTTAGATTATTTACAAAAAAATTATATTTTACTGATTGTTTTGTTCTCTCTAATCTTAGGGATTATTTTCGGAACCTTAAAATTAGACAACAGTGAAGCCTTAAAAAGCTTTTTTGCCGAGCAGCTTGAAAATTTTTTCTCTTTGCGAAACGATGCACGATTTAATAAAATTTTAATAAGCTCTTTTTTGCAGTCGTTAGCCGTTTTATTTTTAATGTTTTTGCTTGGTGCTTCACTTTTTGGGGTGGTAACCGTACCGGTTGCAATGTTTATTAAAGGTTTTCTTGAAGGCGGTATGTCAGCTTTTTTGTATTCGCAATATGGCTTAAAGGGTATAGCATTTAATGCGGTTATTCTTATTCCTGCCACCGTAGCGTTTTTAATAGTTTTGCTAATAGCTAGTAGGGAATCTATAAAATTTTCTTTTAAATTTTCAAGTTTAACTCTTAGCAAAACCTTACCTAAAAATCTTTCGGTTGATTTTAAGGATTATAGTATCAAATTTTTAATTCTTACTATTTTAACCCTAGCTGCTGCTTTGCTTGATGCGATTATTACTAAAGGATTAATAAAAAAATTTACTTTATTTTAAAGAAAAAAGGAGGTGCAATATAATGGAAATTTTACAAAGTTTTAAGGTTTATTTATTTGAAAATAAAAAATCGTCACACAGCACGGTTGAAGCCTATGTTCGTGATGTAAAGCAGTTTCTTACATATTGCGCCACCGATGATTATTCAAAAATTAATAGTAAGTTAATTGAAAATTACCTTTCAAATTTAGAAAAATCAGAAGCAACTAAAATACGTATTATAGCATCACTTAGAGCATTTTTTAAATTTTTAGAAGAAAGTGGTAAGATTTTTGAAAATCCTGCCGAAAACATTAAGCTTAAAAAGGCAAAACCCAAGGCGTTAGGTGTTTTGGATTCGGATGAGGTTTTACTTCTTTTATCCCAGCCTGATACCGAAGATTTAAAGGGTATTCGCGATAAGGCTATGCTCGAATTATTGTATGCTACGGGCATAAAGGTATCTGAACTTTTACAGGTAAAGCTTTCTGATATTAATTTAACCATTGGTATTTTGCATTTAAAATCACAAAATAAGGAACGTATTGTGCCTATCTATCCGGCGGCTTTAAAATCCATTGTAGATTATTTACAAAATGCAAGACCCGCTTTTGATGTTGACGAAACTCAGGATGTTTTGTTCACCAATATTAGTGGACAACCTATGTCACGCCAAGGCTTTTGGAAAATTATTAAGCTTTATGCTAAAAAGGCAGGTATAAAAGGGGAGATTACCCCGCAAACGTTGCGCCATTCCTTTGCAGCACACCTACTTGAAAATGGTGCAAAACTGCAGGATATTAAGGAAATGCTAGGACATAGCGATATTTCTTCAACCCAAATTTATGCGCAGTTTGTAAAAGATAAATATACAAGCAAATACCGCAAATTCCATCCACTTGCAAAATAAAAAAATTCGGCTACGATTTTTCGTAGCCGATATTTTTTATAGTTTATCAAAGTAATAGCAAAGGGTATCTTTGTTATGAGAATCACTTGAAAGGACCGTTTTACCGCCGTTTTCTAAAATAAGTTTTAGTATTTCTTTTGACGGGTATGGGGTGGTTCTATACCCGCGTGAAATTGCACCCGTGTTTATTTCAAACTTGCGGTCAAATTTTAGTAGAGAGATTACTGCATCGGTTGCCGCTTTAATATATCGTGGGGAATTTTCATCGAACAAAGCGTTGTTTTCGTTGAATTTTGTAATAAGGTCAAAGTGACCGATAATATCGCAGTTTGTTTTTTCTGCCACTTTTGCTACCGTTTTAAAATATTCTTCGGCAAGGGCTAGAATATCACCCCCGAAATATTTATCCGACGCTGCTTTGAGTGTATCGGGACTTTCATCAACAGGGATATAGTCATCCTTTACTTTAATATAATGAACCGAGCCGATTACATAATCGTAGTCTTCGGTAGGCTCAGCTGAATAAAAATCCTGCTCAATACCGCAAAGAACCTTGATTTTATCCTTATATTTTAAGGCTAAAGCTTGTATTTCTCGTTTGTAATTTTCAATATTATCTTTGCTTATACAATAGCTTTCGTCAAAAAATGTGTAGGAATGGTCGGAAAAACCAATTTCGCTCATTCCTTTATTTATTGCTTCGCAGATTATTTCCTCAGGGGTATTTTTGCCGTCACTAAAGGTTGAGTGAATGTGATAGTCACAGTAGCTCATCAGGTCATTTTCTCCTGCTTAACCTTGTGGTCAATTACGTGGCGGGAAGCAAGTTCTTTGTGGATATCTTCAAGGTTTATACCTGCTTCAATCATAAGCACCATTACGTGATAAGCAAGGTCGGCAATTTCATAAATGGTTTCAGGTTTATCTTCACTCTTTGCAGCAATGATAACCTCGGTACATTCTTCGCCAACTTTTTTGAGTATTTTATCAATACCCTTATCAAAAAGGTAGGTGGTGTAAGAGCCTTCTTTTTTGTCGGTCTTTCTACCACGGATAAGTTCAAAAAGACCTTCGTAAGAAAATTCGTGCAAATCTTCGCTCTGGAATACGGGATTTGTAAAGCAAGAAAAGCTACCCTTGTGACAAGCGGGACCGTCGGGTTCTACAACTACTACAAGTGCATCGTTATCACAGTCGGCTGTAATAGATACGATGTGTTGATAGTTGCCGCTGGTTTCACCCTTGAGCCATAATTCTTGTCTTGAGCGACTCCAAAAACAAGTAAGACCCTTTTCCATGGAAATTTTAAGGCTTTCCTCGTTCATATAAGCTAAGGTTAAAACCTTTTTAGTTACCGAATCAACAACAATTGCGGGGATAAGACCGTCTTTGTCGAATTTTAGTTCTTTAATATTTAACATAATTTTATCTCCTTACTATTATGTTTGCGTCAAACATTTCATTTTTAAGGTCGGATATTTTAACCTCACCAAAATGGAAAATCGAAGCGGCAAGACCGGCATCAACCTTTGGAAGTTTTTTAAACAGGGTGATAAAGTCTTCAATTTTACCTGCACCGCCCGATGCTATTACAGGAACAGAAACGGCGTTGCAAACAGCTTCTAACATTTCTAAATCAAATCCGTTTTTAACACCATCGGTATCGATAGAGTTTACAACAATTTCACCTGCTCCATTATCAACGCCACGTTTTATCCATTCGATTGCTTCAATACCTGTGTTTTCTCTGCCACCCTTGGCAAATACACGGAAAACGCCGTCAACACGCTTAATATCAACCGAAAGTACAACACATTGGTCACCATAAAGCTTTGCAGCCTCATTTATAAGGTTGGGATTTCTAATAGCACCCGAATTGACACTGACTTTATCAGCGCCGCATTTAAGTACACGGTCAAAATCGGCAACGGTGTTTATACCACCGCCAACAGTTAAGGGAATAAACACTTTACTTGCGGTCTCGGTTAAAATATCGGTAAACAACTTTCTACCGTCGCTCGAAGCGGTAATATCGTAAAAAACCAATTCATCGGCGCCACAGCTTGAGTAATATTCAGCAAGTGTAACGGGGGAAGATACATCTTTAAGACCTTCGAAATTTACCCCTTTTACCACTCGGCCGTCGCGCACGTCAAGGCAGGGAATAATTCTTTTAGTAATCATTTTGCCACCTCAATTGCTTCTTTTAAGTCAATAGCACCAATGTAATATGCTTTGCCAATAATTGCACCGTACATATTTTGTTTTGTGAGTCGCTCAATATCGTCAATAGAGGACACACCGCCCGAAGCGATTATATCTATATTGAATTTTTGCATAAGTTCGCTATATAATTCGTGGTTAGTGCCCTTCATTGCGCCATCCTTTGAAATATCGGTACAAATGAGGGTTTTAACACCAATATCTTGCATTTTTTCGCAAAAGTCGAGTGCGGTGATTTCGGATTTTTCGGTCCAACCCTTGATTGCTACAAAGCCATCCTTAATGTCAATGCCAACGGCAATTTTATCGCCGTATTTTTTGACAGCTTTTTCTACAAAGCCTTCTTCGGTAACGGCGGCTGTGCCTAAAATTACACGGTCGATACCGTTTTGGATGTAGCGGTCAATAGTATCCATACTGCGAATACCACCGCCGATTTCACAAAAAAGCCCCGTAGTGTTTTTAATTTTCATTACAGTTTCAAAATTGGGTGTTGTGCCTTGCTTTGCACCCTCAAGGTCAACTATGTGAATGTGCGTAGCACCTTTTGATTTAAAATCTTTGGCGATTTCGGGTGGGTTTTCGCTGTATACTGTCATTTGATTATAGTCACCTTTAAAAAGGCGAACGGCCTTGCCGTCAAATAGGTCGATAGCAGGGTATATTAGCATATATCTTCCTCCTTTAAAGTGGCAAAAGCCTTTAATATTTTAAGTCCTATTTCACCGCTTTTTTCGGGGTGGAATTGGCAACCAAACACGTTTTTATACTGTACTGCGGCGGTTAATTCTGCACCATACTCGGTATTCGCAATAATTGCTTCATCGCAGTCTGCGGCATAAAAAGAGTGAACAAAGTAAACAAATGGGTTTTCTGGCAATGTACTGAAAATAGGTGAAGGCTTTGTGAAAATTAGTTCGTTCCAGCCAATGTGTGGGATTTTAAAATCCTTTGGTATAACATCGGCAATGGGTCTTACTGCACCTTTAATAAGTCCTAAACCTTCGTGTTCGCCATATTCATAGCTTTTTTCAAAAAGAAGTTGCATACCAAGGCATATGCCTAAAAGGGGTTTGCCTTTAGCTACTTCTTGTTTTATAACAGCATCTAAACCACAAGCGTGAAGTTTATGGGAAGCATCTTCAAATGCACCAACACCTGGCAATAAAATTTTATCTGCCTTTTCAATTTCTTGTTTGTCGGCGGTAACAATTACTTCTTCGCCAATAGCTAAAAAAGAGCTTTTGAGCGAAAACAAATTGCCTACGCCATAGTCAATAATTGCAATCATTAAAGTACTCCCTTAGTGGATGGAATTTCGTTAGCAAATTCGGGGTTTATTGATACAGCCTTTTTAAGTGAACGTGCAACCGATTTAAATGCACCTTCAATAATATGGTGGGAATTTTTACCCGCAAACTGAACGATGTGAAGTGCACAATTCAAATTGCGAACAAATGAAAACCAAAATTCTTCCACAAGCTCGGTATCAAAATCGCCAACACGTTGTGTGGGTATTGAAAGCTCGTATCCAAAGAAGGCACGACCCGAAATATCAACTGCACTTAAAATAAGTGCTTCATCCATAGGTATTGTGGTGTCGCCGTAGCGTTCAATGCCTTTTTTGTCACCTAAAGCTTCAGAAAAGGCGGTACCCAACACAATGCCAACATCTTCAACTGTGTGATGGTAATCAACGTTGGTATCACCCTTGCAGTAAACAGTAAGATCAAAACGACCGTGCTTTGCAAAAAGGGTGAGCATATGGTCTAAAAAGCCGCAACCAGTATCAATTTTACTTTCACCTGTACCGTCGAGGTTAAGGCTTAACTTAATATCGGTTTCAAAAGTGGTTCTTGTAATATCGGATTTTCTCATTATAGTTCCTCCAGAATGCTTTTTATAGCGTCTATAAGGGTTTGCATTTGGGCATTACTTCCTATTGTTATGCGGTTAAATTCACGCAAACGTGGGGTATCAAAATGGCGCACTAAAATTCCTTTTTCACGAAGTTTATTATAAAGTGCTTTACCGTCAATTTTTGCTGATTTAGCAAATACAAAGTTTGCTTTAGAATCAAGCACCGTAAAGCCTAAATTTTTAAGTTCGTTTATGGTCCAAGCACGATTATCAATTATGGCTTGGCAGTTGTTTACAAAATAATCGTTATCGAGTAAAGCACCAACACCTGCCGCCATTGTCATACGGTTTACGTTATAGGGGTTGGTAGAATATTTAATTGTGTTAAGGTCGGCAATTAATTCGGCATTGCCAACTGCAAAGCCTAAACGTGCACCTGCCATTGAGCGTGATTTTGAAAATGTTTGGGTAACAATTAAA
>JAZORK010000160.1:0-1232 GCA_045656485.1 Acutalibacteraceae bacterium | reverse complement strand
ATGAATTAAGGCAAGAATATCCATTAAATGACTTGCTGCAACTGTCGGGTTTGGCTCGTAGCACATTCTACTATTATCTAAAATATTTAAACACAGATAAATACGAATGCGAAAAGCAAGAAATTGTAGATATCTACAATTCCAATAAAGGCAGATATGGATACCGTAGAATCACAATAGCTATGCGTAACAAAGGTTATGTAATTAACCATAAAACCGTACAAAAGCTAATGAATAACCTTGGTTTGAAAGGTAAACAACGTAAAAATGACAAATACCATTCTTACAAAGGAACTGTCGGTAAAGTTGCAGATAATTTACTCAAAAGGGATTTCTCTGCAGAAAAACCTTTTGAAAAGATAACAACAGATGTTACACAATTTAATGTTTGTGACGAAAAAGTATATCTTTCGCCAGTTTTAGATTTATTCAACAATGAGATTGTATCTTATTCTATTTCGACAAGTCCTAATTTATGGCAAATACGAGAAATGTTAGATGGTTTATTTGCAAAACTGCCTGCTGATGCAACACCAATATTCCATTCTGACCAAGGTTGGCAGTACCAACATGCCGAATACCAAAGGCTATTAGCCGAACATAACATTACTCAGAGTATGTCTCGCAAAGGCAACTGTATGGATAATGGCGCTATGGAAAACTTCTTTGGTAGACTTAAAGTTGAAATGTTCTACGGCGAAAAATTCGAAAGCGTTAACGCTTTCATTGATGAATTAAAGAAATACATTCATTACTACAACAACGAAAGAATTTCCTTAAAACTAAAAGGAATGAGCCCAGTACAATACCGAACTCATTCACAAGCAATTTAATATTTAATTTTGTCTAAACTTTGGGGTTCACTTCAAACTGAGTCGCTTTTTTCTTTTATATTAAATTAGATACAAAACTGAAGCACGCAAAACGCCGCATAAATGCACAGTAGCGAGATGCCCTGCCAACGCGATAACTTTTGCTTAATTAAGGTTGGAACGGTGAGAATAAGCATTACCGCAAACATAACGGGTATGTCAATGATAAGGGAAGTGTTAATGCCGCCAATATAGCTTGCGGCGGGTACCTTAAAGGGATTTATGGTAATTGCGGCGCCGCTTACAAGCACGAGGTTAAATAGGTTTGCGCCGATGATATTACCGAGGGATAATGAGCCGTGGCCCTTAATAAGTGAGGTAATTGCCGTTACAAATTCGGGCAAGGACGTGCCTAGGGCT
>JAZORK010000159.1:0-3328 GCA_045656485.1 Acutalibacteraceae bacterium | reverse complement strand
GCTTTGACTGCATAGGACCACACGAATCGAGCAGTACGCTACCTAAAATTCTTGATGAGCTTTACGGTAAGGATTCACTCCCCAAAACAATTATTTACAGCCTTGATGCTTCGGACAATGCATTTATCGACACACTTATCGGTGCATTCCAAGGCAGTGAAATTGCAGGCAAAATTCAACACGGAAGCGCTTGGTGGTTTAACGATAACAAACAAGGTATGCGTGAGCAGTTAATTTCTTTAGCAAATTTAAGCCTTTTGGGCAATTTTGTGGGTATGCTTACCGACTCACGCAGTTTTCTTTCTTACACAAGGCACGAATATTTTAGAAGAATACTTTGTGCGCTTGTGGGTGAATGGGTAGAAAACGGTGAATACCCCAATGACGAAAAAACACTTTCTGAAATTATCGGTAATATTTGTTATTACAACTCTTACCGCTATTTTGGTTTAAACAAAAAGGAGGACATTTAAAATATGAAAATGTGTTTTAGATGGTACGGAAAAGATAATGACAACATTAAGCTTTCCGACATTAAACAAATCCCGGGTGTTGAAGGCATTGTTTGGGCTCTACACCACAAAATGCCGGGCGAAATTTGGGAAATCGAGGAAATTGCCGAAGTTAAAAAACAACTCGATGAATACGGCTTTAATATGGATGTTGTTGAATCGGTAAATGTTCACGATGATATTAAAATTGGTCTTCCTACTAGAGATAAATACATTGAAAACTATAAACAATGTATTCGCAACCTTTCAAAATTTGGTGTTAAGGTAATTTGCTACAACTTTATGCCAATATTCGACTGGACAAGAAGTAACCTTTTCCACCCTGTTGGTGACGGCTCTACCGCCCTTTTCTATGAAAAGAATATGATTCAGGATGATTACAACGCTATGGCAAAGTACATCCTTGATTTTACCGAAAAATACAATATGTCATTCCCCGGTTGGGAGCCTGAACGAATGGCAAAACTTGATGAACTTTTTAAGGCTTATGAAGGCGTTGACCACGAAAAGCTTTGGGAAAATTTAAAATATTTCTTAGAAGCAATTATGCCCACCTGCCGTGAATGTGATATTAAAATGGCTATTCACATGGATGACCCGCCATGGGATATATTCGGTCTTCCCCGTTTGCTTGTTGATGAAAAAAGCATTGAGCGTTTTCTTACAATGGTTGACGACGAATACAACTGCTTAACCCTATGTTCAGGCAGTCTTAATGCCAACCCCGATAATGATGTAGCAAGTATTGTTCGCAAATACTGTGATAGAATTGCTTTTGCACATATCAGAAATGTTAAGCACTTCCCCAACGGCGATTTTTCGGAAGCTAGTCACCGTGACTGCGACGGCGATACAGGTATTTTAGAAATACTTAAAGCATATCACGACTGTGGATTTAATGGATATATCCGCCCAGACCACGGCAGACACTTGTGGGATGAAGGCCCTGGCAAAGTACGCCCCGGTTACGGTCTTTACGACCGCGCACTTGGCATTATGTATATGTTGGGTGTTTGGGATTATCTTAAAAAATTTGATAAGAAATAAAGGAGGAATACCTTATGATAAATTTACCCCTTAATATTGATTTTAGCGGCAAAACTGTTGTTGTAACAGGTGCAGGCGGTCTTATTTGTGGTGCTATGGCAAGGGCTTTTGCTCAGTCAGGCGCAAAGGTAGCAGCCCTTGACCTTAACGAAGAAGCCGTTAAAAAATTAGCCGATGAGCTTAAAGCCGAAGGCTTTATTTGTGAAGGCTTTAAAGCAAACGTGCTTGAAGCGGAAGAACTTGAAAAGGTTCACGAACAGGTAAAAGCAACCTTAGGCGAATGTGATATTTTAGTAAATGGTGCCGGCGGTAATAACCCAAGAGCCACTACCGACAACGAATATCACCACGAAGCCAAGGAAGGCGGAAAATCCTTCTTTGACCTTGATGCCAGCGGTGTTGACTTTGTGTTTAAACTAAACTTCCAAGGCACACTTATTCCCACTCAGATTTTTGCTAAGGATATGGTTAACAAAAAAAGCGGATGTATTCTTAACGTATCTTCAATGAATGCTTACACTCCCCTTACCAAAATCCCCGCATATTCAGCCGCAAAGGCAGGTATTTCTAACTTTACACAATGGCTTGCAACCCACTTTGCAGGTACAGGAATCCGCTGTAATGCAATTGCCCCTGGCTTCTTAGTTTCGGCACAAAATAAAGCATTACTTTATAACGATGACGGTACACCTACTGCCAGAAGTGCTAAAATTCTTAAAGGCACACCAATGGACCGCTTTGTTGATGCCGATGAGTTGCTTGGCGGAACACTTTTCTTGTGTGACGAGCGTTCAGCATCGGCTATAACAGGTGTTGTGTTACCAATAGACTGTGGCTTTGCCGCTTATTCAGGAGTATAAAGGAGAAATTATTATGGATAAATATGTACCCGTTGTGGTTATTAAAGAACTAAGCGAAACCGATAAAATTTTAACCGCCCTTAAAGGCGTTGGCATTAACACTGCCGAAATCACATTCCGTACCGCTTGTGCTGCCGAAGCAATTGAATATGCTTGTAAAAATTATCCCGATATGAGCATCGGTGCAGGTACTGTAATTAATGCCGAACAATGTGAGGCTGCATTAAAAGCAGGTGCACAGTTCATTGTTTCCCCCGGCTTATCTATTCCCGTTGCTAAGATTTGTATCAAACGCAATATTCCCTATTATCCTGGTTGCGTAACACCTACCGAAATTATGCAAGCGTTAGAGCTTGGCATTACAACCGTTAAGTTCTTCCCCGCTAATATTTACGGCGGTCTTAAAGCATTAAAGGCACTTTCAGCGCCATTCCCGCAGGTTAAATTTATACCAACAGGCGGTGTTGATAGAAGCAATATTGATGAATTTTTAGCATTCGATAAAATTGAAGCAATCGGCGGGAGCTTTTTCGTTAAAGAAGCACTTGATAAAATGGAGGGTAAATAAATGGCTAAAATAGTTACATTCGGCGAGATTATGTTAAGACTCGCCCCACAAGGTTATTATAGATTTTTTCAAAACGACCAAATGCAAGCAACCTTTGGCGGTGGCGAAGCTAACGTTGCAGTAAGTCTTGCAAACTATGGTATGGAAAGTGTTTATGTTACAAAGCTACCTAAACACGCTATCGGTCAAGCCGCTATTGATTCACTTAGATATTTTGGTGTAGATACCTCTAAAATCGTTCGCGGCGGCGAACGCGTGGGCATCTACTTCCTTGAAAAGGGCGCTTCACAAAGAGGCTCGGTTTGTATTTATGACCGTAAGTATTCATCTATTCAACAAGC
>JAZORK010000158.1:0-6875 GCA_045656485.1 Acutalibacteraceae bacterium | reverse complement strand
ATCATCTTTAGGAAGGGTTGTTGCGTGACATTCACCGGTAGAAGCATCAGTAAAGCAAAGACCAATATTTTCGTCGGTTATTACAACCGAAGCCAAGAAGTTATTTTTGCCTTCTTCAAGCATATTATCTTCAAAGACTGTACCAGGTGTAATTGTTCTTACAACTTCTCGCTTTACAATACCCTTAGCAGTGCTTGGGTCTTCGGTTTGTTCACAAATTGCAACCTTATAACCCTTTTCAATTAATCGTGCAATATATCCTTCACAGCTGTGATAAGGCACACCGCACATTGGCGCACGTTCGGGCAAACCACATTCCTTGCCTGTTAAAACTAAGTCTAATTCTTCGGAAGCCTTTTTGGCATCTTCAAAAAACATTTCGTAAAAATCGCCGACACGGAAAAACAAAAAGCTATCTTGATTTTCGGCTTTAATTTGCTTGTATTGTTGCATCATCGGTGATAATTCCGCCATATTCAACTTCCTTTCTTGAAAATTTAAAAATTAATTAGTGGCAACCACCACAAGTAGCACAGCTACCGGTACAAGCGGCTTCAAGGTCGATTTCATCGGGATTTTCGCCGTCAAGTGTTTTTGAAAGAATGATATTAACATCGTTCATCATTTGGTCTAAAAGCGCTTTTGCGGTGTTGTATTCAACCATAGGAGCGCTTGCCATAATTTCACCGTAAACCTTGCGAAGCTTTTCGTTCAAGTTTTTAATTTCTTCTTCGTTAGGTGTTTCGTTAGAACTTGCCTTTTCAAGCTCCATTCTAATAATATTAAAATTACCGATAGCGGCTTGTAAATCTTGGTCGTTATCGTTTGCAAGCTTTGCCTTTGCGTAGCGAATAAAACGCTCGTCTTGTTGAATTGCTTTACCTAATTCTCTAGCTATTGTTGTTACATCCATTTTAAAATACCTCACTTAAATTATTTTACCGCAAAGTCCGTTATCGTAAGACTCCACGTAAACATCTACAAATTTACCTAAAAAGCTTTCGTCGGCAGGAAATTCAATAACTGCCGTACCTTTAGTATGACCCGACATATAACCTTCTCGTTCGGAATAATCGTCACACAACACACGGAAGGTTTTGCCAATAAATTTTTGCTTATTTTCTTCGGCAACTTTTTCCTGTGCTATAAGCAGTTCACTAAACCATTTACCCTTTTCGGCTCTTGTTACGTTATCTTCCATTTCGGCGGCGGGTGTACCTTTGCGTTTTGAATAAATAAAGGTGAATAATGAAGCAAATTTCACTTCTTCTACTAAACTTACAGTTTCTTTAAAATCCTCGTAAGTTTCACCGGGGAAGCCGACAATTATATCACTTGTTAAATCGACATCTGGTATACGCTCTTTTGCGTTCTTTATAAGCGTCAAATAGGTTTCACGGTCGTAGTAGCGGTTCATTTTTTTAAGTATTCGACTACTACCGCTTTGGAAAGGCAAATGCAAATGTCGTGTTACCTTTTCGCAGTCCTTAATAGTATCTAAAAGCTCTATCGTGCAGTCTTTGGGGTGAGAAGTCATAAATCTGATTACAAATTCACCCTCGACATCATTAAGCATACGAAGAAGCTTTGCAAAGTTAACACCATGAGAAGCACCCTTGCCGTAGGAGTTAACGTTTTGACCTAAAAGGGTTATATCCTTATAACCGTCTTTAATCATTTGCTTAAATTCGGCAATAATCTTTTCAGGCTCCCTTGAACGTTCACGACCACGAACATAAGGCACAATACAGTAGGTGCAAAAGTTGTTGCAACCATACATTATGGGAAGCCAACCCTTAAACATACCGTCACGCTTTACGGGTATATCTTCAACAATTGTGTTATTCGCCTGCGATAGTTCAAAAATACGTTTGCCGCCCGAAAGGCGTTTATATAAAAATTCGGGCAAACGGTAGGATACATGCGTACCCATAACAATATCAACATAAGGGTAACTTTTTTTAATTTTATTGGCAATATGTTCTTGCTGAACCATACAACCGCAAACCGCAACAACAGTTTGGGGCCTGTCCTTTTTAATTTGCTTAGTCATACCAATATTGCCAAAAACTCTATCTTCGGCGTGTTCACGCACAGCACAGGTGTTATAGATTATAAAATCGGCATTATCTATGCTATCAACAATAGTATAACCCATCTCGAAAAGCATACCCTTTAGCCTTTCAGAATCGCTAACGTTTTGTTGACAACCAAAGGTTATAACACAAGCCTTTGGCACATCGCCGTAAAGATTGTTCACAAGACCTAAAACACGCTTTGCATAGCCTGTTTGTTCTTCTAAAATATTGTTTTTGTTAAATTCAAATTGCAAAGTAAAAACTCCATAAATATATTTAATTTATTATACTATATTTATATATATAATGCAAGAAAAAATCACAGCAGTTTTTAAAGACTGCTGTGAAAAAATTACCTATTTCCAAAAACCCAACTCAATGCCTTTTTGATAGACCAAATCAGCTAAAATTTTATAACCTAATTCGTTAAGGTGACATTCGGCATATTTGTTTTGGTAAGTAAATTTAGTTGACATAACACCTTCGTTTATACACTTAATATCGTTTTCGTCTTTTTCTACGTTGTTATCTTTCCAATAATCTTCTTTGCAATAACCTCTCAGGTCAACACAAATATCACTGAAAGTATCATAGAAAAGTTTAGCAATATCATCAGGTGCATAGTGCGGAATTAGCGGAATAAATCTTTCGCAAGTTGTAGCAACCTTTTTATAACGGTCAATAACCCTTTGCACTGCGCCTTCTTCAGCGAAATTATCGTTACCGCCCGCCATTAAAATAATACAATGTGGTTTATCGTAAAGCCAAGAATAATCAAACTTTAAGGGTGTACCCGACGGTATAATTTGCTTAAAATCGGCATTTTTACGTGTTAAAATATATTTATCCTTTTCTTCATCGCCTAAACTTTCAAATCGCAAATCGTAAGTGTCATCACCCACTACAACTTTGCTAATTTTCAAGTCACGACCCATTTGACCGTAACGAAGGCGCATTAACTCACCACCTGTACCTTCAAAAATTTCCCAGTCAGATACATATTCAAACTGTCCCTTTTCAAAACATACGTCATTTTTAAAAGTAAAGGGTAAGGCGTTTGCACGAGCGCAAATTGTATAACTGTTTTCGCCACCGCAACCTGCGTTAAAAACCTTGTATTTTCCTTTTAAATGTGCAGCCAAAACACCAGGGTAAGAATCCTTACGAGCCATAGCCATACCTTCGGTTATGCTATCGCCAAAGCAAAGAATATTCTTTTTTTTACCAAAAATTAAAAACTTACTAAAAAAGTAATTCATTATAATTACCACTATATTTGATATAATTTTTATAATCATTGTCGGATATTTAAATACATCAACAAATACTAGCATAACCGCTAAATCAAATAACCCCGAAAACGCCCTGCAACTAAAAAATGCAAATAGTTCTTTAAAAATATTATTGTTACTTTCAAAAACATATTTTTTGTTAGTAATAAAGGCGAACAATACCGAAATAAACCAAGCGATAATTGTAGAAAGAGCCGTAGGCAAAGAAAGTGTGTCAAACACCGAAAACGAAAGAATGTTTACAAGGGTTGTAAGACCACCAAAAAGCAAATAAAAGAAGATTTCTTTAATTTGTTTCATAGTCCAAAATCTCCGTCACGGTATAACGTGGGCGTTCCTTGGTTTCAATATAAGTTTTGCCAACATACTGCCCCACAACACCAATTGAAAAGAGCTGAACACCGCCCAAAAACCAAATAGAAATCATAAGCGAAGCCCAACCACGATTTGTTTCATTAAGGAAGTAAGAAATCAAAACATAAGCCAGAGCGATTATCGAGCAAATAATTATTACAAGACCTAAAATCATTATAAGTTTTAAAGGTTTTGTAGAAAGCGAGGTTATACCTTCCCACGCAAAAGACAGCATCTTTTTAAGAGGGTATTTAGTCTTTCCCGCTGTTCTATCCTTACGGCAGTAATACACCTTGTCCGACTTTAGACCGATTTTGGTAACAATGCCGCGAAGAAAAATATTACGCTCTTTATATTGTAATAAAATTTCTACCGCTTTGCTGCTCATAAGGCGAAAATCGGCATGATTATCAATGGTTTTTGCGCCAAGAAAATTCATAATCTTATAGAATAAATTGGCGGTGGTACGCTTAAAAAATGAATCTTTTTTACGTTCTTTGCGGACACCATACACAATATGAGCGCCATTGTAATACTTATCAACCATACACTCAATAACCGAAATATCATCCTGCAAATCGGCATCAATAGTAATTGTAAAATCACTTATATCCTTCGCATATTCAAGCCCTGCAATCAAGGCGTTTTGATGACCCGAATTAAGATACAAATTAAGCCCATAGATATAATTTGTTCTATTATGAGCATCTAAAATTATATCCCAAGTCTTATCGGTACTGCCGTCATTCACAAGCAAAATACCGATATCACGAGAGATTTTTTCAGCGTTTAAAAGTTCATTCATAACGCCGCTTAATTTTTCAATTGTACCGGGTAAAGTTTCCTGCTCATTAAAGCACGGAACTATAATCATAAGTCTTTTCATTCTAGCACCTGCATATTTCAATATGATACAATTATACATTAATTTACCGAAAATACAATAGCAAAAAACCCGCATTTCTGCGGGTTTTTGTAAAAATTACATCTTAGCAAGGTTTGCTTTAAGATTTTCAAGTTGTTCCTTGAGTTCTGCAGGAAGCTTATCGCCAAACTTCTTGTAGTGTTCGGTGATTTCGTTTGCTTCTTGTTCCCATACAGCCTTATCAACAGTTAAGATGTCCTTTAAGGTTTCGATATCCATATTTAAGTCAGTAAGGTCGATGTCTTCAGGCTTCGGAATGTAACCGATAGCAGTTTCAGTAGCATCAGCCTTGCCTTCGCAACGGTCGATAATCCAGTTAAGAACACGCATATTATCGCCAAAACCAGGCCATACGAAGTTGCCTTCGTCATCGGTACGGAACCAGTTAACGTTGAAGATTTTGGGAGCCTTGTCACCAAGCTTTTCGCCCATTTCGAGCCAATGCTTGAAGTAGTCGCCCATGTGGTAGCCACAGAAAGGAAGCATAGCCATGGGGTCACGACGAACAACACCAACAGCACCAGCTGCAGCAGCAGTTGTTTCAGAAGCCATAGCAGAGCCTACGAATACACCGTTAACCCAATCCTTTGATTGATATACGAGGGGTGCGCACTTAGCACGACGGCCACCGAAGATAATAGCAGAAATCGGCACGCCTTCACCCTTATCAAATTCGGGAGAAATGCAGGGGCAATTCTTAGCGGGAGCAGTAAATCTTGAGTTGGGGTGAGCTGCACAAGTAGACTTGTCAGCCTTATCGAACTTAGAAGCATCCCAGGGATTGCCGCGCCAGTCAATTGCATTTTCAGGTAGGTTTTTATTTAAAACTTCCCACCAAACTGTGTTGTCATCCATTACGTGAGCAACGTTGGTGAAAATGGTGCCCTTCTTAGTGCTTTCAAGAGCATTGAAGTTAGAATGTTCGTTAGTACCAGGAGCAACACCAAAGAAGCCGTTTTCGGGGTTGATAGCGTAAAGACGACCGTCTTCGCCTATCTTCATCCAAGAAATATCGTCACCTACGGTCCAAATCTTGTAGCCCTTTTCACGTAAATATTCGGGGGGAATAAGCATAGCAAGGTTGGTCTTACCGCAAGCTGAGGGGAATGCAGCAGCAACGTACTTAACTTCGCCTTGGGGATTTTCAAGACCTAAGATGAGCATGTGTTCAGCCATCCAGCCTTCTTTCCAACCTTGGTAAGAAGCAATACGAAGTGCAAAGCACTTTTTACCTAAAAGAACGTTTCCGCCGTAGCCAGAGTTAACAGAAATAATTGTGTTATCTTGGGGGAAGTGGCAGATATATCTCTTTTCGGGGTCAACGTCACAACGTGAGTGTAAACCGCGTACCCAGTCATTGCTATCGCCTAAAACTTCGAGAACCTTAGTGCTAACACGTGTCATAATAAGCATATTAAGAACAACGTAAACCGAATCGGTTACTTCGATACCGATTTTAGCAATGGGAGAACCAATCGGACCCATTGAGTAAGGAATTACATACATTGTTCTACCCTTGTAAGAGCCACGAGCAATGTCATAAAGCTTTTCATACATTTCAGCGGGGTCACACCAGTTGTTAGTAGGACCTGCTTCTTCTTTTGTAGTTGTACAAATGAAAGTACGGTCTTCTACACGAGCAACGTCGTTAGGGTTGGTTCTGTGAAGATAGCAATCAGGTAACTTTTCCTGATTAAGAGCTTCTAATTCGCCGAGTTCAACAGCGAGTTTGCGAAGTTCTTCGGTTTGTTCGTCAGTGCCATCAATCCAAACAACCTTGTCAGGTGTTAAGAGAGCTTGCATTTCGTCTAACCATTTAAGTACAGTCTTGTTGTTGGTCATCTTAAATTCTCCTTTAAATTAATCCAATTTATGCCTTATATATTATACCCGAGCACCATGCAATTTTCAACTATTTTTATTATTTATTGATATTTTTTTAACATTTATACAATAAATTGTGGTTAAAGCTATAATTTATTGTTATTTATATATGTTTTACACAATATATATTTAAAAACCCCCGTCAAAGCGAGAGTTTTTATACTTTATTATTTAGTTTTCTTTTTAACAGCCTTTGACCATGCAGAATAGAACTTTATACCGCCTATAGTTTTAAAAGTACGAACACGCACGTAATAAGTCTTGCTAGCCTTCAAGCTTGTAATATCACTAGAAGTTGTCTTATAACTGCTTATAGACTTAGTCATCGCCGACCTAAAGTCA
>JAZORK010000157.1:0-2014 GCA_045656485.1 Acutalibacteraceae bacterium | reverse complement strand
AGCATCCTTGTTTATAGCGCCGCCGTTTAGGTACTTACGCTCAGGGTCGTTACCTTGTGTTTCATAACTAAAATTGGCAATACCGATTTTAATGCCGTTAACTTCTTTAACAAGGTAGGTGGGTTCTTCTGGGGTGGCTTTGGTGCCGGTATATTCAAGTCCTTTTTCGGCCAAAACCTGTGCTGTGCGCTTAAGACCAAAGAAGCCGGTATCGTAGGAGTGGTTGTTAGCGGTCATAAGCATATTAATACCGCTTGTCCTTATATTATCGGCTAATTCGTCAGGTGTGTTAAAGGCGGGGTAGCCACGGTATTTGCCTGATTCTTTACCGCCAAAGGTGAGCTCTAGATTGCCTACGGTTAAATCGGCAGCTTTATAATATTCGGTAGCTTCTTTAAAAAAGTCCGAAAAATCGTACCCATCACTCGTTTTGCCACCTTCAAGCTGCGGTTGGTGAACCATAATATCACCAATACTTAACACGGTGGCAAAGCTGTCGGGTATAACTTCGGGTTCTTTATTAGTGCTTTCGGTATTTGATGAAGTGATGCTACTGGTTTCATTATTGCCGGTTAAGGTTTTTATAATAACGGTGCTAAGGACTATAATGCCCACAAGTATTAAAGCACAAAATGTTAAAAATAGATTTCTTCTTAGTATAGCTTTTTGACGTCTTGTTCTTTTTTTCATAAAATTCTCCGATTTGATTAAAGTATATCTTTATGCTTATATATATTATACTACTTTTATGTAAAAATCAATATATATTTAGTCCTTTTCGCTTGACTAAGGCACTAAATATGGTATATAATGTAAAAGTATAATTATGTTTAAGGAGTATTTGCAATGGCAAAAACCAAAGTAGAATACGGTAATGAGAGTATAAGCCAATTAAAAGGTCCTGACAGGGTAAGAAAAAGACCGGGGGTTATTTTCGGCTCGGATGATATAGAAGGCTGCAAGCATTCCGTTTTTGAAATTATTTCAAACTCTATTGACGAAGCAAAGGAAGGCTATGGCAGTAAAATTGTTGTCACTAAATATTCCGACGGTTGTATTGAGGTTCAAGACTTTGGACGCGGTGCTCCTGTGGATTTTAACAATAAAGAACAGCGCTATAACTGGGAACTTATTTTTTGTGAACTGTACGCGGGCGGTAAGTATGATACAAATGCAGGTGCGAATTACGAATACTCGATAGGTCTTAACGGTTTGGGTCTTTGCGCTACGCAGTTTGCAAGCGAGTATATGGATGTTGAAATCAAGCGTGACGGCTTTAAATATAATCTTCATTTTGAAGAAGGCAACAATATCGGCGGTCTTAAAAGGGAAGAATATGCCGGTCGTGACACGGGAACAAGGATAAAATGGAAGCCCGATATTAAGGTGTTTACTGAGATTGATATTCCGTCAGCGGATTTGATGGATACGTTACGCCGACAGGCAATAGTAAACAAAGGTATTTTGTTTGTTTTTCGTGAACAGCAAGGTGCTCGTTTCCAAAATACTGAGTTTTTGTATAAAGACGGTATTGTGGAGTATCTCGAGGAAGTGGTAGGGGATACTGCTTTTACAGGTATTCAGTTTTGGTCGGGCGACAGAAGAGGTAGAGACCGTGAGGATAGGCCCGAATACAATGTAAAAATTAATTTGGCATTTTGTTTTTCCAATAAAGAACGTCTGCTTGAATATTATCACAACTCAAGCTGGCTTGAAAATGGTGGCTCGCCCGATAAGGCGGTAAGGATAGCCTTTACCTCACAAATAGATGCGTATATAAAGCAAACTAACAAATATAAAGGTAACGAAAGCAAAATTACTTTCTCGGATGTTCAGGAGAGTCTCGCTATTGTTACAAATTGTTTTTCCACTATTGCTTCTTACGAAAACCAAACGAAAAAATCGGTTACCAATAAGTTTATTTACGAAGCTATGGTTGACTTTTTACGCCAAAGCCTTGAGGTTTACTTTATTGAAAACAAGGCAGAAGCTGACAAAATTGCCGACCAAGTGC
>JAZORK010000156.1:0-8086 GCA_045656485.1 Acutalibacteraceae bacterium | reverse complement strand
ATATGAAGTATGATAACAAGATTAGTGTTAAATATACTAATAACGTTATTGACACTCCTGGTATGGATATTTTCAATATCAAGAACTATTGGCTTAAGAGTAGTACTGGTAGTGATTATAATGGCTTCTATGAGTTTGGTTATGAGTATGATTTGGGTACTAAAACGAAAAATGATAGCCTTTTAGGTAATAACAAATATTATTACAACTTCTATGTTCGTAATTATCCTTATATCGTTACTAACTTTACTCTGAAACATATAGCAAATGAAAGTAGTAATCCAAGAATAGAAGCTAATAAAGACTCTCATTTCAGAAATGAAATGATGAAATTTGATACAGCAGATTCTTCTGAGTTCTACTGGTATTCAACCTTAATTTCAACAAATAGTTAATTAAGCTGAAGTTTTTATTAATGCACAAACAAAAAACACACTCCGTAAGGGGTGTGTTTTTTTGGGTGAGTAGTAATAGGGAAGAAATAATCTGTAGGTACAGCAACGCTGTAAGAGTTTAAAAAGTCTATATAGAAATATTAAAAGCCTTCCGAAAAGGAAGGCCTTTAATTTTTATTTTTTGTTCTTTACGTTACTTAATGGGTTCATATCAACTGCATTTTTAATTTGGCTGTCTGATACGTGAGTATAAATTTGTGTAGTGCCTAAATTTGAGTGACCTAAAATGTCTTTAAGCACACGAATATCAACCCGACCATGCTGGTACATTAGTGTAGCGGCGGTGTGGCGTAGTTTATGGGTAGAAAAACCTCTGTCGCTGAGCCCCGCTTTTTCAAGGTGAGTTTTTACAATGTGCTGCACCGTTTTTGGACTGATTCTACGTTTGTTTCGGCTAACAAAAAGGGCATTTCGGTCGGTGGCATTCACATTGTCGTTTGGTCTTACTGCTAAATATTCCTGCACCGCGCTAAGACACGCAGAATTGAGGTATACAAGCCTTTCTTTGTTACCCTTACCCGTAACTGTCATCGTGCCGTCGGGCTTAATATCGCCCAAATTTAAGGAGCATAACTCGGCAAGACGAAGCCCACAGTTTAAAAACAAGGTTAAAATACAGTAATCACGCTTTTGGTTAGGTCCGTCTACCGATTTTAAAAGCTCTAACGAATCTTCTAAGGTTAAATGTTTCGGTAGTGACTGCTTAACCTTTGGGGATTCAAGCATTAAAGCAGGGTTGGAATCAAGTTGATGGGTTTGTTCGCAAAGGTATTTGAAGAAAATTTTTAAGGTAGAAGTTTTGCGAGCCCTGGTTGCCGCATTGTTCTCACGCTCGTTTTTACAAAAAACAAGGTAGGAATATAAGTCGGAAAGGGTGATGGTTTTTATTAAATTAATATCAACTGATTTTATTTCAATTTCCGAAAATTCGGCTTTGCCGTCTACAAGTCCACGGGAAAAAAGTATGTAACGAAAAAAGGTTTGCAGGTCTAAATAATAACCTTCAACCGAAAGGGAAGACTTACCCTTTATAGTCTCGTTATAGGTTAAAAAATCACGTATAATGGGTGGACAGTTCTGTAAAATTTCGTGTTTCATAATAACTCCTAAGCTTTTCTACATACATAATACCACTAATTTAGTATAATTGCAAATCATAATATATGGTTGAAATATTTATTATAAAATGATATTATTATTTTGAATTTATGATTTTGGATAGGTAAACTTATGATTACTGAAAAGAAAAGGAAAATTTTAAGTGGCGGTGCAATAATACTGTTTATACTTTTTTGCATTGTGGTAGGTTTTGTTATAGGTAAACCTATTATACAATTTGCCTCCGAGCCTGAAAAATTTAGGCTTTGGGTGAATTCACACGGTATTTTTGGCAAAATTGCCTTTGTCTTTATGATAATGTTTCAGGTGGTTATAGCGTTAGTTCCGGGTGAACCGCTTGAAATTGTGGCAGGTTATGCCTTTGGTGCGGTTTTGGGCACCCTGCTTTCAATGATAGGCATTTTCCTTGGCAGTATGCTAGTATTCTTTCTTGTAAGAAAATTTGGTATAAAGCTTGTAGAAGTCTTTTTCGCTTATGAAAAAATTAAATCGGCAAAGTTTTTGCAAAACCGCAAAAAAGTGGCGGCGCGCGTCTTTCTTATGTTTTTCTTGCCCGGCACACCTAAGGATTTATTAACCTATTTTGTGGGGCTTACCGATATTAAGACAAAGCATTTTTTGCTTATTGCAACCGTGGCGAGAATACCGTCACTTGTTACATCTACCATTGGCGGCAGTCTTTTAGGGGTGCAAAAATACAGCTTTGCAATCATTGTCTTTGGTATAACTTTGGCTATTAGTATTATTGGATGGCTTATATATAACCGTTTAGGTAAGGGAGAATAAAATTAAAGGCTATGCGCTTGGCGTATAGCCTTTTTGGTTGACAAAAACCGACTTTAAGTATAAAATTGTATTGTAAATAAAGAAAAGGGGAATTATTATGGCGGTTAAAATTTCACCATCGCTTTTAGCGGCGGATTTTATAAATTTAAATGAAGAGCTTAAAAGGCTAGAAGACAACAAAACGGATATGCTTCATTTTGACGTTATGGACGGTATTTTTGTTCCAAATATTTCTTTTGCTAACCCTATTTTAAAGCAAATTAAGGAAAATACCGATATTCCGCTCGACGTTCATTTGATGATTGACCGTCCGCATAGGTATATTAAAGATTTTGCAAAATATGCAGATTTTCTAGGGATTCATTATGAGGCGGGAAGTGATGTGGCTGAGACCTTAAAGGAAATAAGGTCACTTGGCTGTAAATCATGTCTTACAATTAAGCCTTGCACTTCGGCGGAAGAAATTTTTGAATTTTTACCCCTTTGTGATATGGTGCTTGTAATGTCGGTAGAGCCTGGCTTTGGCGGTCAGTCCTTTATGCCCGATTCGTTACCTAAGGTTACTGCCTTAAAGCAAGAGATTGCCCGTTTAGGTCTTGAAACCTTAGTGGAAATTGATGGCGGTATAAACGGTGAAACGGCGCCTTTGGCAGTGAACGCTGGTGCCGATGTGCTGGTAGCAGGTAGTTAGCTTTTCACAAGTGATATGAAGGAGAGAATGGAATATCTTAAATCTCTTTAAAAAAGTATTTAGCGTAAGTACGCACCGCATTTTTTTCGATTAAAGCCTTTGCATATTCACGTGTTAGCTCTATGTCGATTATGCTTTTGCTTCGCCCTTGGCAGTATTCACTAAGGGTTAAAAGGTATGGGTGAAATTCGTGCGATGTAATAATAAGGCGGTAGTCCTTATCGGTTTTATAAAGCGCACTTTTAAAACCTTTTTTAAGGCGGTATAAAAACAGTAAAGCATTGTTTAAGGCTTCGCTATTTTCAAATATGTAAAGATAATCGCTATTGCTTTTATAGCGATTATTTTTATATTTTATGGCTTTAACTGTCATAAAATCTCTCCAAATGGGCAAACTATGTTGGGGTGTGATTATGAATAACAACTGGCGTTTGTTCTTTAAATCGATGATTTTTACAGCTTTAGCAATATTGTTAGTTGCCATAGGTTACTTTACGGCTCATTACCTTTTTAGGCCATTTTAATAAAACCAAAGAGAGTCAAAATTTATATATTTGACTCTCTTTTTTATTGTTATTCTTCTTCGGGGTCAAAGCATTGACAACAGGGCCCGTTTTCGGTTGTAAAGGGTTTGGGCGGGAAAAAGTCATCAAGTGGGAACTGAATTTTACTAAAGGTGTCGCAAGGGTGGTCGGTAGAGCATTTACAAGTCTTTTCGGGTATGCAAAAATCGTAAACGGGGATTAGCATTTGCACGTTGCGGATAAGTTGAACTACCGTAAACAAGCCTATTGTAGCAAAAATTGTGGGTGTACCGTTTTGTAAATCGCTTACCACATTACCGCCAATTGCTTCGCAAACACAGTCGGGCACACAGCAAACGCTGTCGTAGCAGTCGCGAATTTCACCAATACGAGCCGAAAGTGGGACAGGGTCAACTGTATTTACAACACATTTTGGCATATTGTTACCGCTGTGTGTGTTAGAAGAATTACAGGTGCATTCACTGCCTAATACATTCGAGAAGGTTTTAACACAGCCGTCGCTGCCAAAAAGAATAACCTTTTTACTAAAGGACGCAATACCGTTAATTACTGTAGGGCACCCACGTGAAGAGGTGAATAGGTCAAACGAAAGTAGGAAGAAAAAGGTTAAATCGCAAGAGTAAAATCCCTTATTGAAATTTACGGGTTCAACATCTATAAAAACATTAAGTACTTCTGCACTACGCAGTCTTACGCTTATTGCTCGGTTTATAAGGGCTTGTGTTTCGGGTAGAAAGAAACACCTTAAATCCTCCAAGCAGTCACGGTCACAGCAGGAATCGTAAACTCTTCCCGCATCAATACAAACGGCTTCTTTTATATTTTCAGGAAAACAACCGTTTCTTAAATCTGCCATAAAATAGCCTCCTTAAAAATTTTAAGTCAGTTTACGCTAACTTCAATAATATATTATGTCTTTTGGAGTGAAACGGTGAAAAATATTGACTTGCAGCTTTAAAAACTGTAAAATAAGCAAGGTGATAAATTTGGAAAATAAATTATGGTATAAAAGGGGACTGCGTGACGGTGTGCCCATAGCGCTCGGATATTTTGCTGTGGCGTTCACTTTGGGAATTGTAGCTAAAACCGCAGGGCTTACCGCTTTGCAAACTTTTTTTGCAACCGCACTTACCAACGCATCGGCAGGCGGTTATGCAGGGTTTACCTTGATAGGTGAAAAAGCCAGTTACGTAGATATGGCGCTTACAATTTTGGTTGTTAACATTCGTTATTTGCTAATGTCGGCGGCGCCTAGTCAAAAGCTTTCGCCTAAAACTCCGCTTAGGCACAGGCTTTTAATCGGTTTTGATGTTACCGACGAAATTTTTGGCATTTCTATGGCGGTAAAGGGTGACCTTAATCCTTATTATAACTATGGTGCTATGACAATATCTATTCCTTGTTGGGCAACAGGTGCAGCTTTAGGGGTTGTTATGGGTAATCTTTTGCCACAAAGCCTTGTAAGTGCTTTAAGTGTTGGTCTTTACGGTATGTTCTTGGCAATAATTATTCCACCCGCAAAGGAAAATAAAATTATTGCAGGTATTGTGGTCCTTTCGATGGGTTTAAGCTTTGCTTTTTCAAAATTGCCGTATTTATCGGCACTTTCATCTGGGTTTAGGGTTATAATTTTAACCGTTTTAATAGCACTAGCCGCCGCTATACTTTTTCCTGTAAAGGAGGAAGACGATGCATAATACATACATATATATCGGTATAATGTTTTTGGTGATTTTTCTTATTCGAATTTTGCCACTAACACTTATACGCAAAAAAATAACTAACACAACACTTCGTTCTTTTCTTTATTACGTGCCTTATGTTACCTTGGCTGTAATGACCTTTCCCGCTATTTTGGAGGCTACAAACAGTGTTTGGTCGGGACTTGCGGCACTTATAGCAGGTGTGCTACTTGCATACTTTGGTGTAAGCCTTTTTGGTGTGGCAGTAGGCTGTTGCGCTATTGTGTTTGTGTTAGAATTAATTATTAAATACATATAAAAAAGGACTGTCTTTTGACAGTCCTTTAAATTTTAAAGTTTTTCAATTTCGGTTATTTTGTCAATTCTCTTTTGGTGGCGGCCACCTTCAAATTCGGTATTAACAAAAAAGTCAGCAAGTTCAATAGCAGTACCAACACCCACAACTCTACCGCCAAGGCACAAAATGTTAGAGTTGTTGTGAAGGCGAGTGTATTTTGCCGAAAAATGCTCACTGCAAGCGGCAGCACGAATGCCTTTATATTTATTAGCAGCAATTGACATACCAATACCTGTACCGCAAACTAAAATGCCACGTTCAGCTTCGCCGTTTATTATGCTTTCGCACACTTTAGCGGCAATGTCGGGGTAATCGACAGAAACTTGTTCGTAGATACCAAAATCTACAACTTCAAATCCGTTTTCCTTTAAAAATTCGCCAATGGCGTTTTTGTGTTCGAGTCCGCCGTGGTCACAACCTAATGCAATTTTCATTTTTTCTCTTCCTTTGCTTTTAATTCTCTTTCTGCTTGGGGCAACCTTAAATAAAATGGGAGTAGAGCCTTAGCAGTAATGGTTTTGTTTGCTTTAAAGTCTTCTATGCTGCAAAAACCAACACCTGCGGCATTTTGGTAGCGCCTTTGGGGTGAAGATTTTTTTACATTTGTAAGACCTTCTACAAACGGATAAAAAATGTCGGTTCCGTCACCAACTATTATAATGCTTTTCTGAGCATTTTGGGATAAATTTTTAATTTCTTCGGATAGTTCATCACATAATAATGCACGGTCTTCACAAAGTCTTGTAATTACGCCGTCGTTAATTTCAAACAAAGCGTTATAAACCTGATTACAGCGTGCATCCATCACAGCGCAAACGTAACAGTCGGTATCTATATAATTTTCTGCCATAGCACTAAGTGTAGAAACGGCAACGCAAGGGGTATCTTTAGGGGCGGCAAGGCCTTTTACGGCACTTATGCCAATCCTAACACCTGTAAAAGAGCCAGGGCCGTTGCTTATTGAAAATCCGTCAATATCGTTTATATGAAGCTTGGCCGATTTTAAGGTGTTTTCTACCATAGGCATTAAGGTTTGCGAATGGGTAAGGCGAACATTAACAAAGCTGGATGCTATTAGCTTATCATCTTCGATAATAGCAACCGAAGCGGGTGTTGCCGAACATTCTAAACTCAAAATTTTCATATAGCTTCACCTTGCTTTCGGATAATAATTTCACGGGTTAAATCGTCAATACGGTTAAACTCAACAAACAAAGTATCTTGCGGTAGGGCGTTTTCAATGTTTTCACTCCACTCGCAAGCTAACACCGCACCGGCTTCAATATAATCAAAAAAGCCTGTGGAGTATAAATCCTCCCAACCTGAAATGCGGTACATATCAAAATGATAAAGGGGTAGTCTGCCGCTTAAATATTCGTTAACAAGGGCAAAGGTAGGTGAGGTTACCTGATCGCCAGAGCCAAGACCACGGGCTAGTCCTCTTGTAAAACAGGTTTTACCCATACCAAGCCCACCCTTAAAGGCAATAACAGTACCACTATTAATTTTTTCACCTAAAATTTGACCGAAATATTCGGTCTCACCGGGGCTTTTAGATATAAAACGTTTCATAAAAAGTTCCTTTATGTATATTATAAAACATATTATAACATATTTTTTACCATTTATAAAGTGTTACTTGAATATTTATTAAAAATAAAATATAATATAGTTAAAACTAAAGGAGGGTAGGCCTTGAAATACTTATTAGGTAAGATAGCCGACTTCGTTCGTGAAACCGATAAAATATTATTATTACTTACTTTTTTTGCCTCCGCTTACGGTTGTGTAGCGGTTTATTCGGCAACTAATTATATGAATAATCTAAGACCTGTAATAGTGCACAGTGTTTGCTTGGTGGCAGGTATAATAGCAGCTTGTGTTGTTTCATCCTTCAATTATGAAACATATTTTAAATTTTGGGTATTAATAGGTCTTGGTGGATTAATCCCTGTTATTTTAACCTTCTTTATTGGTTTTGCACCTGAAGGCACCGACGACAAGGCTTGGCTTAATTTAGGCTTTACCACATTTCAACCGTCCGAGCTTTTGAAAATCAGTTTTGTAATAACCTTTAGCAAACATTTAGGCAAGGTTAAGAATAATATTAATAAGCTTAAATACTTAATACCGGTGTGTATTCACGGTGCTATACCTGTTTTGCTTATCTTTATTCAGGGTGATGCTGGTACAGCGCTTGTATTTGCGGTAATGGTTATATTTATGATGATGGCTGCGGGTGTTTCGTGGAAGTATTTTGTAGCTGCATTTTCGACTGCGTTGGTAGCTTCACCTATAGCGTATTTCTTTATACTTAACGACCAGCACCGTGAAAGAATAATAAATATGTTTGATATTAATGCCGATATCCAGGGTGTAGGTTGGCAACAGTATCGTGGAAGATTAGCCTTAGCAAATGGTGGCTTTTTTGGGCAGGGTTATATGAATGG
>JAZORK010000155.1:0-4718 GCA_045656485.1 Acutalibacteraceae bacterium | reverse complement strand
GTAAGGTCCCCGGAAGACTACCGGGTTGATAGGCTGCATGTGTAAGCGTGGTGACACGTGTGCTAGGCAGTACTAATAGACCGAGGGCTTGACCTATTTTTCAATCCTCATTCATTACTTGTTCAGTTTTCAGGGTGTGAGTCTTATATGTGATTTACAGAGATAGCAACTGCTATCTCTATTTTTTTGTTTTACTGTAAGTACAACAGGAATGAAAAAACAGAAGACAAGAGAACCATCCTTTGTTATTACGATTAATGTTTTTAGGTAGGTGTAAAAATGAATTACTCTATATACGATAAAGTGCTTTTAAAATATATATTTGCATTCTCCATAATTGCTTTTATTTTATTTATAATAGCAATCGTATGTGTTGTATATGCTTACCGTCATTTAGACAAAGAAGCAAAAATAGTAATGTCAATTATGTTGAGCATATTTATTATTGTTGTTTCTTGTTTTTGCTTTAATTATTTCCCTAAATATATTTATGATATTAAAAATAATGCTTATATAACTTATATAGGTAATTTTACGGTTTCTGATAATAAATACTCAAAAGATTCTACTTTCGTGAATATCGAGAATGATATCCAATTAGAATCATATTCTGGAATACCGCCAGGAAATTATACAGGTACAGTAATATATGCAAAACGGTCAGCGATTGTTTTGGAAGTTAAGTTTGAGTAGGTCGCAGTGATAGGAGATAATATGAGAAGATGTGACGGTTATACTGTGTACCCATCTTAACGAAAATTATCTCTTTTTTAAAATGGCGGAGGAACATAGTCTACGGTTGCTGAGTTGCGTTTTTCAGGGTGTGAGCCCAATATGTAATTTACCGAGGTAGCAGTTGCTATCTCGGTTTTTTTATAACGAAAGCCACACGATAGTTGCGTGGTTCAAAAAAGGTTAACCGATGAACAAAAAATATTATTAATTGTCTTTCACCTCCCTCTGACTAGTGAGGTGGATTTTTGCGTAGCAAAAAGCTTTATATTGGTGTAAGACAATATTTTATATTTGATTAAATGGCTTTTTGCTTATATCATCCTAAAACGAACATAAATATAAAGAATTAGATACAGTTTGTGCAGTACTTAGTGCATTGCTTGTTGCTTACATTAGAACCGTTAATGAGAATTTACATATTCTTTTTCAATTTACATAAAGGTTTTATACTTGACAACATTTTAAAAAGTAATGTATAATTTGTGTTTGTAAAGTATTATTAATTTTTAGTAAAGAGGGGTCTCTTGAATGGCTAAAAAGATATTAAGTGTTGTTTTGGCTTTTGTTATGTTATTTAGCGTAACAAACTGTGGTTTAACAGCCAATGCAGCTTCTGAAAATACCATTAAAACTTCTATTTCTAAGGTTGAATCAAAATCTAAAGGTTTTAAGGTTACTTGGAAAAAGAAAAGCAAAATCAAAGGCTATCAAGTTCAGTATAGTACATCTTCAAAATTTAAAAAATCAAGTACAAAAACAAAGACTATAAGCAAGGCTACAACTACGTCTGTAACTATTAGTAAATTAAAAGGTTGCAATACAAAATATTATGTGCGTGTGCGAACTTACAAAACCTCAAATGGTAAAAAGGTTTATTCATCGTGGAGTGCGTCTAAGAAGGTGACCACTTTAAAACATAAATATAGCAAAGCTACCTGTACAAAAGCGAAAACCTGCAAATATTGCAAAAAGACAAGTGGCAAGGCGTTAGGACACAAATATAGAGCTGCAACTTGTACGAAACCGAAAACCTGCAAATATTGTAAAAAGACAAGTGGTACTGTTAGAAAACATTCTTATTCAAAAAAAGTAGTTGCTCCAACTTGTTTAACCGAAGGTTATACCACACATACTTGTAGTGATTGTGGTAAGAAGTATACGGACAGTAAAACAAGCGCTTTGAAGCACGATTATAAAACAAAAGTAGTATCACCGACCTGTACAAAAGCTGGTTATACTGCCTACACTTGCAAAAATTGTGGACACTGTTACACTGATAACAAGACCCAGTCAACTGGGCATAAGAATACAAAAATTGAAAAGCTAGCCGCTGAATGTTCATCTAACGACTACGAAAAAACTGTATGTAAGGATTGCGGTAAGGTTATAAAAACTACAACCATTCCTTCAACAGGCAAACATAATTATGTGGCAAAGACCTGTGCGGAAGTTTACAAAGAAGCTTATAAATATGGCACCGATTTCACCAACTCTTATTTAAATAATTATCAATATAAAACCGATTGCTTAACTAAGATTTGTAGCGGATGTCATCAAGTTAAATGGGGCGAAGAAGGCGATATTTGGTCGAAATACAGTGATGAAGAACAAAGCAAAATAATGATGGGTTATGTCAATGAAATACGTAGAGAGTATAATGAGAAAAACCCTGGATTTTACAACTATATGTACCACGAAGTTGAATTGGTTTATGATAAAAAGTTAACCGAACTTGCAAATCTTCGCGCAAAGGAAATTTCTATTAAGTATAGTCACGTAGGCACGCCAACTGGCGCAAATGAATGTATTGCCAAAGGCCAAGAAACAATTGAAGATGCTTTTAATTGCTGGAATAAATCTAGACCTCACTATGAGATTATGATAATGAACGAAGGTGTTAGATTTGGATATGGTCGATATATTAACGAATACGGCAATGCGTTTCACGTGTTGTTGGTTTGGGATGAGCATTGGAATGAAGCGTCTTGGGACTCGAAATATGGTTGGCAATATGGATAATCTAATCCCCACTGCTTAATAAATATAAAGAGCACTCGTAAGAGCCGCATTGTTAAGGACAGTGCTATGAAATCTTATACCCGTAGTTTTTGAAACTGCGGGTATTTTTAAATATTCTCTTTGTTTGTTGGTCAAGTTATGCTATAATACAACTAATCGATAAATAAGAATTTGACGTTCAATTTTCACTCTACTAATGGTTGATTTCTCCCCTTTCGACCATTAGTTCGTGTTATTTTTCTTAAAAGGTGCTATAATTAAAGTGAAAGGAGGTAGCTTATGGACCAAATTAAAATAGGAAAGTTTATTGCCGAGTGCAGAAAAAAGAAAAATCTTACACAAGCACAGTTGGCAGAAAAATTGAATATAACCGATAGAGCTATATCAAAATGGGAGACAGGCAAAGCAATGCCCGATTCCGATATTATGCTCGACCTTTGTTATATTCTTGGAATAAATGTAAATGAATTATTATGTGGGGAGACAATTGATATGGAACAAAAGGATGAACAGTTAAATGAACTGATTTTTCAGATGGCAAAAAATGAGGAAAGATACCATAAACGACTGAGGCATTCCGCTTTTGTGATTGTCGCAATCAGTCTGGTAGCACTTATTTGTCTAATAACTTTAATATCACTCCTTATCCCTGAATGTGGATTTCAAAACTTTTTGATAATAGTGTCTGTTATACTATTTATAATTCCCTGCATAACTGCTCTTAAATTTAAGGTAGAGACAGGGTATTATGAATGCAAGAACTGTCAACATATGTTTGTTCCTAACTATAAAGAGATTGCCTTGTTGATGCAAACGCCAACCAGACGATTGTTGAAGTGTACTAAATGTGGAAAATGGACTTGGTGCAAAAAACTAACCAAGAAATAAATTCCAATTTATTGAACAGATGATATTTGGGCGCCCAAATGTCCTACTTGTTACGGTATAAGACAAAAATAAAAGAAGCACGAGATTTTCGTGCTTCTTTTTTACTGTCCTTTAGAATACGACCCTTATGAGTGCTCTTTTTCTTTTTGCTTAATCAAGATTAAACAAATTACTATTTTTAAAGCCGATATTTTTAAAAAGATAGCGGTTGCTATCTCTATTTTTTTGTGTTATATTATCATTGTATCGAATATTTAGGAGATTAAAATGCAACTTTCAAGAATTAAAAATAAGTTAATAGGCGATAGACAGTTCTATGGCCGTGTAATTTCAATAGTTATACCTATTATAGTGCAACAGTTGATTACAAACGTTGTGAATTTGCTTGATAACGTTATGGTGGGCCGTGTCGGCACTTTAGAAATGTCGGCCGTTGCTATCGTTAACCAATTGATTTTTATTTTTAACCTTTGTATATTTGGCGGTCTTGCAGGCGCGGGTATATTTTCTACCCAGTATGCAGGCGCTAAGAATTATGAGGGTGTGCGATATTGCTTCCGTGTAAAGTTTATAATATCGGTTTTAATGGTTGTATTAAGTTTAATGGTGTTTCTTGAATTTTCAACACCATTGATTTCAATGTATTTTGCCGAAGGTACAACTGCTGCTGATGTGGCTGCAACCCTGACCCATGCTACCAATTATTTAAAGATAATGATTTGGGGACTTTTGCCCTTTGGGATTTCACAGGTTTTTGCAAGTACCTTGCGTGAGATGGGCGAAACACGCCTACCAATGTTTGCGAGTGTAACGGCTATTGTTGTGAATTTAGTTTTCAACTACTTACTTATTTTCGGTCATTTTGGTTTTCCAAAAATGGGTGTTACAGGTGCTGCTATTGCTACTGTAATGTCACGTTATGTTGAAATGCTGATTATAGTGATTGTGACCGTTATAAGACGCAAAAGCTATGTCTTTATACAAGGTGCTTTTAAAAGTCTTTACGTGCCTAAACCCCTTTGCAAACAAATTTTAATTAAGGGTATGCCTTTGTTAGTTAACGAATTTTTATGGTC
>JAZORK010000154.1:0-4069 GCA_045656485.1 Acutalibacteraceae bacterium | reverse complement strand
ATAAGATATTGGCCTTTAAAAACCATGAAAGTTATTTGCTTACTTTGAATGAAGGCAACCCCTTAAATGAAGTTGCCCTTTTAAATGATAATGATAAGATTTTCAAAAGCGATGATAAGCTTTTGGTGGAATTACTGTCATCAAAAATCGGATGCGCCGATAAACATACTGTGGCTGTTTGCGGCAGTAAGAATTTGTGGCTTGGAAGCGACAATACCATTTACGGAATAAATTCAACTGCGAGTAAAGAAATTGTTACAGTTTGTGAATATCCTAAAAAACTGATTATTGAAAGGGATTATGATGATACCTTTGGGTTGGGGAACGATAAATATTACATATTTGTATGTAATGGTAAAATTGTTGTCTGCGATATTGATAACCTGAAGGACACAAAAATGTATTTATGGCAGGTGCCCGATGAAATAAAAATAGATAGCGGTTTTTATGGTAATGGCGAATTTAAATTCTTATGCGGTGATAGCTGTAAACGTGCGGTTTTTGTTTCAACTCTTAAAGGTGATTGTGATACGGTATTATATTTTGATGATGGGGTTTTATTAGAAAAGCAACTGCCGATTAGTAGTAGCGTGACGACCAAACGTTATGATTTGGGCGGTTTGTCTACTTTTAAAAACATTGATAATATTTATCTTTCAATGATGGCAGGTGGCAAGGTTAAAATTAATATTAACGGCAGGGAAGCGGCAACAGTTAATTTTGATTTTTCTAATGAAATTTATGGCAAATCTAGTTATAAAGCGGTTAAGCTTTTGCCGCATCTTCATAAGGTAGACACCGTTAGCTTAGAGATTACTGCCGACCGCCAAATGAGTTTGGGCGAAATAGAAATACTTTATAGGGTAATAGGGTAACGGTATGAAAAAGGTTTTGAGTTTAATAATTCTCTTATTGTTTTTATGTTCTTGTACAGCGACTAAAGGTAATAGCGCAACGCAGTGTGACAGTAGCGGTATTTGGTTAAGCTGTTATGAAATAAATTCAATGCTTAAAAGTGAAAAAGGCTTTAAATCTGAGTTTAAAACGTTAATTAAAAACTGCAAGGAGCTTCAAATTCAAAACCTTTACATACACATAAGGGCCTTTGCGGATTCGCTTTACAGTTCGGATTATTTTCCTTTAATGGAAGCGGCAAAAAAATATGATTATGATATATTTGATTACATAGTGCAAGAATGTCATAAGTCTAATTTAAAGGTGCACGCATGGATAAACCCTTATAGAGTTTCGACAGCAACAAGCAACATAGCGGAAATTGGCCAAAACAGTCCTGCTTATAAGTGGCTAAATGACGACAAAACCGATAATGATATAAACGTAGGTTTTGCGAACGGGATTTATTTTAACCCTGCAAGTAGCGAAGTTAGAGCGTTAGTGCTTGACGGAATACGTGAGCTTATCGCAAAATATAAAATTGACGGAATTCATTTTGACGACTATTTTTATCCTACCACTAAGGCGGATTTTGACGCCGCTTCATATAACCAATATAAAAAGACTTGTGAAAAACCGTGGCCGCTTGGTTCTTGGCGGCGTGAAAACGTAAATTTGCTTTTAAGTAGTTGCTATAATGCAATAAAATATGCAAATAAGGATATTATTTTCAGTATTAGTCCTGCGGCTTCGGTGGAGTCTAATTACAATAATTTATATGCCGACGTGGCTGAATGGGTAAAAAATGGGTACGTAGATGAGATTATACCACAGTTGTATTTTGGCTTCCAGTATCCAGACTCTAATTTCTGTTTTAACAATTTAATTGAAGTTTGGAAGAATCTTGTCGTACAAGGTAGTGATGTAAAATTAAAAATAGGCCTTGCGTGTTATAAAGCAAAGCCCGATTTAGAAGCCGATAAAGCCGAATGGGGAAGTAATAGCGATATTATAGCACGGCAAATTGCAATTTGCGAAAAGGATGAAGCTATAAGCGGATATGTTTACTATTCCTATTCGGCAGTATTTGGTGAAGAAACGGAATATAAAAACCAACGTGAAGAAATTTTAAAGTATTTAAAAAGCGGAGAAGAAAATGAATAGCACTATAATAGTTGCACTAATTTCCTTTGCGGGCACATTGGTGGGAACAGCGGGCGGTATTTTGGCTTCGAGTAAACTTACCGCCTACCGTTTAGAACAGCTTGAAAAGAAAATGGAATCGCAGGCGAGTGTTTTGTCCCGTGTGCCTGTTATGGAAGAAAAAATTAAAACAATAAACCGAAGAATAGCAAAGCTTGAACACGAAAGTGTTAGTGATTATTGTTCGGTAAATTAAAAAAGCAGTCTCGTAAGAGACTGCTTTTTTTAGATTATTTTATTAAGGACTCGCCTGTCATTTCTTCGGGTTTTTCTAAACCTAACAATTTGATAATTGTGGGAGAAATATCACAAAGGCGACCGCCTTGGCGTAATTTACAATCCTTACCGATGACTGCAAAGGGAACAGGGTTTGTTGTGTGTGCAGTAAAGGGTGAACCGTCGGTGTCAAGCATTTTATCTGCGTTACCGTGATCGGCAGTAAGAAGCATTACACCGCCCATTTTTGCGGTAGAATCTTGCACTCTGCCAACGCAAGTATCAACAGTTTCAACTGCCTTTACAGCTGCATCAAAGAAGCCTGTGTGACCTACCATGTCGCAGTTTGCAAAGTTTAAGATAATAACATCATATTTGCCGGTTTCGATAGCTTCACATACCTTATCGCAAACTTCGTTAGCGCTCATTTCGGGTTGTAAATCGTAGGTTGCAACCTTGGGTGAGTTAACTAAGATACGGTCTTCGTTTTCGTACTGCTTTTCAACACCACCATTGAAGAAGAAGGTTACGTGAGCGTATTTTTCGGTTTCGGCAATACGGAGCTGTGTAAGACCGTTGTTAGCCACAAATTCACCTAAAGTGTTAGCAAGAGATTGGGGCTTAAATGCAACTGTTACGTTTGGCATAGAAGCATCGTACTGGGTCATACAAACATAGAAAAGGTCTAACTTGCCACCCTTGCGTTCAAAGCCGGTAAAGTCAGCGTCAACAAAGGTACGGGTAATTTCACGAGCACGGTCGGGGCGGAAGTTGAAGAAAATCATACTGTCGCCTGATTTGATTCTTTCAGTACCGTCAACAACGGTGGGAAGAACAAATTCGTCAGTGATATTTTTGCCGTCAGCGTCAATTTGGGTGTAAGATTCTCTTACAGCGGAAGCTGCGTCGTTGGTCTTAATACCTTCGCCGTAAACTAAAGCGGCATAAGCCTTTTCTACACGGTCCCAACGGTTGTCACGGTCCATACCGTAGAATCTACCTAAAACGGTAGCAAGCTTACCGCAACCTAAAACTTCGAGTTTAGCGTTTAAAGCATCAATAAAGTCAGCGGCACTGCTGGGGGGAACGTCACGGCCGTCAAGCAAAGCGTGAATATAAACACGGTTAAGGCCGTTTCTTTTTGCAAGTTCAACCAAAGCGTATAAATGTTCAATATGAGAGTGAACACCACCGTCGGACAAAAGACCCATAAGGTGTAATGCGCTGTCGTTCTTTTTGCAGTTTTCAACTGCGCCCATAAAGGCTTCGTTTGCAAAGAAGTCGCCATCGGCAATAGATTTGGTAATGCGGGTAAGCTCTTGATAAACAACACGGCCTGCGCCAATGTTGGTGTGACCTACTTCGCTGTTACCCATTTGACCGTCGGGAAGACCAACGTCCATACCTGAAGCACCGATTTGTGTGGTGGGGCAGGTTTTGAAAATATTGTCAAGACGGGGAGTGTTAGCCGATTCAATAGCGTTGCCTTTGGTATCGTCATTAAAACCAAAGCCGTCCATAATTGTTAAAACAATAGGTTTTTTCATAGAATAAAATCTCCTGTATAATGGACCGCCGAAAAACGACGGTCCTTTAGTATTTTAATTATTTGCTTGCAGCTTTTACGATTACTGAGAAATCTTCAGCCTTTAAGGAAGCACCGCCGATAAGACCGCCGTCAACGTTGATTTTAGCAACCAATTCGTCAGCGTTCTTAGCGTTCATAGAACCGCCGTATTGAATAGTAACGGTATCA
>JAZORK010000153.1:0-4271 GCA_045656485.1 Acutalibacteraceae bacterium | reverse complement strand
GGTATTTCTAAGGACGCACCTAAAAAGAAAACATTTGTAGTATTTTTTGAAATGTTTTTCCGTAATTTTTGGAAATTTACTACCATAAACTTGGTGTATTGTCTGATTAGTTTACCCCTTTTTACAAACGGTATTGCAAATGTTGGTTTAACACATGTTGCCCGTAATACTGCAAGGGATAAACATTCATTTGGTTTTAGCGATTTTTTTGAAACTATTAAGAAGAACTTAAAGCAGTCAATTATTGCGGGTATAATTAACACAATAGTTTTTGCACTTTTAATTTTTGATATTTATTTCTTTTACGGTGTTAAAGGTGGTTACGGTGTTGTTGGTGTTGGTATAGCATTGGCTATGCTTGTAACCTTTACTATGATGACTTATTATTTATGGACGTTGATTATTACTTTTGATTATACATTGAAGCAGGCATATTCTAACAGCTTTAAATTGGTATTTTTAAATTTTAAAAATTCTTTTTTAGTACTTTTTATTAATATTTTGTTGCTTGCAATTTGTGTTGGACTTTTATTTATAACAGGCTCGGCTTGGAAATATGTTTTAACTTTTGAAATTTTCCTTGCAGTTTTTGCTTATCCTGCATTTAATGCTTTGCTTGTTCAGTTTTGCACATTCCCTTCAATTAAGAAATTCATTATCGACCCATATTATGCTGAGCATCCCGATGCCGATATTGAAAAACGCCAAAGCTTAGGATTGGATATTGAAACCACCCCAAAAACCGAAACTTCTAATTTAGAAGAAACCGACGAAGAAGACGACGGCGTAATTTTTAATGATTAATTTTAATTCTTTTGCATATATTTTAACAGTACCTTTTTGGAGTGTTAATTATGCTTTGTAGAATTGATGAATTACGTAATAAGCAGGTTGTGTGTGTACATTCGGGCGATGTATTAGGATATGTGGGCGATGTTGAAATTGATTCAAAAAACGGAAGAATTGAAGCTCTTATAATTTTAGGCAAACCTCGTGTTTTAGGGCTGTTTGGTAAGCAACAGGATGTAACTATTCCGTGGAGTGATATTGACGTAATCGGTACCGAAACTGTTCTTGTAAAAAACAACACACAATTTTGTAAATCTAATTAGACTGCACCTTGCTGTGCAGTCTTTTAATTTTATCTTGTAAAATTTAAAATATGAGCGTATAATGTATGCAGGTTATTTAAAAGAAAGGATTTTTAAAATGAAAAAGTATTTAAACCGTTTGTTTATTGACGGACTTTCAGGTATGGCTTACGGATTATTTTCTACCCTCATTATTGGCACAATAATTTGCCAAATCGCAAAACTTGTTGGCAGTAATGTTGTTGGCGAATATCTTAATGCTATGGGTAGCGTTGCCAAAACCTTAACAGGTGCGGGTATTGGTGTTGGTGTGGCTTGTAAATTAAAGTCTTCGCCCTTAACCACCGTTGCCGCAGCTGTTTGCGGTATGATTGGCGCTTTTCCTAATATTGCTAACACAGGCTTTACAGTAGGTTTACCAGGTGAACCTTTGGGTGCCTTTATTGCGGCTTATGTTGCAATAGAAGTAGGCTATTTAGTTGCGGGTAAAACAAAGGTTGATATTATTGTAACCCCTGTTTGTTGTATTCTTTCTGGTGCTACTGCAGGTTACTTTGTAGGTCCTTACATATCTACCGCTATGAAGTGGGTTGGTCAGCTTGTTAATATCAACGTTGAACAAAGCCCGATTTTAGGTGGTATAATTGTATCTGTTGTTATGGGTATTATTCTTACATTACCAATTTCTTCGGCGTGTGTCGGTGTTTCAATGGGTCTTGAAGGCTTAGCAGCAGGTGCGGCTACCATTGGTTGTTGTTGTAATATGGTAGGCTTTGCGGTTATCAGCTACCGTGAAAATAAATTCGGCGGTCTTGTAGCGCAGGGTCTCGGCACTTCTATGATTCAAATGCCCAATATTGTAAGAAATCCTTTAATTTGGATTCCGTCAATTGTTTCAAGCGCTATTTTAGGACCGATTTCTTCGGCTGTGCTTAAAATGGTAAGTAACCCTGTAGGCTCAGGTATGGGCTCAGCAGGTCTTGTAGGTCAGTTTATGGCTTATGACAGTATGATAGCAGCTGGATTCACACCCGTTGTAACCCTTTTGGAAATTTTCCTTATGCATTTCTTGCTACCTGCTGTTGTTTCACTTGCTGTAGCTGAAGCAATGAGAAAATTAAAGCTTATAAAACCCAATGATTTAAAGTTGGTATCGGCTAATGCGTAAAAAAGAAAGAGTTATTGAAGCGGTAAACCGTCTTGAATCCTTATATCCCGATGCAATTTGTTCTTTGGAGTATAAGGATGCCTTTCAATTGCTTATTGCTACACGACTTTCGGCACAATGCACCGATAAGCGTGTTAATATGGTAACGCCTGATTTGTTTCGTGAATTCCCAACGTCTAAAAGTATGGCAAATGCTGATTTAGAAAGGGTAGAGCAGCTTATTAAAACCTGCGGTCTTTATAAAACAAAGGCAAAGGATTTAATACTTATAGCTCAAAAAATCGAGTCCGATTTTGGCGGTAAAGTGCCCGATACAATCGAAGCGCTTACAACACTTTCGGGCGTGGGTAGAAAAACGGCAAATTTAGTTTGCGGTGATATTTACGGCAAACCTGCAGTTGTTACCGATACGCATTTTATAAGAATTTGCAACCGCTTGGGTTTTGTTGCAACCGATACTCCCTTAAAGGTTGAAAACGAAATGCGAAAGTTATTACCACTCGAAAAATCTAACGATTTTTGCCACAGAACGGTGCTATTTGGTCGTGATACTTGTACTGCACGAAACCCCAAATGTGAAAACTGCATTTTAGCGGATATATGCCCTAAAAAAATTAAATGATTAAAAAATAAACCCCACAGCCTAAATTTAAGGTTGTGGGGTTTTTGATTTGTTATAGAGAAAATAATAAAAGTACCGCTTAAGAGTTGTACTCTAAAGGACAGTAAAAAAGCTGAGTAGAAATTTTCTACACAGCTTTTAATTTTGTCTCATACCTTAAAAAGCAGGGAAAATGAATATCATTTGCCACTTGTTAGGAGAACATAAATCCCTATAACCGACTCAAAACCAATTGATTTAATTCAATTCTTCATTAACCATTTTAGTAAATTCGGTTATCAGAAAATTCCAATCCGCTTTATCGTAATAATAATGCCCCGAATATTTAAGTGCGTTTATTGTAATGCACGAATTTTGCTTTAAATATTTTTCACTCTTTTTAGAGACCATTTCATCTTTTTTGGATTGATATACTAAACAAGGTGTATTCAGCATATTAATCGCTTTGCGAGTTTGGCGAATTTTTGAAAATAATTCGAGAAATCTTGGTATCCATCCAATATAGTTGAAAGGGTTTCTATCTTTCCCAATACCATAACAATTTTTTGCTGCTAATGCTTCACAATCGTTGGGACTGATTTTATCAAAATAAACCTTTAACGAATTGATAGGCATTTTAGGTTTTATCGATAACCTTAACGGAACTGCGAGCAAAAATAATTTGCAAACCGTTTTGTTTTTAATAGCTTGATCAATTGCCAAAAGTGTTCCTAAAGAGTGAGCAACTACATATATTTTTTGGTGGGTTGTGGACAATTTTTCAACAATCGAAGCAACTTGTGTTTCCCACTTTTTCATTGATGTTTTAGAAAAATCTTTAACGCCTTTTCCGTGACCATCTAAAAGTATGTTATAAACTGAAAATGTCTTTGGGGTTAAAGATATAAATTCATTGAAATGATTTGGGGTTCCGACAATTCCATGAATAAACAGAATGGCGGTAGTTGAGTTATCGCGTATCCGTATGTATTCTTTATGTTCCAAAACATCACCACCTTGCTTTTATTATATAAAAGTTTAAACAGTTTTTCAAGTTTTATTCCGACTTCGTCGGAGTAATTTAACTCGCCGCATGGCGAATAAAACTAGCCAAGTATCCTTATGGGTACTTGGCCTATGCAATGCTTTGTTTTAAAAATAATAAAAGCACCGCTGTTGCGATGCTTTTATTGGCGGAGTAGGAGAGACTCGAACTCTCGCGCCGGGGTTTAGCCGACCTACGCCCTTAGCAGGGGCGCCTCGTCACCAACTTGAGTACTACTCCATTGATTACGTTTGTATTTGTAATATTTTAAAAAAATGGCGGAGAGGATGGGATTCGAACCCATGTGGCTTGCGCCAAACGGTTTTCAAGACCGCCTCGTTATGACCGCTTCGATACCTCTCCGTG
>JAZORK010000152.1:0-5111 GCA_045656485.1 Acutalibacteraceae bacterium | reverse complement strand
CTTGCGGTTGGGTTGTTATTTATACTCTCACTTTCTATATTGGTCCCCTTTTGTATGTACAGCGGCAAAGAAAGACTCTTCTTACTCCCCTTTATACTCGTTACCTTATTGCTTATTTATATTGTAATCGCAGCCTATACTAATACTATTAAAGAGTATATAACTGTTAGAAGAAAAAAATTCACCATTGTCAAAGATAAGTTAATTGATAAAAAAGCGGAAATCGTTAGACGCTATAAATCAAGACCAAACATTTTAATTTTTAAAGAATACGGCCAACATTCACTCGCGGCATATTGGCATTATTCCTTTTCTCAGCAGTACACTATGTTTGACGCCGAACTTTTCCGCACATCAGATATTGGTGACGAATTTTATTTGGTTGTGGATAAGAAAAATAAAGTTTTGTTGGCTTATAATACAAAGTATTTTGAGATGGTGGAATAGTAGATAATCAAGATAACTTTACACTCAGGTTTAACACACAATTAAATCACACATAATCGTACTGCGGCTACCTCTTGCGATGCCCGACATTGCGCTCGCTTGGAGCACGGCGCACTTGTCGACCGCTGCGCCTTTTCACACTCGCTGTATCATCCACAGGATGCGCTCGTGTTCAAAGCCTAACCCCCGGGGTCAATCGGCCGCAGATAAAATGCTATTATTCAAAATAAAAAAACCAAAAGAGCAAAAGCTCTTTTGGGTTTTTTGGTCCGAGTGACAGGACGAAGCTTTGCTTCGCAAATCTTCCGTGCTCGACGACCCAATGCTTCGCATTCGGTACCCGTCTTCACACCACACACCTAAAAAACAATTCGCTGAACTGTTTTTCTTAACGGTGTGTGCCTTCTTAATGTTCAAGTCCTGTCACAATAATTTGAAAAGAAAAAATCCAAACTCGACTATTGTCGAATTTGGATTTTTGGTCCGAGTGACAGGACTTGAACCTGCGGCCTCTTGACCCCCAGTCAAGCGCGCTACCAGCTGCGCCACACCCGGAAATATGTAATTTACAATTTGTGCCTTTGTTAAGCACAAATACTATTATAACATTATTTTTTGATTTGTCAATAGAAAAGGTTGCCTTTTTTTAAAAAATAAGGCAACCCCTTTATTTTTAAAAATTATTCAGCAAAACCAGATTCTACTAATGCAACAAGACCATCAAGTGCTTCTTTTTCATCAGAACCGTCAACAATAATCTTAATAGAAGTACCGCCAACAATACCAAGAGAAAGTACGCCTAAAAGGCTTTTTGCATTTACTTTTCTTTCGTCCTTTTCAACCCAAATTGAAGACTTAAATTCGTTAGCCTTTTGGATGAAAAAGGTTGCGGGGCGAGCATGTAAACCTACTTGATTTTGAATAACAACATCTTTAACGCACATTATAAATTCTCCTTATCGGCAATTGTGTTTTTAATCTACAATGCTATTATACCACAATAAATGTTTTAGTCAATTATTTGTGAATAAGTTCTAGTTTTTATCCAACAAATCACCTTTTTAACCCTGTGGTTTTGTGCAAAATTATTATAATTTTAGAGCATATTTTCAAATTTCTTTAAAAGCTTTTTATCTTTAGCTGACAAATCACTCTCTGTTAACATATCGGGACGTTTTTCCATTGTCAAAACAAGGGATTTACACCTGCGCCAATGCTCAATATTTTGATGATTACCCGATAGTAAAACCTCGGGCACTTCTCTTCCCATCCATTCAGCAGGTCGGGTATATTGCGGGTACTCTAAAAGCCCCGAAAAGTGACTTTCTTCACTAAAGCAAAGCTCATCCGACAATACTCCGGGCAACATTCGGCAAACTGCATCTGCTACAACCAAAGCCGGTAATTCACCGCCTGTTAGCACAAAATCGCCTATCGAAATCTCTTCATCAACGATTTCTTCTATAACACGTTCATCTATACCCTCATAATGACCGCAAAGCAGTACTAAGCGGGGAAGCTTTGAAAGTTCGATAGCTCTTTTTTGATTAAAGGTTTTGCCTTTGGGCGACAGATATACCAAGTGGGGCTTTTCTTCAGATTCGTTATAAAGGCTTTTATAGGCATTGTAAATCGGCTCAGCCGCCATTACCATACCCATTCCGCCGCCATATGGTGTATCATCAACCTTGTTATGCTTATTGTTAGCATAATCACGTATATTTGTGCATACAATTTCTACCTTGCCTGCCTTTTGCGCGCGGCCGATAATACTCTCGTTCATTACCGTTTGGCACATTTCGGGAAAAAGGGTTAAAATATCAATTCTCATCATCAAAAATCCCCTTTAAAGGCCTGATAACTGCGACATTACTATCAATGTCAACCGATATTAAAACATCATCAATAGCAGGTATAAGCTATTCTTTACCATCCCTTGTAATATGCCAAACATCGTTAGCACCCGTTTGGGAAACGTCGGTTATCTCGCCCAAACGAACATTGGTATCGGCATCTAAAACCTCTACTCCTAAAAGGTCGCTTATAAAATATCTTCCTTCAGGCAATTTAGCATCATTACGGTCGATGTAAAGCACAGTATTTCTAAGGCTTTCGGCGTGTTCTATAGTTTCCACACCTTTAAAAGCCACAAGCGAAATATTGGCGTGTGGCTGTACCTTTAATACCCTTAATTTACCTTTACCTTCTTTATCGGTATAAATATATTTAAATTGTTTTAAAAAGTCGATACTGTCTGCCCACACCTGCACACGCACCATACCTTTAACGCCGTGGGTGCCGACAGCCTTGCCAACTTCTAAATACTTATTTTTCATAATTTCACCTAAGTAAATACCCCCAACTTTGTGGGGGTATAAAATAATTTAGTCAATTTCAACCGCAACTAAAGCGCCGTTTCTATTAGCGGCAGCACGCATAACTGTACGGATAGCCTTGGCAATTCTGCCCTGTTTGCCGATAACACGGCCAACATCGTTTTCAGCTACCTGTAAATGATATACAGTTACACCCTCTTCATTGGGTTCATCAACAATTACTTTTACTTCATCGGGATTTTCTACAAGACCCGATGCAATAGATACTAATAAATCTTTCATAGTTTACCTCACGTTTTAGGCTAATTAAAGAACACCGTTCTTTTTGAGTAAAGCCTTAACTGTATCAGTAGGTTGTGCACCGTTAGCGATCCATTTTTTAGCCTTGTCAGCATCAATGTTTACAGCTGCAGGATTCTTAGTGGGATCATAAGTACCGATTTCTTCAATAAAACGACCATCACGGGGGAATCTTGAATCAGCAACAACTACACGGTAGAAAGGAGCACGCTTAGCGCCCATACGACGAAGTCTGATTTTAACTGCCATTTGTTACACCTCCAAATTAAGATATATGTTTAAAGATTTTTATCTTAAAAACCAAAACCACCAAATCCGCCAGGCATATTCATATTACCCATATTGCCCATTTTACGCATCATATTGCGTTTACCGGATTTAGAATTAATTTGCTTGAACATTTTCTTCATTTGATCATACTGTTTTATAAGCTTGTTAACCTCTTCAACAGTAACACCAGCACCCGCCGCAATACGTCTTCTGCGTGATGCGTTAAGAATATCGGGTTTAGAGCGTTCTTTTAATGTCATAGAGGTAATTATTGCCTCCATCCTTAAAATCGCACGCTCGTCAATATCGGCATCTCTAACCTGCTTTTCCATACCAGGCATCATAGAAAGGATGCTCTTAATAGAGCCCATTTTCTTAATTTGCTTATATTGGTCTAATAAATCGTTTAAATCGAATTTATTTTCAGCAAGTCTTTTTGCGGTTTGTTCGGCTTGTTTCTCATCAATTTCGGTTTCAACCTTTTCGATAAGGGACAAAACGTCACCCATACCCAAAATACGAGAAGCCATTCTATCGGGGTGGAATTCATCAAGCTGGTCTAGCTTTTCGCCCACACCTGCAAACATAATCGGCTTACCTGTTACAGCCTTAACCGAAAGTGCCGCACCACCACGGGTATCACCATCAAGCTTGGTTAAAATAACGCCGTCTATCTCTAAAACATCGTTAAATGATTTAGCAATATTAACCGCATCTTGACCTACCATTGAGTCAAGCACCAAAAGGATGTTGTTGACTTCAACTGCCTCAGTTATACGGCGAAGCTCATCCATAAGCTCGGTATCAATATGAAGTCGACCCGCAGTATCCAAAATCACAAAATCGTGACCGTAGTCTCTAGCGTGTGCAACCGCTTTTTTAGCGATGATTTCGGGCTTTTCGGTGCCCATTTCAAAAACAGGAGCCTCTACAGCCTTACCCACAACCTTCAACTGCTCAATAGCAGCGGGTCGGTAAATGTCGCAAGCTACAAGCATTGGTCTGTGACCCTTTGCCTTTAAATGCTTTGCAAGTTTTGCCGAGTGGGTAGTTTTACCCGAACCCTGCAAACCGCACATCATAATAACGGTTGGGATTTTGTTAGAAATTTTAAGTCTTGCCTGTTCGCTTCCCATTAAAGCGGTAAGCTCATCCCTAACGATTTTAATAACCATTTGGGCGGCGGTAAGGCTTTCCATCACGTTTTCACCGATACATTTTTCGGTAACGGTATTAGTAAAATCCTTAGCGACTTTATAGTTAACATCGGCTTCTAAAAGGGCTAAGCGTACTTCACGCATTGCCGCCTTTACATCCGATTCGGATAATTTACCACGAGAGCGTAATTTTTTGAAAACGGACGCAAGTTTATCTGATAAATTGTCAAACGCCATAATTACACTCCTTACAAATTATTTATAATATCGAGCATTTCACCTAACGCTTTTTTGTCATCCTTGCAGGATAATGAAAGCTCTTTAAGACGAGAAAACTTTTCACAGTAACCGCACTTTTCTTCTAAACTTAAAAGCTGTGCTTCGGCGCGCTTTATTTGATCGCGCACGCCTTGGCGAGTTATCCCCTCGTTTTCGGCAATTTCGGAAAGCGAAAAGTCCTCGTTGTAATAGTAATCAAGCGCAAGCCGCTGCTTCTCGGGCAATAAAGAAGAATATATGTCGCATAAAACAGATATCTCAAGGTTTTTACTTGCCATAGTTACCTCAATATACTGTAAAGTGTTTTTCTTTACACCTGAAT
>JAZORK010000151.1:0-15466 GCA_045656485.1 Acutalibacteraceae bacterium | reverse complement strand
GAAAGAAAGCTTGTTATTGTTACTGCGCCCGGCCCCGGAAGCGGTAAAATGTCAACTTGCCTTTCTCAGCTTTATCATGAGCATAAGCGTGGTGTTAAAGCCGGCTATGCTAAGTTTGAAACCTTCCCCGTTTGGAATATTCCCTTAAAGCACCCTGTTAACGTGGCTTATGAATCGGCTACGGCTGACCTTAACGACCTTAATATGATAGACCCACTTCACCTTGAAGCTTATGGTGAAACGACGGTAAATTATAACAGAGATATTGAGATTTTCCCTGTGCTTAACTCTATCTTAGAAACCATTTTAGGCGAATCGCCTTATAAGAGTCCGACCGATATGGGCGTTAATATGGTTGGCTTTGCAATATTTGATGATGAAGCCGTAAGAGATGCTGCTAAGCAGGAGATTATACGTAGATATTACAGTGCCCTTGTTAGTCAAAGACAGGGTATGGGCGAAAAGAACGAGGTTGCTAAGATTGAACTTCTTATGAAACAGGTGGGAGCAAGTGTTAGCGACCGTCCTGTAGTTGCGGCAGCACTCGCACGTGCTGAAGAAACTGCTGCACCTGCTACTGCTTTACAATTGCCCGACGGCAAAATTTTAACCGGCAAAACTTCTAGTCTTTTGGGTGCATCGGCAGCACTAGTGCTTAATTGCCTTAAAGAGCTTGCGGGTATTCCAAAGGATATTGATTTGATTTCACCTACTATTATTGAGCCTATTCAAAAGCTTAAAACCGAAATTATGGGTAATCATAATCCACGCCTTCATATAGACGAGGTTTTAGAAGCCCTTTCAATTTGCGCCGTAACAAGCGATGTTGCTAAAAAGGCGCTCGAACAGGTGAAAAACCTTAAGGGTTGCGAGGCTCACTCAACCGTGATTCTTTCACGTATTGATGAAAGTGTTTTCAAAAAATTGGGCATAAATGTTACTTTTGAGCCAAAGTATCAAACCAAAAAGCTTTACCATAATTAACTTTTAAAGGGGCTGTTTCGACATAGTCCCTTTTACTTTTACACCAAAGTTGTTAATTTTTGTGGAAAATGCACAAATTTTGCGATTGGAAATTTTTTTAATTTTTTATTTTCTACAAAAACTAACTTGAAAAAATTAACAAACGGTGATATAATAACTTGTGAATAAAGAAAATACAGTGGGAGTGATATTTGTGAAAAGCAAAAAATGTGTAGCTATGCTTTTGGCAGGCGGACAGGGCAGTCGTTTAGGGGTGCTCACCAGTAAAATTGCTAAACCTGCCGTGCCTTACGGCGGTAAGTATAGGATTATTGATTTTCCGCTTTCTAACTGCGCTAATTCGGGTATAGATACTGTTGGTATTCTTACCCAATATAAACCGCTTGAGCTTAACGATTACGTAGCTTCAGGTAAGCCGTGGGATTTGGACCGTTCTTTTGGCGGTGTACATATTCTTCCCCCTTATCATACAGGTTCCAGCGGTGACTGGTATAAGGGTACAGCTAACGCTATTTATCAAAACCTTGAATTTTTAGAGCGCTATAATCCTGAATACGTGCTCATCCTTTCGGGCGACCATATTTATAAGATGGATTATTCGGATATGCTTAGTCAGCATATTGAAACCGGTTCGGACTGTACTATTGCCGTGCTTGACGTTTCTTTAGAAGAAGCCTCACGTTTTGGTATAATGAACGCTCACGAAGATGGCACTATTTATGAATTTGAAGAAAAACCGAAGAATCCGAAGAGTACCTTGGCTTCTATGGGTATTTATATCTTTACTTGGGAAAAATTAAGACATTACCTTATTGAAGATGAAAAGAATCCCGATTCTTCAAACGATTTTGGTAAAAACATTATTCCTTTAATGCTTGGTGATAATCAGCTTTTAAAGGTTTATCGTTTTGATGGTTATTGGAAGGACGTTGGTACAGTTGATTCCTTGTGGGAAGCAAACTTAGACCTTCTTGACCCCAATATTGACCTTGATTTAGCTGATAAAAATTGGAAGATTTACTCTAAGAATACAGGTATGCCGCCGCAATATATCGGTGAAAATGCAGTTGTTGAAAATTCATTAATAACCGACGGTTGTGAAATTGGAGGAAATATAGATTATTCGGTGCTTTTCAAAAACGTTACTATTGAAGAAGGCGCTACTGTTAAATATTCACTTGTAATGCCGGGCGCTACTGTTAAAAAGGGTGCAACAGTGCAGTATGCTATTGTGGCTGAAAATGCAGTTGTAGAAGAAGGCGCAGTTGTGGGTGAAGACCCACAGGTTATTGGTGGCGAAAACTGGGCTGTTACCCTTGTGGGTGATAATCTTACAGTTGGTAAAAATGCGGCTGTTACAGCAGGCAAAATGATTACCGAAAACGTTAAGGAGGGCGAAAAGATATGAAAACATCAGCAGTAGCAGGTTTGATTTTTGCTAATAGCGAAGGCAAATTAAAAAAGCTTACCGCAAACCGTTCAACCGCTTCGGTTCCGTTCGGTGCAAGATACCGTATAGTAGACTTTGCTCTTTCTAACCTTGTTAATAAAGGCGTTACTTCGGTAGGTATTATTACAAACGAAAATTACCGTTCACTTATGGACCACGTGAGTAGTGGTATTTCATGGGATTTGGACCGTAAAAACGGCGGCGTTTTCTTTATTCCGCCTTACTATAAGCGTGGCGTAGGCCGTTTTAATACTTCTATTTCATCTTTGGCAGGTGCTACAGAGTATATTGAACGTTGCAGCGCTGAATGTATTGTGCTTTACGATTCAAATATAATCGCTAATATTGATTTATCGGCGGCTTATAAACAACATAAGCAAACCGGCGCTGATATTACACTTATTTATCATACAGGCAAGCTTCCTGAAAAGTCGAGCGAAAAGATGATTGTAGAGCTCGGCGATGATAGCAGAATTACAAAAATATCCTTTGCCGATAACGAAACCGAAGCTTCTTTCGGTATAGGTGTTACTATAATCAACCGCAGCTTGCTTTTAAAAATTATTGAAGAAGCTCTTGATGAAGGTATAACCGATTTTGCACATACTGTTTTGGCTTCTAAAATAAATGAGCTTAATATCTACGGCTTTGAGCATAAAGAATATGTTGCTGTTATGGATAATACCGCAACATACTACGAAGCAAATAGGGATTTACTTAACAGCGATGTAAGAAAGCAGTTATTTAATAAACAAAGACCTATTTTAACCAAGGTACGTGACGGTATGCCCACACGCTATGGTATAAAGGCAAAGGTTAACAATTCACTTATTGCGGATAACTGTATAATTGAAGGTACTGTTAAAAACAGCATAATTTTCCGTGATGTTAAAATCGGTAAGGGTGCAGTTGTTGAAAACAGTATTTTGATGCAGGGCACCGTAGTAGGTAAAGACACAGTTTTGGATTATGTTATTGCCGATAAAAATACAACCATTGGTGAAGGTTTGGAGTTAAAGGGCAAAAAAGAACATCTTTGCTTTTTTGAAAAAAATCACGAGCTTTAATTAAGGAGTAATTTATGAAAGTTTTATTTGCTACCAGTGAAGCCTACCCCTTTGCGATGTCAGGCGGTCTTGCCGACGTTGCGGGTGCGCTTCCTAAGGCTTTACGCAAAAGATTTGTAGGCTGCCGTATTATTCTTCCGCTTTACGGTACCATATCCGAAGAAATGCGTCAAAAAATGACCTTTGTTTGTCATATTTCCGTGCCTGTGGCATGGCGTATGCAATATTGCGGTGTTTTTGAAGCGCATATGAACGGTGTAATTTATTATTTTATTGATAACGAGCATTACTTTAAGCGAGAAGGTCTTTATGGTTATTATGACGATGCTGAAAGATTTGCATTTTTCTCTCGTGCAGTGCTTGAAGTAATTCCACACATTGGCTTTAAACCTGATATTATTCACTGTAATGACTGGCAAACCGCTTTGGTTCCCCAATATCTTAATGCTTTTTATAAGTGTAATCCGCTTTATTCAAATATAAAAACGGTTTTCACCATTCATAACATTCAGTATCAGGGCAAATACGGTAAAGAACTTTACGAGGATATTTTAGGTCTTCCTCAAGGTCAGGAAAGCATATTAGAATATGATAACTGCATAAACTTAATGAAGGGTGCTATTCAGTGTGCCGATAAGGTTACAACCGTTTCTCCCACCTATTCTAAGGAAATTTTAAGCCCTGAATATTCTCACGGTCTTGATTATATTTTAAGAAACTTTACATACAAGTTAACAGGTATTGTAAACGGTATCGATACCGAGGTTTATAACCCCGAAACCGACAATCTTATTTATAAAAACTTTACGGTAGATACACTTGAAAATAAGGCTATAAACAAGGCAGAGCTTCAAAAGGAAATGGGCTTGCCCCAAAGAGATGACGTGCCCGTTATCGGCATTGTTACTCGCCTTGTAAAGCACAAAGGTTTAGACCTTGTTAAGTGTGTATTTGAAGAACTTTTACAGCAGGATGTTCAGTTTGCAATTTTAGGGTCGGGCGAGTGGGAATTTGAAGAATTCTTTAAGTATATGGCTTACAAATATCCCGATAAGGTAGGTCTTGTTTTAGGCTTTAAGCCACAGCTTGCTCACCGCATTTATGCAGGTGCTGACCTATTCTTAATGCCGTCTTTAAGCGAACCCTGTGGCTTGGCGCAAATGGTGGCTTTACGCTATGGTACAATCCCGATTGTTCGTAGAACAGGCGGCCTTAACGACACTATTACAGACAGCGGCGACGGCTATGGCAACGGCTTTACCTTCGCGGTTTACAATGCTCACGATATGAAGGATTCGATTATGCGTGCATTGGAAGGTTATAAAAACAAATATGGTTGGGATATCCTTCGTAAACGTGCAATGATGTGTGACAATAGTTGGAAGGTTTCGGCTAATGCATATATCGGCCTTTATAAAGAACTTGTAGGAAAATAAATTAAAAAAGGGTTGCATAAAAGCGACCCTTTTCTTTTAAGGAGATATTATGTTAGATATTCTAAAATCTATATTTTTAGGTATTGTCGAAGGCATAACCGAATGGTTGCCAATAAGCAGCACAGGTCATCTTATTATTGCTGATGAATTTATAAAATTAAATTTATCACCCGATTTTATGGAAATGTTCAATGTGGTAATACAGTTAGGCGCAATTATGGCGGTTGTGGTGATTTATTTTAAACAACTGTGGCCCTTTAGTCTTGACAAAAACGAACATTACATAAAAAAAGATGTTTTTTCAATGTGGTTCAAGGTAATAGTTGCAATTTTGCCTGCTGCTATTATAGGCATTCCGTTTGACGATTTTTTTGAGGAAAAATTCCATAACTATATTGTGGTGGCATTAGCACTTATCGTTTACGGTGTGGCATTTATCTTAATTGAAAAGCGTAATAAAAATCGCATAATTAAAACCGAAAGCATTGCCGATATGTCTTACAAAACGGCACTTTTAATAGGTTGTTTCCAAGCACTTTCCTTAAAACCAGGCACATCCAGAAGCGGTTCAACCGTTTTAGGTGCAATTCTTTTAGGTGTATCCCGAGTAGCTGCCGCTGAGTTTAGTTTTTATATGGCAGTTCCCGTAATGGCAGGTGCTAGTTTCATTAAACTTTTAAAGTTTGGCTTTAATTTTACAAGCCAAGAGTTTGTTGTTTTGCTAGTGGGAATGCTAACTGCATTTGTAGTTTCAATTTTGGCAATCAAGTTCCTTATCAGCTATATTAAAAAGCGCGATTTTACTGCATTTGGTTATTATCGTATTATATTAGGTATAATTGTTTTGTTGTATTTTGCTTTTAAATAAAATTATCACCCTGCAAAAATTTTTGCAGGGTGATTTATTTTTTTTAATTATATTCGTCGGTATGCCGACACCATAATTATTCACTATTCATTTTTCACTAAAAAAGGTTTCCCGCCCTGCCGTATCGTGCTTAAGATAACCTAGCCAAAAAAGCCAGGGTGGGTGCCCGCCGCACGACTTCGCGCTCCCTTCTTCCGAACTCGGCACAGCCGCGGGAGGTCTGCAAGCCCATCGTGCGAGACAAAGCCCCTATTAATAAAAGTGTAGGGTTATATAAGTCACAGTCCGCGAACAGGGCAGGAAAATAAATGATATTTTTTGTTTTCGCTTTGTCTTAGCGGTTCGAAGCACTTATTGTGCGTCTTCACCGCTGCGACTTCCCGAAAAGCAAAAAAATATCTATTTATTTTGCTTTTCAAGGAATGTTTTTGTTTATAAGCTCGGAGTACTTGTTGTACACCGTCGCAGGATTCATCTTCCTAAAACGAAAAAATCCTCATTTGTTTTAAGATATAATTTTCGCTTTAGGTTGTATTTGAGGTTTGAAGCACTTGTTGTGCGTCTTCCCCGCTGCGATTTCCCCAAAAACAAAAAATATTTATTTATTTTGCTTTTAGAAGAGTTGCTTTTTTACAATGTTATTATATCACATATTTTCGAAATTTTCAACCACTCTTGACAGGCAAATTTTGTGATGTTAAAATTAGTAGACGCACAATAAGGAGTTTTAATATGCAAAAAAGAAATTACATTATTATATTATCGCTTATTTTGGTAATAATCATATCGGCCTTTGCCGCATTAATGGTAAAGCAAGAAAATAAAGCCCCAATGGGTGACAAGGTTATTAGTGTTACCATTGTTAATAAGGATAAAACCCAAAAGCTTTTTAAAATTTCTACCGATTCCAAAACCTTGGGCGGTGCGCTTTTGCAACGAAACCTTGTAACTATAGACGAATACAAAACAGGGTTTTATACTTATATTAACGGCATTCGTGCCGACTACAATCTTGATGGCGCAAGGTGGTGTTTTACCAAAAACGGTGAAGAAATACTTGAAGGTGCTAACAAGCTTAATATAAAAGACGGTGACCGATTTGAAATCACATATACTTTATCATAAGCTTTTTTAAAGTATATTCTGGCTGTTGGATATTTTTAACCTTTCTTGACATATAAATTTCGGTATGATACAATTTAAATGCTTTATGTAAAGACTTTTGGTGGTAAATGATTTTTCATTTATCTTAAATTGGAATAAGGGTGAAATTCCCTTGCGAACTCGTCGCCGTAATTTGCGTTAAAGTTCTTCATTATGTCACTACGTTTGTGGGAAGGCGAAGAACCTGAGAGTGCCCGTAAACTTTCGCGCAATAAGTCGGAACACAGCCAAAGGTTGTCAGTACAAATGCGTCACGAGTAATTGACGGTGTACAAATTTAAGGGAGCCTTTATTTTGTATTGTGGTTTCCCTTGTGGTTTTGCATCTCCTTTTGTATTGACACGTAAGTAAAACAATACAAAAGGAGTTTTTTTATGAAAAAGAAAGGTCTAATTATTACGCTATCTATTGTCTTGGTAGCAATTATCGCCGTGTTTGGTGCGCTTGTTATAACAAGAAGCGACCGTTTCCAAAATGGTGATAAGGATATTACCGTAACGGTAGTGTATAAGGACAAAACAAAAAAAGAATTCGAAATTTCTACCGAGGCTGAAAATTTGGGTGATGCTTTGCTTGAAAAGGGGCTAGTAACCGAAGAAGAGCATAAAACCGGTTTTTACAACCACATTGACGGCGTCAGGGCGGATTATACCCTTGACGGTGCTTGGTGGTGTTTTACAAAAGGCAGCGAAGAAGTTTCGTTTGGTGCTAATGAATTGCCTATAGCGGATGGTGACTGTTTTGAAATTACACACACGCCGGCATAGCCTAATAGAAACAATTTTATTAGCACTTTTGGGCGTGCTTATGTACGTTTCACAAGTTATAATGGCCACATTACCTAATATTGAATTAGTATCGTTTTTAATAATACTTACTACCCGAAAGTTTGGGCTTAAATCGCTTTGGTCGGTTTATATTTTCGTTTTTTTAGAAGCGTTGACCTACGGTTTTGAAATTTGGGTTATATGCTATCTTTACGTTTGGGCAATTTTGGTGTTTGTTGTACTAATAGTCCGCAAACACGACAGCGTTATTTTGTATACTCTTGCGGCTTCAATTTTCGGCTTCCTTTTTGGTACGCTTTGCTCTGTGCCGTATTTTATTACGGGCGGTATAGGGTATGGCGTTAGTTGGATTATAAGCGGTATTGTATCGGGATTTGATATATACCACGGTGTGGGTAATTTTTTAATTACATTATTACTCTACAAGCCGATTTCTAAGGTGTTTGATAAGATAAAATAGGGCAATTCTACTGTCTGTAGAGTTTATTTTTAAAACTCTACAGACATATATTTTATAAAAGAGTGTAAATTTTGCTGATTAGATAGCATTTTAAGTGCCAAAAATGTATAATATACTTAGCATTTTTTGTAAGGAGAAAAACATACTTATGAGTTATAAAATTATTACCGATTCCTGCGCTAATTTGACCGATGCGCAAATTGCCGAATACGGCGTTGAAATACTTTCCTTAAAATATTACATTGGCGATACCGCTTATGAAAGCTATATTAAGGGCGAGAAAATCGACTACAGCAACGTTTATCGCATTTTACGCGAAAAGGGTAAAATTACCACTTCACTTGCTAACCGCGAAGACTGCGACAAGGCGATTTTACCCGTTTTAGAAGCAGGCTATGATGCATTAATTTTAGCATTCTCTTCGGGTCTTTCGGGCACTTGCCAGAATATCATAAACTCGGCTGAAGATTATCGTGAAATGTTCCCCGACCGTAAAATTATTGTTGTAGATACTCTTTCGGCTTCAATGGGCGAGGGACTACTTGTTTATTATGCCGTACAACTCAAAAACGAAGGCAAAACTATAGAAGAAGTGGCGCAGTGGGTTGAAGACAACAAGTTAAGACTTTGCCACACCTTTACACTTGATGATTTATTCTTCTTAAAGCGTGGTGGTCGTCTTTCGGGCACAAGCGCAATTGTAGGCTCACTTATGAACATAAAACCCTTAATGCACGTTGCAAATGACGGTAAGCTTTACGTTACAGGCAAGGCACGTGGCAGAAAAGCCGCTATGAATCACCTTATTGATTCTGTTGGCGAAAAGGGTGTTGATTTAGAAAATCAAATAATTTTTATGGTTCACGGCGACTGTGAAGAAGAAGCAAGAGTTATTGGCGAAGAGGTTAAAAAGCGTTATAACGTAAAGGATGTTATTTACAACTGTTTAGACCCTGTTATCGTTTCACACTCAGGTCCCGGTACATTGGCAATATTCTTCTTAGGTAATGAAAGATAAAAAAATGGCTGTCTCACTTTTATTAGTGAGGCAGCCTTTTTGCTAAGTTTACATATTCGATTTAAAGACGTCGGCAACTTCGCTAATCGTTATAAATGCTGTCGAGTCGGCGTCGTGGACAATGTCCTTTAATTTAGCAATTTGGAAGCGGTTTAAAACAAAATATATTATGGTTTTTTCGGTACCCGAATAGCCGCCAATAGCCGAAATCTTAGTAGGTGCAGTGCCAAATTCTTCGGCTAAAGCGTTCGATACTTCATCAGGGCAAACGGTTACTATCATAGCCGCTTTTGAACGGTCAAGACCTTCTACAATAAAGTCAACCGTTTTAATGCCTGCGGCGTAAGTAACGATAGAGTAAAGGGGTAAAATCCAACTGTGAATAGCAATGCCGCAACAAACGTATAAAATAACGTTGTATATCATAACAAAGGTGCCAACGGTGATGTTAAGGCGTTTTGCAAATATAACCGCCATAACTTCGATACCGTCCATAGCACCGCCAAAGCGGATTGCAAGACCGCTACCCACACCCGAAATAAGACCGCCGAACAAAGCACAAAGCAGTAAATCCTCACCTGCAAGCGGGGAAGAAAAGCTTACGTCAATAGGCAAAATATCGGTTATAAGCCAAGCGGCAACCGAATAAATGCAAACTGTGTAAATAGCATAAACGGTGAATTTTATCCCTTGTTTTTTAAGCCCGTAAAGAAAAAGTGGAACGTTTAAAGCTATAAGGAAAATTGAAAGTGTTAGATATTCGGGTGTGATTTGGGATAAAAGCATTGAAGTACCCGAAATACCGCTGTCGTAAAGCTTTACAGGGGCTAAAAACATTGTAACGCCGATTGCATTAACAATACCTGCTATGGTTAGCATTACAAAGTTTAAGAATTTGAATTTTTTCATATTAGCGCTTCTCCATAGGAATATAATCTCTATGGGGTTGTACTGCCATATATGCAGGACGGATAATTTTACCTGCGTTCAAAATTTCTTCAATACGGTGGGCTGACCAACCAGAAATACGTGCAATTGCGAAAAGGGGAGTAAACAATTCGTGTGGGAGCCCCAACATATCGTAACAAAAACCGCTGTAGAAGTCGACGTTAGCACTAACGCCCTTATACATTTTGCGCTGCTTAGAGATAAGCTTGGGTGCAATTTCTTCAACCTTAGAATAAAGGGCAAATTCTTCCGAAAGACCCTTTTCAGCCGAAAGCTTTTCAACATAACCTTTGAAAACTTGAGCACGGGGGTCGGAATAAGAATAAATAGCGTGGCCAATACCGTAAACAAGACCTGTTTTGTCAAAGGCTTCCTTTTTAACAATCTTGTCAATATAAGCGGTTACTTCTTCGTCGTCTTTCCAGTCTTTAATATTTTGCTTAATATCCTTAAACATAGCCGAAACCTTAAGGTTTGCGCCGCCGTGCTTAGGACCTTTAAGTGAACCTAAAGCCGCCGCAATTGCCGAATAGGTATCAGTACCTGAAGAAGATACAACGTGGGTGGTAAAGGTAGAGTTGTTACCGCCGCCGTGTTCGGCATGGAGAATAAGTGCCATATCAAGCACCTTGGCTTCTAATTCGGTATAGCTGCCGTCAATACGGAGCATGTGAAGTATATTTTCGGCAGTAGATAATTCAGGGCGTGGAGCATGAATAAAGAAGCTGTCGGTCTGTTTTGAATGATACATATGGGCGTGATAGCCGTAAACCGCAAGTGAAGGGAAACGTGCAATCAAGGTTAAGCATTGGCGTAAAAGGTTGGGTATTGAAGTATCGTCGGCATTTTTGTCGTAAGAATAGAGTGTTAAAACACTTCGAGCGAGTGAGTTCATCATATCGGTCGATGGTGCTTTCATAATAACGTCACGCACAAAGTTATCAGGTAATGGACGCAAAGCGGCAATATCCTGTCTGAATGCGGCTAATTCTTCTGCGTTGGGTAATTCGCCAAAAAGAAGCAAATAGGTAATTTCTTCAAAACCGAAGCGGTTTTGTGCAGTAATATCGGCAACGATATTTTTAACATCATAACCACGGTAATAAAGCTCACCAGGGCAGTAAATTTCCTTGCCGTCAACCTCTTTACGTGCAATAATATCCGAAATTTCGGTAAGACCTGTTAAAACACCCTTACCGTTAAGGTCACGAAGACCTCTGTAAACTTGGTGCTTGATATTAAGTTCAGGCTCAATTTTGCAATTCTCAAAGCAAAGATTGGAATATTTTTCAATTTGTGTGTCAAAGGTATTGTTTTCTGTTTTAATAGACATCTTACCCCTTCTTTCGTTAATATATTTTAAATTAAATTTTTATTATTTTTCTTGTGTATTCAAGACCGCATTTAAGCGGTGTTACAAGTGATAATGCATATAAATCGGTAGCACGTGTTTCGGTTTCGAAAACATATTTAGCATCATCACTTAAATTTTCAATATCCGAAGTACGTAAAACCACAGGAATAGTTGAAGCCTTGGCGTTTTGTTTTATTATTTCTTCACCGGCTTTGCTAAAGCCTAAAACACGCAAATACGGTGGGATTTTAGAAAATTTACTAGCATCTATGCCAATAAAAGCCGAAAGCACAAGCCTTCTGATACGGGCGAGAGTGTACCGTTTAACCTTCATATTATTATACAACATTTCGGTACTTACTGCAAGTTTTATAGCGCCCCAAAGCTTATTTTCTAACCCTTCGCTTAAATCGGGCAGGTGGGAAAGCTCGTCACGGGTTTTGGTACGCAAAACCGAAAGAATAGATTTTTCAATGCGGTCGATATCCGAATAGTCGGCGTTTTCTATTAAACTAACAGTTTCCTCGGGTAAATATTTTTGGCAAAAAGCAAGGTCGTATTGTTTTATTTTTTGGCGCAAAAGGGTGGCACTTGCAAATTCTAAATCGTTTTCCAGACTGTCGTGCATTGCACCTAAACGTTTAATTGTTTTAAAGTTGAGTTTAGGGTTTATTTGGTTGGCGGCAAGGATGTATTCAATCCCTAAATTATTGTTTGCACCTTCTAAAATACCTTTTTTGGCGCCCAATTCTTCGGCGCAAAGTTGCCTTGCTTTTGCAAAGGTTATACCATCTTTTAAATAGTCGGCAAGCTTTTGCGAAAATTCATTACTTTCTAAAGTTTTGGCAGTTTCTATTAAAGGGTTAACTTCACCCATTTCACTACCAAACATTAAAGTATCGCACCCAATTGCACTTAAAAGACTAACACCTGCTGTGGCGAAGCTTTGTGCGGTTGACATTGAGTAGCAAACAGGCATTTCAATCACTAAATCAGCACCGCACCTGAGCGCTGCTTCGGCACGGAGTTGCTTTTCAAAAATAGCGGTGTCGCCCCTTTGGACAAAATTACCGCTTATAACACACACTACGCTTCCATGCTTTTTGGCTTCACTTATTAAAAATTTATGACCGCTGTGCAGGGGGTTAAACTCGGCAATTATGCCAATATAAGACAAATTATCACTTCTTTTTAAAAAAACTTGAAAAATGCAAAATTATATAGTATTATATTATTTAATATAATACCATAATTTATGGCTTAGTTCAATATTTTTTTCAGGAGGAAACGATTATGAAAATTTTCGTTGTAAATGCAGGTAGTTCATCACTTAAATATCAACTTATTGATATGGAAAACGAACAGGTCTTAGCAAAAGGTCTTTGTGAACGTATTGGTGTTTCGGGCGCTATTAAGCACACCGCGGCTGACGGCAGAGTATATGCCGATGAAATCGCAATGCCCACCCACACCGAAGCATTTGAAGCAGTAGTTTATGCCCTTACAAAGTCTGATGCTAAGGTTATTGAATCTTTTGATGAAGTTTCGGCTATTGGCCACCGTATAGTACAAGGCGGCGCTATTTTCAAGGGCTCTTGCCTTATTACTCCCAAGGCTTTACAAGACATTGACGATTTAGGCGCATTAGCACCGCTTCACAACCCTGCTCACGTTTTGGCTATTAAGGCTTGTATTAAAACCTTTGGCGAAGAAAAACCGCAGGTTGCTGTTTTTGATACATCCTTCCACCAAACAATGCCCGAACACGTTTATATGTTCGCACTTCCTTATGAATATTACGAAAAGTACGGTGTTCGTAAATACGGTGCACACGGTACAAGTCACGATTTTGTATCTAACCGCTTAGCTGAAGTTATGGGCAAGGATAGAAAAGATATGAAGATTATCACCTGCCACTTAGGTAACGGCTGTTCTATCACCGCTGTTAAAGACGGCAAGTGCTATGATACTTCTATGAGCTTTACTCCTCTTGATGGCTTTATGATGGGTACCCGCACAGGTACACTTGACCCTTCAGCTTTAACCTTTATTGCTGAAAAGGAAAATTTAACTCCTGCTGATATTAACCGCATTTGCAATAAGGAATCAGGCGTTTTAGGTGTTTCGGGTGTTTCTAACGACAACCGTGACGTTTGCAAGGCTGCAGCCGAAGGCAATCACAGAGCACAGCTTGCTGTTGATATGCAACGTTATCAAATTTTAAAATTTGTAGGTTCTTACATTGCCGCTATGAACGGTGTTGACGCTATCGCTTTCACAGGCGGTATCGGTGAATACGACCCCGCTTTACGTAAGTTTGTTTGCGAAAACCTTGGTTACTTAGGTATTAAGGATAACGAAGAAAACAACAACACCTACGGTGAAGAAATTAGAATTTCTACCGAAGACAGTAACGTTGGTATTTACGTTATTCCTACCAATGAAGAACTTGCAATCGCACGCGATACTGCAAAAATAATTTCTGAATAATTTTGAATAATAGGTGATTAAAATGACCTTGAGTGAACTTAAATTAAATATTCAAAACGGCAAATATGACGACCAATTCCAAATGCTTTACCCCGATGTAGCAGTTGCAAAGGTACGCTTCTCGGAAGCATGTGATGCATATAACGAAATTTACGGCGACTGCCAAAATGTTCGTATTTTCACTGCCCCTGGCAGAACCGAAGTTGGCGGTAACCATACCGACCATCAACACGGCTGTGTTATTGCAGGCGGTGTTGATATGGATGTTATCGCTATCGTGGGCGAAAATGACGACAACGTAATCCGCATTAAATCCAAAGGTTACGATATGGACGTTATAAACGTGGGCGAATTTGAAAAGCTTGATAAGGAAATTGGCCGTGCAAGTGCTCTTATTCGTGGTGTTTGTGCTAAGTTTGACTCAATGGGCTATAACCTTAAAGGCTTTAACGCTTATACTACATCTAACGTATTAAAGGGTTCGGGTCTTTCTTCTTCGGCGGCGTTTGAAGTTTTGGTTGCAAATATCCTTAACGGGCTTTTTGCCGAAGAAAAGGTAGACGCTATCGAAATTGCAAAAATCAGTCAATTTGCTGAACGTGAATATTTCGGTAAGCCCTGCGGTCTTTTAGACCAAATGGCATCTTCACTTGGTGGTTTTACATATGCTGATTTTAATAACCCCAGCGAGCCTATTACCGAAAAAATTGACCTTGATATTAAAAAGTTCGGCTACACACTTTGCGTTGTTGATACAGGCGGTAACCACGCTAACTTAACACAAGACTATGCCGATATTACTATCGAATGTAAGCAAATTAGTAACGCGTTGGGTGTTGAATTCTTAAGGGATGCTGATGTAGATAAGTTCTACGCTTCCTTGGCTTCACTCCGTAAAGAATTTGGCGAACGTGCCGTTCTTCGTGCTTTCCACTTCTTTAACGAGCAGGACCGTGTATTAAAGCAACGTGAAGCACTCTTAAAGGGTGAATTTGAAGAATTCTTAAAGCTTGTTAACGAATCGGGTCAGTCTTCTTACGATTATTTACAAAACCTTTATTCTACAACCGCTGTTAAGGAACAGGGCTTGTCACTTGGTATTGCCCTTACTAAGCAGTTCTTAAATGGCGAAGGCGCTTGCCGTGTTCACGGCGGTGGCTTTGCAGGTACAATTCAGTGCTACATACCAACCGAAAGACTTGCTGATTACAAGCAAATGATTGAAGCCGTTTATGGCGAAAACACTTGTAGTGTGCTTTCAATTCGTCCTGTTGGCGGTTACGAAATTAAATTATAATTAATAATGCAAAATTAAAAGAACTGTGACACCGTCACAGTTCTTTTTTGTACACTTTTGTAAAATTTATAAAATAAAATGTAAAATATACTTGACAAAATGCAATCTTGTGTTATAATGTACTCAAGAAAGGGGCGAGGAT
>JAZORK010000150.1:0-1052 GCA_045656485.1 Acutalibacteraceae bacterium | reverse complement strand
GCGAAAACGCACAAGGCTAAATGCACCAGCCACTGCAACACCTGTTCCTACGTTACCGTTTACCATCATAATAACAACGCAAACTACCGCCGGAAGCAAAGCCAAAGTCACGACAAAGCTTTTGGTATAGCGTGTGCGATACATATAGGCAAATGCCATTAAAATGCCGATAACGAGAGATGCGCCAAGGCAGAGTAAAAAGTCGGTCACGCTAATGACCGCCGTTAAATCTGTATCAAATAATCCTTTAAATAAATTTTCAAGCATTCCGAGTTACCTCCAACATATTATATGAATTAATTTTATGGGTTTGCGGAAAAATCAGCGTTCTGTACGCCGTTCCATATTTTGAAAATGAAGTTTTATATATCTTTTCTCTTGACAACACTTCTGTCATCCAAAGCGGAATACCGCCCGAACATTTAATTTCCATCAGCGTTTTGCCTTCAGGCAAAATCGGCGTGCCGTATACATCCGATTGCAAAGACAGATCCTCCCTCCTGCAAAGTATATTATCGTCAAAGGTTATACGAAAATCGCTGCCGTCATTTGAATAATATGCTTCACGCTCATAAGAGAGAAAGACCGTAGGATGAAGCGTACCGTACAGTTCCATAAAATAATCAATCTCATTTGATATTTGTGTGTGGTTATCGGTATGCTTTTCTCCTGACAGCCATTTCATTGCTTCGTTTTCTGTCAAGTGCATTCTTCGCTTATAAACTACGTGCTTATATTTCTTTTTCAATTCTACAAACTCCGTGCTATCGGCATCGGCTTTGCTATAACTTCGTATGCGCAGTTTTTCTTTATAAACCGGCTTTTCAATAGAACGGCGAATCAAAAGGTAGGTGTCCGTATCAAAATAAAGGTTTCGGATAGTAGTTCTACCGTATTTATCAAGCTTCATATGCGGAGCCATCGCTTCAAGAACTCGCAGCCTTTGCTCGGTAGTGAGCATATATTTCAGTTCGTATCGTTTGAATACGGTTTGAAAGGCCATAAAAAACCTCCTGTACCATGATACAACCATTGTACAGGAGGAAGATTGA
>JAZORK010000149.1:0-6475 GCA_045656485.1 Acutalibacteraceae bacterium | reverse complement strand
TGAAAAGAAATCAAGTGCCGCCTTGAATGAAGCCGAAATTGGTCAGTTTTTTAATAGAATAACCAAGGATAATGCTGTTAAGGATTTTAAGGCTTATTTTGAAACCGGTGCCGAAGCTCGTGCAAAGGCTAAGAAAGCCCGTGAAGAAGAAAAAAATAAAAAGCTTTTAGAACAAATGGCTATTCTTGAACAGTTGAAGGCTGCCGCTGCTGCTCAAAACGGTGAAGCGCCCAAGACTCACGAAGAACCCAAGAAGGAGCAACCTAAACCTCAACCCAAGGCACCCGAAAAGCCTAAGACCGAGGTTAAAAAAGAAGTTCCCAAGAAGGAAACTCCCAAAGCTGAGCCCAAAAAGCCTGAGCCTAAAAAAGAAGAACCCAAGAAAGAGGCTCCCAAGAAGGAAGCTCCCAAGGCTGAACCTAAAAAGGAACCTGTCAAGAAGGAACACAAGCCTTCTGACCCACAACCTTATGTTTCTAAGAAAAAGGATAAAGTGGCAGTCGAAGCACCAAAGCGTGGCCCTGCTGAAATTCGCCACGTTGATACACGTACTTCCAATATCAATATTGATAAGTACAACGAAAAATACGAAAATATTGCACCTGCTAACTCTATGAAGGACAATGTTGCAAGAAAGCAGAAGATTAAGCAAAAATCTCAGGATTATCGTCGTCCGCAAGGCGCAAAACGTGAGACTGAGGCGGATAAAATCCGTAGACTTCAGCTTGAACGCATTAAGAAAACTCCTATTACAGTTACCGTTGGCGATGAAATCACAGTTGGCGAATTGGCTGCTGCTATGAAGAAAACTGCGGCTGAGGTTATTAAAGAGCTTATGAAGCTTGGCATGTTGGCGGCAGTTAATCAGGTTATCGACTATGATACCGCTGAAATTGTTGTTACCGAAATGGGGGCTAAAATTCAGCGCGCGGTTGTTGTTACCATTGAAGAGCAAATTATGGATGACACCGAAGACACCAAGGAAAACTTAAAGCCCAGAAGTCCTGTTGTTGTTGTAATGGGTCACGTTGACCACGGTAAAACTTCACTTCTTGATGCTATTCGTAACACTGCAGTTACCAATACCGAAGCTGGTGGTATTACTCAGCACATCGGTGCTTATAGGGTTAACTGCAACGGTAATGATATTACCTTCCTTGATACTCCCGGTCACGCAGCGTTTACATCTATGCGTCAACGTGGTGCTATGGCTACCGATATTGCAGTGCTTGTTGTTGCTGCTGATGACGGTATTATGCCACAAACAATTGAAGCTATTAACCATGCAAAAGCTGCTAAGGTTCAGGTTATTGTGGCTATTAATAAAATGGATAAGCCCGAAGCAAACCCCGACCGTATATTACAACAGCTTACCGAACATGAATTAGTACCTGAAGAATGGGGCGGCGATATTATTTGCGTTCCTGTTTCGGCTAAGACTCATATGGGTATTGATAACTTACTTGAAAATATCTTGCTTGTTGCAGAAATGCAAGAGCTTAAGGCTAACCCCGACAGACGTGCAAAGGGTATTGTTATCGAAGCTCGTCTTGATAAGGGTCGTGGTCCTGTGGCTTCATTACTTGTACAAAACGGTACACTTAAAACAGGTGATATTATCGTTGCGGGTACAGCTGTTGGTAGAGTTCGTGTTATGACCAACGAAAACGGTAAGGTGCTTAAAGAAGCAGGTCCTTCAGTTCCTGTTGAAATTACAGGTCTTGCTGAAACACCTAACGCAGGTGATGTGTTTGACGCCGTTTCGGATGAAAGACTTGCTCGTCAATTGGTTGAACAAAGAAAGCAAAAAGCCAAAGATGAGCTTAACAATGCAAAACAAAAGATTACACTTGATAATCTTTTTGAAAACCTTTCAGAAGGTGACCTTAAAGAACTTAACATTATTGTTAAAGCCGACGTTCAAGGCTCGGTAGAAGCGGTAAGAGAAAGTCTTCAAAAATTATCTAACGATGAAGTACGTGTTAACGTTATTCACGGCGGCGTAGGTGCTGTTAATGAATCCGACGTAACCTTGGCTCAGGCTTCGGGTGCTATTATCGTAGGCTTTAATATCCGTCCTGACTCGGTTGCAAAGGCTATTGCCGAGCGTGAAGGTATTGATATGCGTATGTACCGTGTAATTTACGACTGTATTGAAGAAATCGAAGCCGCTATGAAGGGTATGTTAGCGCCTAAATATCGTGAAAACGTATTGGGTACTGTTGAAGTACGTAGCGTTTACAAGATTTCAAGCGTAGGTACTGTTGCAGGTTGCTATATTACACACGGTAAGGTTAGCCGTGCTTGTCAAATTCGTGTTGTTCGTGACGGTTTTGTTATTTGCGAGGATAAGATTGATTCACTCCGTCGCTTTAAGGATGACGTTAAGGAAGTAGCACAAGGCTATGAGTGTGGTATTTCGCTTGAAAAATTTGCCGATATTAAAGAAGGCGACGTTTTTGAAGCCTTTATTATGGAGGAATATAGAGATTAATGGCCGGATTTAGAATTAATCGTATTGCTTCTGACATTAAGATTACTATGTCGGAGCTTTTGCGTGAATTAAAAGACCCGAGAATCAGTAAACTGTTAAGCATAGTAAAGGTTGACGTTTCGGGCGACCTTTCCTATGCTACGGTGTATGTCAGCGCTATTGAAGGTTATGAAGCTACAGTGAACTCGGTTAAGGCACTTAAAAATGCATCAGGCTTTTTACGCCGTGAATTAGGTGCGGCTTTAAGCCTTCGCAAAGTGCCCGAGCTTCGCTTTGTTGCCGATGATTCTATTGAATACAGCGCAAATATTTCTAGAATTATTGATTCTTTTAAAGAGGAAAATGATAATGAAAACGAAGGATAGTACCCTTTGCAAAATTTTAAATTTAAAGAAGTGCGCAAAATATCTTAAAAAGCATAATGATTATATTATTTTAACCCATGCTTCACCTGATGGTGACACATTGGGCTCGGCTTATGCTTTATACTACGGTCTTAACGAAATAGGCAAAAGAGCTTGTGTTATTTGTCCTGATGTTATACCTAAAAAGTATGATTATTTTGCACGAAGCACCGACCACATTAAGCGTGAAAATGCTACTGTTGTAGCGGTGGACGTTGCTGATAAGGTGCTTCTTGGCGACCTTGCTAACGAATTTGGTGATATTGTAGACCTTAACATCGACCACCATATTTCTAATACAAAATTTGCCAAAAATTTGCTTTTAGATGCTGATGCTGCGGCTACTGCCGAAATAATTTTTGAATTGTTGACATTGCTTAAGGTAAATATTAACGATGTTACAGCAAAAGCCCTTTATACAGGTATTGCTACCGATACGGGTAGCTTTAAATACTCAAATGTAACTGCAAAAACGCATATTATAGCGGCTATGTTATATGATTATAATATAGATGCAAGTGAAATTAACCGCCTTATGTTTGACACTAAATCGAAGAATCTTTTAGAGCTTGAAAAACAGGTGTTAGACACTGCGGAATTTCATTTTGACGATAGGTGTATGCTTTTGTGTGTTACTGCCGAAATGCAAGAGAAAACAGGTTGCAGCGGCACCGAGCTTGAGGGTGTTGCCATAATTTCTCGTAGTGTGGATGGCGTTAAAGCAGGGCTTACGCTTAAACAAATCGATGATGCCGAATTTAAAATTTCGGTACGTACTTATGAACCTTTAAATGCAAGTGAAATTGGTAAAAAATTAGGTGGCGGCGGTCACAAAGGCGCCGCAGGTGCTACTGTTAAAGGCACTTTGGAAGAAGTTAAGGAAAAAGCACTAAAAGCTGTGCGCGAATGTCTGGAGGCTTAAAATGCAGGGATTTATACTGCTTAACAAGCCTTCGGGTATAACTTCTTTTGCGGCGGTTGCCAAAATTAAGCGTTTGGCGGGGGAAAAGCGTGTAGGGCATACAGGTACCCTCGACCCTATGGCTACGGGTGTTTTGCCTGTGCTTCTAGGCAGAGCGACTACACTTTCTTCAATTATGCTTGATGGTAATAAACGTTATACCGCTAAGGTTAAATTGGGAATAACTACCGATACCGAAGATATTACAGGCACTGTTTTAACCGAAAACGAGGTTAATGTTTCGGTTTTAGAGCTTGAAAATGCTTTAAAACATTTTAGCGGTAAAATTAAACAAATTCCACCTATGTACAGCGCTCTTAAAAAAGATGGTGTACGCCTTTATGATTTGGCTCGGCAGGGGAAAAGTGTAGAGATACCCGCAAGGGAAATTGAAATATTCAGTATTGACATAGTTTCACCACTGGATGAAGATAATTGTTTTGTAATTGATGTTTTGGTTTCTAAGGGCACTTATATAAGGTCTTTAGCACGTGATATTGGTGAGTATTTAGGTTGTGGAGCAACTCTTACGGCACTTGAACGCACCGATACTTGCGGTTTTTCCATTGAAAAATGCGTAAATTTGGATGACCTAGATACAGATAATGTGCAAAAATATATACTTCCTGAAGAAACTGCTGTAATGCATTTAAGGGAATGTAAAATAACGCCTAAACAGGCAAAAAGATTTTCTAACGGCGGTCAGCTGGATTTTTCGCGTTTGCACATAGAAAATATTGTAGACGGCGAACTTTTCAGGGTTAAATGTTGTGATACTTTTATTGGAATTGGTATTGCTGATTTAGAAAATCAAAGACTTAATATAAAATGTATAATTAATTTTTTTAATGACTAATAAATAAGGCGGTGGCAAAATGAAAACAGCGTTGGCTTTAGGCACATTTGACGGTATTCATATTGCGCACCGTTTTGTTTTAGATTTGCCTGAGGGTCACAAAAAAACGGCGGTTACATTCCTGAAACCGCCTAAAATGTATTTGAAAGGCAAAACTGAGCTGTTAATGACCTTTGAGGATAAGAAAAAAGCGCTTGAGTTTATGGGATTTAGCGAAGTTGTTGCCTTAGATTTTGAAAAAATCAAGGACTTAGAGCCTTTGGCATTTTTGGAATTTTTATCCGAAAATTATAACCCCGTTATAATATCCTGCGGTTTTAATTATCGGTTTGGTAAAAACGGAGCAGGTGATACCGCATTGTTGCAGGATTTTTGCAACAAAAAAGGCATTCACCTTAAAATTTGCGATGCCGTTACAAAAGACGGAGAAATGGTTTCGTCAACCCTAATCCGTAAGTTGTTAAAACAGGGCGAAATAAAAAAGGCAAATGCTTTACTTGAAAATCAGTTTTCTTTTGAAAGTGAAGTTTTGCAGGGCGATAAACGGGGAAGAACTATAGGTTTTCCTACTATTAATCAAAAATATCCCGAAGATTTGGTAAAAATCAAGTTTGGTGTTTATAAAACAAAGGTTTCGGTCGATGGCAAGACCTATGATGCTATTACAAACATAGGTTTACGACCAACTTTTGAAATTGATTATGTAATAAGTGAGACCTTTATTAAGGATTTTTCGGGCGATTTATATGGCAAAATCGTTAAAATTGCTTTAGAAGAATTTATTCGTCCCGAAGTAAAGTTTGGTTCTTTGGACGAATTAAAACAACAAATTGAAAAAGATATAAGTTATATAAAGTAAAAATTAGTATCCCAAGCGGGCAAGCCTTCGAAGTGGCGTAAATAGATTTTATAATCGTCACGAATGCTGAGTACCGTTTGGGGTATTTTTATAAAATCATCAGTGCGGTGATAAGCCGAAATAAGCATTTTGGGTTTATGGTTTAGTATGGTTTGCTTTGCACCTATAATGGTATTAACTTCTTCGCCTTCAACGTCCATTTTAATGTATGTGGCGTTCTCGTTTATTGAGTCAACGTTAATGCTTTTTAAAAGCTTGTCGCCATCCGATAAGCTCGAGTTTCTACCGCCCTTCATAGCAAATGGTAAAAAGCCGCATTCGCTTGAAACACAAGCGTTTATGAGTGTAATGTTTTTTATATTTTCGGTATTTTTTTGTAGCTTTTTAAAGGTTTTAATGTCGGGCTCAACAGCGGTAATGCGATTATAATTAGGGCATCTGCTTACAAAATCCGCCACGGTATCACCGTTGTATGCTCCCAAATCCACAAAATTGTCATTATCTAACTTTAAAAAAGAAGAATACGGCTCGTTGGGAGATACTTGACATTCTAAAAGATAGTCTATTTTACCGCTTATTTTGTATTTGATTATATTTTCAAATGTTTGTCGGGATTTGTCATCAGAAAGGCGAGAATAAACGAAATCAAACTCTTTTAGGTTGGCTTTATAATATTCTTCGGTAAAAAGTCCATCGCCAATAACGGGAACTTCGGGCGCATACAATTCTTGCTCGCTGGCAATTTTTAAAATGTTTTCTATTACTTCGGGCCTGCTGCTTCCAAAGCATAACAACACTATCATATCACCAAACTTTTCTTTAAGCTCGCGGTATGATGAAATTTTAAAATCGTGAAAATATTTATCTCTTACAAAGCCGTCACTTGCGAAAACGCCGCTTA
>JAZORK010000148.1:0-2497 GCA_045656485.1 Acutalibacteraceae bacterium | reverse complement strand
CCTTTATTTTTCGTTGTTTGTTCGTTCGTTGTGTATAGTCCGCCCCAAGTCCAAGACTTGTTCTGCCTGTTCTGTTGTCAGTCCGTAGTGTTCTGCAAAACCTGCCACCGATATAAAGTTGTTCAAGTAGTCCAGATATACAGTCTGCAATATGCTTTTTATGTCCATATATGCCCCCTTTAATCGTTGTCCGTTTTGTTATACCAATCTGCAATCATTTTATCGTATTTTTTTGGCATTTTGTTATACATACGGATTGTATGCGTTGATGACCACTCGTTCTGAAAGCGTTCTTGTATAATCGTTGTTTTCAAGCCTTCGCCAAAACAAACCGTTGTACCTGCACCTAGACAGCCTTCCACCAATTCAATCACTTCGCCACCCCTTGCCAAATACTTGTCAATCAGATTTTGTACTGCTTGCCAGCCATAAGTGTTTTGCGTTTTTTTCAACATAGTCTTGCCCCTTTTTTCGTTATTTTATGCCTTGTTTTTATAGTTTTATTTCCACCTGCCAATCGTTTGGCACTTGCCACGCATTGCCGTATTTTATGTACTCAACCTTGCCACACGCAATACAATCAAATTGCGATGCGATGCGTGCCAGTTTTTCGGTTATTTCAATTATGCCCTGCATTATTGCCCCCTTGTGTACCACTTGACATTTTCGCCCTTGATATTGTTATCAAGCCAGTTTTCCACCGTTGACAAAATACTTTCATATTGCCACCTTTCCCAAGTCCGATTATAATATTGCCTTGTGAAAGTGCATAATATCTTGCCGTTCTGCCATACTCTGGCGATATGCTTGAACCCTGCACGATTTCCAACCGATTCACACCTAACTGTGATATTGTCCCAGTAATTAAAACTTGTCATAATATACCCCCCTTGTTATAATAATTGACTATCAACCAACCCAGATTCAATCGCTATGCTTTCCTGATTCAGTGCTTTTTTTAACTTTTCAACTATTGCCAAGTCTGATTCAGAATCAGAAAAATAAACTATCACTTGCAAGTTTTGTTCATATACTGATTCACCGCTTGCCATTTTATAAACCCCCCAGCCCTGATTCATAGTCAAGCCGTCATAATAACATAACACAATATCAAGTACTATATTTTGTGCTTTTTGTAATGGTATAATCTGATTCAATGTGTTTTTGTCATTTAACCCAATTGTAAATATTGTTTTTCTAATCATAACTTGCCCCTTTATTTTTTTTGTTTTGTTTTTTTTTTTTGTTTTTCTTTATGCTTATATTATGACATAAAATAAAAAAGTTAGCAACAACTAAAATATACCAATATCTCCCATCTGCACCAATAGCCCCCATAAAATAAAACACTTGACAATTGCACAAAAAACTATATGAAAAAACACGCCTTCTGAAAGCCACAGCCAGCAAGGGATACAGAGCATAGAAAAACACCAACCGCAAAAAATCAACTTGTCAAGCAAAAAAACGCACAAAAAAAGAATTATTATATTATTTCGTTACTTAACCCAACACCAGGTATGTGAGGGGGGGGAGGGGTAGGTATTGGTCTTAGGAAGCATACGAAAACGGTGTGCAAAAAAAACACGCACAGAAATCAATCGTGATGCGTGTTGTATTTTCTGGGGCATAGTTTTGCGTCAAAAATTAAAAAACGTGTCCTGGGGCGAATTTTGGGCCATAACTTTGACGTTTATACATTCTTGGCGTGAAATTTTTTGCGATATGGTTTATCTGATACTTTTTTACCCCTCTCCCAGTTCTTTTTTTCAAAACTGTCAAACAGGTCAGGACGGTATCTGCCTTCGTTAATTGCACGTTGTAATTGCAGAATCGAAGAAAGATTGTTCCGAGAATACTTGTGAGCAGTCTCGATACTGTAAGAACCTTTGGTGGCCGTCATACAATCTTTTCGCCATTTCAGGTATCTTTTTTGGTTTTTGGGCCGAGTTAAGTCCACTTTTGATTCAATCTCGGCCACACGTTTGCGAAATTCAGGGATGTCTATTTCTTCCAGTATCAATTTGCAGATGGTTTTATTCAAAGCAGACCGATAAACCCTCCAAACATGATAAAAAGCCGACAGACGTTCGTAATTTGTGAACTCATGACGGATTTTATTTACCAAATCTCTATCGCAATTCATTATTTCTCTCCATTTTTTGCCAAAAATTCCAATTCTGCGGCCGTTAATTCGCCAAAAGACTTCTTTTTCAGGCGTTCAACCTGCTTTTTCTTCGATGTATGACTGCGTGGATGGTCTTTTTCCCACAATTTTGCGATTATGTGATGCGGTTTCCGTTCCAGGGCCTCGCACCAACGCCAAAACAGGTCCATCGTGAACCCACGTTTCTTATTTTCCACCAAAGACATGTGACTAGGGGTGATTCCAATCTTGTTGGCCACCTCTGCTGCACTAAATCCACTTTCCTTCCGAAACGCAAACATGATGTCTGCAATTCTGTTATCGATGTTGTTTTCCATTTTTACCTCCATT
>JAZORK010000147.1:0-9019 GCA_045656485.1 Acutalibacteraceae bacterium | reverse complement strand
CTGCCCCATATACCAATTCGTTCGTCCTCCCTCGACAAGAATATAGTAATCACCGTATAGATCATACTAAAACCCCGTTATTTCATCTGTAATAAATCTTTCTATCTGTTCTTCGTTAAGGTACCTTATACAATTTTAGGCTTTTGGGTTTTTAATAGAGGATATATGTCTTTCTTTTAAAACTTTCTGAATTAAAAAACACTTAATTACCAAAACTTCCCATCTTAGAACTTGACCTAAGATGGCGGGTTTTAATTGTTTTGTACAGAACTTACACCTTACGGCGAATTCGCCGCTAAAGAAGTAGGTGTTTATCTAATACTCGTTTGGTGGAGACGAGGGGGCTCGAACCCATGACCTCTCGGATGTGAACCGAACGCTCTGACCAACTGAGCTACGCCTCCAAATATTCTTTTTAAAAAATCAGCATAACCGCGTAAAGCGATTATGCTGATTGGTCCGAGTGACAGGACTTGAACCTGCGGCCTCTTGACCCCCAGTCAAGCGCGCTACCAGCTGCGCCACACCCGGATATATGTTTGTTTTTACATTTTTACCCTGAAATATAATATATTACCGAAAATTTACGCGCGCTACGCTTACTCTTGCGGTGCCCGACGTCTCGATACTGCCGTATCTCGCTTGTCGACCGCTGCGCCTTTTCGTTTTCCCTTTTTCCGCCACTGGCGGCGGTCAAACTCAAAGCTACCAAACTGAGCCACGCCTCGACATCTGTTAAGTTTTAGCTTTTTACAAGCAAATATAATTATATAAGTATAAGAATAAAAAGTCAATCTTTTTTTAAACTTAACTACACAAAATCAAAAGCGGTAAGGGTTTTATTCCTTACCGCCTTTAATTTTTATAATTTTAGTAATTTTTCCAATTCGTCCGAAAGCTCTTCTTTTTGAATATGAACCTTTATTTCGTTGGATAATGCATTTGTTTTAAGGTGCATAACAAGACTTGAGATGCCCGCTTTTTTGCGAAGCGGTGTAGTTACGCTTTCTGCCGCAATAAGATTTTTAGCCTTAAAGACAGTAACATTTTTAGTAAAACCGCCATAGTAAGCTGTTATCTTTCCGTTATTAATAGCAAGACCGTTGTTTTTATAACTAAGCACTGCGCTTACCAATTTTAAAATAAGCGCAATAAGTCCTAACCCTAAAATACCAAAAGCAACTATATAAATTATCGAAACAGACACCCTTAGGATTACCATAATTGCAATAGTTAGTGATAATACTACGCTTAGTGCAATACCAAAAAATAGCAAAAACCACGACACAAACGGGAAATAGGAAACCGCCTTGGTTTGCTTTTGATCCGGTACATAATCAGGCAATACCTTACTCAATATTTTGCCAACCTCGTCATATTTACAAAACGGAACAAGCACACCAATATCCGAACCTTCGTTGCCTGTATCACTGGTATATCCTATTACTTCTAATTTAATGGTAGCAAAGCCCAACATCCTCTCAACAAGGCTTTGCGAAATTTTAACCGCCTTGATTCTGTCGTAGCTGAAGGTGTTAGTATGCTTTTCCAAAAGTCCGTAGGATATTTGAATGTTGTTGCCCTGCTTAGCAACAGTAAATTTGTGGTATCCCACAAATGAATGAACCATAGAGCCAACAAGCGTAATAATCGAAAACAGAAGCATTGCAACTATCATAATTAAAAGGGCATACAAGTAATACTGACCCCATGTACCAAGAGCATTAAGCTGTAAGACAAATTTACAAACACCAATAACGATGATAGCTAATACTCCAAACAATACCGTAAAAAATGCGGTTGACAAAATATTAATTAGTGTATAAAGCATTTTTCTTTTAGAAGTAAAATGATATAAGCTATCGTTATCGGAAAGGAGAACTTCCTCTTTTTCTTTTATATCCGCAACGCTTTCAGTACCGTTTTCTTTAAGTGAATTCAGTTTTTTAAGCATTGAGTCTACTATCTTTTCTTTTTCTACAATGGTAATTTCCGCTTGATAGGCGGTGTTAGTAGAGCCACTGTCTACCGTTAAAACAGCAACACGGCAAACCCTATGAAATAAGTTTTGTTTTTTATTGATAGCGTGTACTTTTTTATAATCCAATACCGAGCGTTTTCTAAAAAGCACACCTCTGTTGCATTTAATCTCGGTTTCGGTCAGTTCGTATCCTGAGGTTTTGTAATACATAATCCTGTAAACAATAAAGCAAAGATATATTACGGCAAATACAATCGCAAACAAAGGAATCACTGCAATAATATCTTCCGCTTTTGCATTTTCTTCGAGAAAAAAGTCTTTAAGAAAGACAAAAAGTATCACAAAGCTTTTGAACAAATCCGACAACAAGCTGGAATAAATATACCCTTTGTCAAATCTCTTCATTTTCAAGTTCCTCAATTCTTGCTTCAAGATTGCCTTCAAGCTCGTCAATCATACGGTCAGCTTCTTCGGTTGTAAGGGTTGAAATATCGAAATTTGAACCAGCGGTTGAAATGGTAACTCCGCTTAATTTAAGTGCTATCATAAGCGGACCTTGCGTTCTATGTAGGTCTTGAATTTGGCAAACGGGAATTACCACTTTTTTCCTGAAAATTACCCCTTGCTTTACAACAATTCGCTTATCGTCATAACCCCAGGAATACATCTTATAACGCAAAGCAGGCATTATTAGTGAAATAGCGCAAAGTATAAAAATTGGAAGTCCTACAAATAATAATACACCAAGTATCACCTTTGAGGGTGCTTCTGCTAATAACAAAAGTGTAAACACAAATGCGCCAAAGCTTAAAAATACTAACGCTTCAATTACCGCTTTTATGTACCACAATTTAAGCACACGTTTATCTAATCTTTTAAGTTCCATATAAATTCCATCCTAATATTTGGTATTAAAGCGCCGTAAGCCACGGCGCTTTTAGTATTATTTACCTTCTTCTAACCCCGGGCGCATTTTAGCCAAGGCTTCTTCCATCTTTTTGTGTACAATTTCGCCGATTTCATTGGTATTCATATTTTCAAAATCTTCGGGGTACAAAACGTCGCAAATGCAAAAATCTACTTCGGTTTTCTTTCTAAACATTCTTTTCGGAACCTGGCGTGTACCCGAAATAGCGCAAACAACAATAGGCACATTAGCCTTTAAAGCAATTTTGAAAACACCGTTCCTAAAAGGCAAAAGCTTACATTGTAAACTTGTATAGCCTTCGGGGAAAACCGCAATAGATGCCTTATCTTCTTTAATAAAGTTTATGGCTTTAATAATGGTTTTTGCACCTTCACGATTGTTTTCCCTGTCAACAGGCAAACCGTAAAGCTTATTCATAACCTTTGCCACCAAAGGCATGGTTTTATAAATTTCCTTTTTACCGATAAAGCCAATATCATTATTCGGGAAGGTATGCCATATAACCGCGGGGTCAAAATCGTGCTGATGATTGCACACAAACATCATCTTGCGGTCGGTTGGTACATCTTCGGGCACCATACCGCTTAAGTTGATTTTAGTCCTTGTAAGCGGCACCAAAAGCGAAACTGTAGCCTTTATTAAAGCCCTATAATACTTTTGGCCCTTTGCCGGGTCGGAATCAAGTTTTAAAAGCGAAAAGCTAATGATAACCCACGCCATATGCAATACCACAAAGGCTATAAAAAAGCCAACTATTAATAGCGGCACCAACCACCAGGAGTAGCTTTGCAATAGAATGTCGTAAAAATTGTTAAGTATAGGGATTAAAGCGATACTCAAAATAACATAAAAATAAATCATTTTAAACCTCAATTTTGCTTTCTTACTATGCCGTATTCATCGTAAAAATTAAAATACGGGCAGTTAAAAGTTTGGCTTGTTAAAAAGCGGTGCATTTCATCCTCGTCTAAGTTGACTTCGCAAAAATAGCAGTCGCTTTCATCATCATAAACGTAGTTTGAACAGTTTTCACAATAGGTTTTGCTCATTTTATCACCCTATCCCAGAATTTTCACTTGTAGTGCCCTGCGAGGAACTTGTGGGTGGAGTTTCGGGTGTGGTGGGAGTGCTTGGGGTTTGCACGCTCGAATCGACAGGTGTGCTTGAGCTACTGCCATCCCCCGAGCTTATTTGCGGTAAGCTTTCACCCGATGAATCAACATCGCTTGAACTGCTAACCTCACTCGAGCTACTTACTTCACTTGAGCTGACAATATCACTTGAAGTATCAGAATTACTCGGTGTTGATGGAGTTTGAGGTCGTGAAGGAAGACTGCTTTCCTGCGATTCCCCTGAGCTTGTAACTTTGGAAGATGTTTGTGATTCTACACTTGATGTCACATTAGATGTAGTATCCTGTTGAGGTTTGCTATTGCCTGTAAAATTGCCTGTAATTTGTCCGTACCAATCGTTCTTGCCAATACCGTTAGCCTCTACATACGCTTCGGGAGTAATATCCTCGTAGAAAAAGGCGTGTAACAAATTCTTAGCAAAATCCAAATCGTAATACACCACCGAGCCGACGCTTGGTATATTGGGTGAACGCATTTGATATTCATTTAAAGGCATTCTTGTTTGCTCGAATGTAGGTGAATGCAAAAGCACATCAAAGGCAAGACCCATAATCTCGCTATAAGAAAGGGAGGTTTCGGTATAAGGGATAAGCGCCTTTACAAGCTTTACATATTTAGATTTTTCAAGGGTGAGCGCCTTATTGAAAAGTTGCTCCATAACGTAACGCTGGCGGTCGGTTCTGCCAAAGTCGTTATTAGTGCCCCAAATATTAACAAATTTTCTAATACGGGAATATGCCACCGCTTGAATACCGTTAAGGTGATGCTTGCCCTCTGTTCTTATATAATGTGGCTCGGGGTCAACACCTATTGTTTTGCAATGTCTTTTTACAAGACCGTTAAAACCATCTATATGGGTTGTGGAAACCTCTTGCCTTGTAAGCTCGGCATCGATACCGCCTACAGCGTCAATAATTTCAGCCATACCAAAGAAGTTAACCGTTGCATACTCCGAAATATCAAGCCCAAAGTTTTGGTTGATAGTTTTAATAGCCTGTTCGGGACTTGTAGCGTAAGCGCTGTTAATCTTGCGGTATGAGGTTTTATTGCCGTTCTGGATTGCCACCAACGAATCACGCATAATAGAAACGATTTTCACCTTTTTGGTTTCGGTATTAACGCTTAGCACCATAATACTATCGGAATTACCTTTAAACGACTTTGCGCTACGGGTATCAATACCGAAAAGAGCGATATTAACAACCTTTTTATCAATAACATTTTGGAAGCCTAAATCGTCGGGCTTTTGGGTTATTTCTTTATAGTTGTAATCAAAAAGAGAAAGAAAAACAATTGCCAAAGCCAAAACAACCGCAATAACCGATGTTGCTACACTTATAACAACCCTTTGCCATTTTTTTAAATCTTTCCACCAGGCCGAAATACTTTCACCCATTTTAGCAAAAAAACCTGCAATGCCACGCTTTTTTCTCTTATAAGAACGATTTTTTAGGGTTTCATTAGTAATATCAAGGTCGGTTTGATTATTTCCGTTAAAATCTTTATCCTTCATAATTCACCTTCGTTAGCCTAAAAGCAGTTTATAAATATCGCTTTTTTTAAGTCCTGTGATTTTTGCCGCTTCTTTTGCCGCAAAAGAGGTTGACTGCCCTTCATCCACTAATTTTTGGGCGATTTTGAGGGCATCCTCTATTGTATATTCTTCATGTATCTGCGGTGCACCGTTTATTATCAGCACAAATTCCCCACGAGGAGTATTTTCGGTATAATACTCTAACGCTCCGCTAAGCGTTGTGTGAAAGACCGTTTCGTGAAGCTTTGTAAGCTCCCTTACAACCGCAATATCACGGTCGCCAAAAAAGTCAAGCATATCCTTTAAGGTTGCAAGTAATTTATGGGGTGCTTCGTAAAAAACCATAGTACGCTGTTCGGTTTTAAGACTTTCCAAATGCAGTTTTCTACCGTTTTTTTGGGTGGTTAAAAAACCTTCAAAGCAAAAACGACCCGAAGGCATACCCGCAATTGCAAGTGCTGTTGTAATGGCACTCGGTCCCGGGACCGATTCCACCGCAACGCCGTTTTGGTGGCAAAGACGGACTAAATCTTCACCGGGGTCGGATATGGCGGGCATACCCGCATCTGACATTAAAGCACAGGTTTCACCTGCTAGTAAACGCTCTAAAATAAGGTTGCCTTTTGAGGCTTTGTTATGCTCGTAATAGGAGAGCATTTCCTTCTTAAGCCCAAAATGGTTAAGTAACTTTACGGTAACACGGGTATCCTCTACCGCCAAAAAATCCACCTTTTCAAGTGTTTCAATTGCACGGGGAGTAAAATCGCCTAAGTTACCAATTGGCGTACCTACAACATAAAGCTTGCCTGACATTATAAATACGCCTCCTTATAAGCGCCGTAAATTTCTAACATTTCGCTTGAAAAACTTCCGTTTTCTTCAACATAAAGGGTTGGTTCTATTCTAAGACCTGTATTTCCGCAACGTCTGCCTTCAACAAGCACCAACCACGGTTCTTCACCTTTGCGTTGGCACACAAGCCTAAGTCTTTTAGGCTCTACCTTGCATTCGGTCATAATGGTCATAAGTTCGGAAAGTCGCTCAGGTCGGTGGCACATACAAAGTCTGCCACCTGTTTGCAAAAGCTTTGCCGAAACTTCAATAATATCACGCAAAGTGCACTCAATTTCGTGCCTTGCTACCTTGGTTAAGGTGTTTTCATTTTGAAGCCCTGCATTATTTGCTTTATATGGCGGGTTACAGGTAACTAACGTATGGCAGCCAAACTCAATTTCACCCTTTAAATCCTTTAAATTGCTGTTTATTACAGTAAATTTATCTAAATTTAATTCTTCCTTAGTTTTTTGCGCTAAGTCGGTCGCCTGTTCGCTTATATCCACACCGACTGCCGACTGTAGCTTTCCATCCCTTAACATTAAAAGGGGTATTATTCCACACCCTGTACCTAAATCAACCGCTTTATCCTTAGGTTTTGCTTTTGCAAAGTTGGATAAAAGCACAGCGTCGGTACCAAAGGTGTGAAATTTGTTAACATAAAGGAAAAAATCCTTGCCTAACGGCTCTTTTTTAATTAAACTCTGCTCCATTTTACGCCCTGTGGGGTATCTTCAAGCACAATACCCATATCTTTAAGCTTGTCACGGATTTCGTCAGCGGTTTTAAAGTCTCTATTTTTACGAGCTTCAGTACGCTTTTCAATAAGTTCTTCAATCTCGCTATCAAGTGTTTCTTCCTTGCGGTTGTAAACAAGACCTAAAACACCTGTCAATTGGTCAAACATATCAGCACAAGCTAATAATGTATCCTTTTTAGCACCGTTTGCAATAACGCTGTTAATATCACGAACAAGTAAGAATATAGCCGCCAAAGCATCGGCTGTGTTAAGGTCATCTTCCATAGCGGTGATAAATTCAGCTTTACGGCTTTCGATAAATTCGGGTACTTCGCCGCCTTCTTCTGCATTTTTAAGTGCAAAATCAATATTATCACGGCAGGTGTAAAGACGCTCGAGCGAATTTTTAGCCTGTTCGATAATATCAACAGAGTAGTTAATAGGACTTCTATACTGTGAAGAAATAAGGAAATAACGAATAGGTTCGTAGCCATACTTATCGGCAACGTCACGAACAGTAAAGAAGTTGTTTAAAGATTTTGACATTTTGTGGTTGTCAACGTTAATAAAGCCGTTGTGCATCCAGTAATGTGCAAAATCGCAACCGTTTGCAGCTTCGGATTGAGCAATTTCGTTTTCGTGGTGGGGGAAGATAAGGTCTAAACCACCGCAGTGAATGTCGATAGTTTTACCTAAATATCTGCCTGCCATTGCCGAACATTCAATATGCCAACCGGGACGGCCGTTACCCCAAGGAGATTCCCAAAAAGGTTCGTCCGGTTTTGCACCTTTCCAAAGGCAGAAGTCCATTGGGTCTTCCTTAATATCGGCACCGCCATCAACACGCTTGCTTGCGCCTTCGGCTAAATCTTCTAAAGGTTGGTGAGAAAGTTTGCCGTATTCATCGAATTTTTTAGCACGGTAATAAACGTCACCTGATGATTCATAAGCATAGCCCTTTTCAATAAGAGAAGAAATTATACCCTGAATTTCGGCAATATTTTCGGTAGCACGGGGGTGAACGGTAGCTTCACGCACGTTAAGACCCTTAGCATCGGTCCAAAATTCGCCGATAAATCTTTCAGCAACTTCGGGTACTGTAATACCCTCAGCATTAGCCTTGTTAATGAGTTTATCATCTATATCGGTAAAGTTTTGAACAAAGTTTACCTTAAAACCACGCCATTCAAAATAACGGCGTAAAACGTCAAAAACACAAAGAGGACGTGCATTACCAATGTGAATATAGTTATAAACGGTAGGACCGCAGGCATAAATTTTTACTTCACCTTCGGTAATGGGTTTAAAATCATCCTTTTGTCTTGTAAGTGTGTTAAAAATTTTCATTATTTTCTCTCCTTCAATAAGGCTTCAAGCTCTATAATTCGGCTTTCGAGCGAGTCCATTTTTTGTTTTACAGGGTCGGGAATGTGGATTTGGTCAAGTGCTACACGCTTACCGTCCTGCTTAACCACTCGTGCGGGAACACCCACAACGGTAGAATTGGGCGGAACTTCGGTTAAAACTATTGCGCCTGCCGCCACACGTGAATTATCCCCTATTTTAAAGGGACCTAACACCTTAGCACCCGCACTTATCATAACATTGTTACCAATAGTAGGGTGGCGTTTGCCTGTGTCCTTACCTGTACCACCAAGGGTTACACCCTGATAAATCAGTACATCATCACCAATTTCGGTGGTTTCACCTATTACAACCCCTGTACCGTGGGCGATAACAAGTCTTCTACCAATGGTAGCACCGGGGTGAATTTCTATACCTGTTTTTCTAGCCGCTCTTTGAGAAACGAGTCGCGCTAAAAACATTAAATTATGTCTATAATAAAAGTTTGCACGGCGATGCATTCTTA
>JAZORK010000146.1:0-15770 GCA_045656485.1 Acutalibacteraceae bacterium | reverse complement strand
TAAAAAACCGCCGTCAGAAGTAGCTATACAATCCTGGTCAAAAGAATGAGAAACATAAGGTGGTTGTCCTTTGATTCGTTCCATTGTGTCACAATCAACATAAAAAGCAAAATTTGAATGATGGCCGTTATACATTTGTCTTTCAAAATTACACGCAAGAACTCCGTTATTAATCGCCATAGAGCATGTTCCAAAATTAAATAGCAATTTGGTTCCCCAATAGTTTGCTGGCGAATAGTGTGCTGTATCCCTGCCATTTAAACAAAGTTCACCGAGTAAGGCACCATTATAATCATATTTTGATACGCGAATAACTTCTGCGTTGCTTTCTTCGGTGTCATTTTCGCCCCAGCAAGCATAAAGGTTTCCATCTTCATCAAATGTCACGTTACCAAAAAGAGATAGACGAAATGGTATTTTTAATGTAGAAGTGAGGTTTAACTCATTATTATAACGGTATACGTAGAGATTATTCTCAGAAGGGTATGCTACGTTATAGCTCCCTTTACTGTCCACAAAAGAAACCATTTTAGGTGTCCTAGCAGAAAAAGCGTTGTAATAATTAGTAGATAATGCACCAGGCAATTCAACTTTTTTTTGATATACGTTCACTTTATTAGAATTACAATTTGCCGCATTGACCGGCAAATTAAAGGTGTCTGTTACCGCCGCCGACATCACTAATATTATGGACAATATAGTTGCAATAAGTTTTTTCATAAAATCATCCCCTTAATAGTAATAACAAGGTCTACAAAATTATATTACCACAGCATAATTTTATTTTCAATAAACAATTATAAAAAACCTCCCGCATCACTGCGAGAGGTTTTAAGCATTAATTATTCAGCAACAGCTTCTTCTGTTACTTCTTCAGTTTCAATGATTTCGGGTTCGATTACTTCTTCCTCTAATACAGTAGGATTAATTTCTTCCGATTTCATACCGGTACCTGCAGGTACCAACTTACCGATAATAACATTTTCCTTAAGACCAAATAGCGGGTCTTCCTTGCCCTTAATAGCAGCTTCGGTAAGAACACGTGTAGTTTCTTGGAAGGAAGCAGCTGACAAGAAGGATTCGGTTGCCAAGGAAGCCTTGGTAATACCCAAAAGTGTTGCCTTATAGGTAGCCTTACTAAGACCTTCTTCACCTGCGGCAATACGAGCCTCAACAGCGGCATTGGCTTCAGCAATTTCCTTATATTCGTAGCTTACGTTTTGTAAAAGGTCGGTAGAACCGGAATCAACAATGCGAAGCTTCTTCATCATTTGACGGATGATAACTTCAATGTGCTTATCGTTGATATCAACACCTTGTGTACGGTAAGCGTTTTGAATTTCAGCAATGATATAGTTCTGAACAGCTTCAGGACCCTGTGCTTCCAAAATATCCTGCGGATACTTAGAACCGGGGATTAACATATCGCCTGCTTTTACATAGTCGCCATCGTTAACTAAGCAACGAACACCGTAAGGAATAGTAACCTTTTCTTCGGTGGCAAGTTCATCATTAGTAATAATGATAACGTTGCTCTTCTTTTCTTCAGCAATGCGAACGCGACCGTCAATCTTAGCGATAAGACCGCAACGCTTAGGACGTCTTGCTTCGAAAAGTTCTTCAACACGGGGAAGACCCTGTGTAATATCTTCGGTAGATGCGATACCACCGGTGTGGAATGTACGCATGGTAAGCTGTGTACCAGGTTCACCGATAGACTGAGCAGCTACGATACCAACTGCTTCGCCTGTGGTAACAGGTTTTGCAGTAGCAAGGTTTTTACCATAACACTTCTTACATACACCGTGGTGGCTGTGACAGGTAAGAACTGAACGGATTTCAATTTCAGTTACGCCTGCATCCACAATTTTCTTTGCGCCATCAGCAGTAATCATATCATCCTTAGACCAAACAAGCTTATCATCAATATAAAGGTCATTCATAAGATAACGGCCTTCAAGACGTTCTTCTAATGGTTCAAGAATGTGGTTGCCATCCTTAATATCGGTAATTACAATACCCTTTTCGGTACCGCAATCATCTTCACGAACAATAACATCCTGTGCTACGTCAACAAGACGGCGGGTAAGGTAACCCGAGTCAGCTGTACGAAGCGCAGTATCGGCAAGACCCTTACGAGCACCACGTGAAGAAATAAAGTATTCAAGTACGTTAAGACCTTCACGGTAGTTAGCACGAATGGGAACTTCAATAACCTTACCGGCGGTATTTGCAATAAGACCACGCATACCTGCGAGCTGACGAATCTGGCTCATAGAACCACGCGCACCCGAGTCAGCCATCATAAAGATGGGGTTGAACTCATCAAGGTTGCCCTTAAGTGCATCAGCAACGTCTTCGGTAGCCTTGTTCCAAATTTCAATAATATGACGGCTTCTTTCATCGTCATTAATAAGACCACGACGATAGTTCTTAGTAACCTTATCAATTTGTGCTTCAGCATCAGCCAAAATATCCTTCTTAGCAGGCGGAATTACGGCATCGATAACCGCAACAGTGATAGCGCCCTTAGTAGAATACTTAAAGCCTGTTTGCTTAATGTTATCAAGAACAATAGCAGATTCGCTTGTGCCAGAGGTTTCAATACACTTATCAATAATCTTACCAAGTTGCTTCTTGCCAACCTTGTTTTGAATAATATCATCGTTGCTTTCGATAACCTTCTTATCGGGGTCACGGAGCTTAAAGCACCATTCTAAATCAAAAGCATGGTCGGGGTTTGTTCTGTCAACAAAGCCTAAGTTTTGGGGAATAGATTCATTAAAGATGATAAAGCCAACAGTACACCAAACAAGCTTACCGTTACCGTTTTCGTCAGACATTCTAACACGGATAGGTGCGTGAAGACCAACTATACCGTCGTTGTAAGCCATAATAGCTTCGTTTTTATCCCTAAATACCTTGTTTGCACCCGGTTCATGGGCCTTAACGAGTGTTAAGTAGTATGAACCGAGAACCATATCCTGTGTAGGAACGGTTACAGGCTTACCGTCAGAAGGCTTTAAAAGGTTGTTAGCCGCAAGCATAAGGAAACGAGCTTCGGCCTGAGCTTCTGCAGAAAGGGGTACGTGAACAGCCATTTGGTCGCCGTCGAAGTCGGCATTGTATGCGGTACATACAAGGGGATGAAGCTTAAGTGCTTTACCTTCAACAAGCACGGGTTCAAAGGCTTGAATACCCAAGCGGTGAAGTGTAGGCGCACGGTTTAAAAGAACGGGATGTTCTTTAATTACAAGCTCTAAGGCATCCCAAACTTCAGCAGAAGCACGGTCAACCATTTTACGAGCAGTTTTAATATTTATAACAATCTTGGTTTCAACAAGGCGCTTCATTACGAAGGGCTTGAAGAGTTCAAGTGCCATTTCCTTAGGAAGACCGCATTGATACATCTTAAGTTCGGGACCTACTACGATAACCGAACGGCCTGAGTAGTCAACACGCTTACCAAGCAAGTTTTGACGGAAACGACCCTGCTTACCCTTAAGCATATCCGAAAGGGATTTAAGAGGACGGTTGTTAGGACCGGTAACAGGCTTACCACGTCTACCGTTATCTATAAGAGCGTCAACCGCTTCCTGAAGCATTCTCTTTTCATTACGAACGATAATGTCAGGTGCATTAAGTTCTAAAAGTCTCTTAAGGCGGTTGTTACGGTTAATAACACGTCTGTAAAGGTCATTAAGGTCACTTGTGGCAAAACGGCCGCCATCAAGCTGTACCATAGGACGTAAATCGGGTGGAATTACCGGAATTACGACAAGAATCATCCATTCAGGGCGGTTACCCGACTGTCTGAATGCTTCTAAAACTTCAAGTCTTTTTAAAATGCGGATTCTCTTTTGACCTGCAGCATCTTCAAGCTCGGTTCTAAGTTCTGCGCAAACTTCGTCAAGGTCGATTTCACTTAGCAATTCTTTAATTGCTTCAGCACCCATTGAGGCCTTAAAATCGTCCTCATATTTTTCGCGCATATCCATATACTGCTTTTCATTAAGCAATTGCTTCTTTTCAAGCGGAGTAGTACCGGGGTCGGTTACGATATACTGTGAAAAATAAAGTACCTGTTCCAAAGCTTTTGGGGTAATATCAAGTACTAAGCCCATTTTTGAAGGGATAGTTTTAAAATACCAGATGTGTGATACGGGGGCTGCAAGTTCAATAGTGCCCATACGCTCACGGCGTACTTTAGCACGGGTTACTTCAACACCGCAGCGTTCGCAAACCTTACCCTTATAACGAATACGCTTATACTTTCCGCAATGGCATTCCCAGTCCTTTTGAGGTCCAAAAATGCGTTCACAGAAAAGACCGCCTTGTTCGGGCTTTAAGGTACGATAGTTAATGGTTTCAGGTTTTGTTACTTCCCCGTGTGACCAACTTCTGATTTGTTCGGGAGATGCAAGTCCTATTTTTATGGATTCAAATTCAATTTCTGCCATTATATGCCCCTCCTAAATTATTGGTCTTCAAACTCGGTTGAGTTTTCGGTTTCTTCAATTGCTTCACCGTTTTCATCCTGCAAGGTGTAACCATCAAGACCGTCTACAACGGTTTCTTGCTGGAATTCGCCATCTTCAGGTAAAGTGGGTGTGCCAATGGTAATATCGTCGTCATCAAACGACTGCTTAAGGTCAATTTCTTCCTTATACTTGTCGAGCACCTTAACATCAAGACCTAAGGACTGTAATTCCTTAATAAGAACCTTGAATGATTCAGGTACGCCGGGTGCAGGAATATTAAGACCCTTAACAATAGATTCATAAGTCTTAACACGGCCGACAACATCGTCAGACTTAACGGTTAAGATTTCCTGTAAGGTGTAAGCTGCGCCGTAAGCTTCAAGTGCCCAAACTTCCATTTCACCGAAACGCTGACCACCGAACTGAGCCTTACCACCCAAGGGTTGTTGTGTAACCAATGAGTAAGGACCGGTAGAACGAGCGTGAATCTTATCGTCTACTAAGTGGTGGAGTTTGAGATAGTACATATAACCTACGGTTACAGGGTTAACAAAGGGTTCACCTGTACGACCGTCAAAGAGCTGAGTTTTAGCATCTTCGGTAAGCGGAATACGTGAGAAGTCCAAAGCGGCAGAGTTCTTATATGCATAATCGTCGCCCTTTGTATCTTCTTCTGCTAAGCGGAAGCATTCACGAATATCTTCTTCGTGTGCGCCGTCAAATACAGGTGTGCAAATGTGCCAGCCAAGTGCCTTTGCGGCATAGCCTAAGTGAACTTCAAGCACCTGACCGATATTCATACGTGAAGGTACGCCCAAGGGGTTAAGCACGATATCAAGGGGAGTACCATCGGGTAAGAAGGGCATATCTTCACTTGGTAAAATGCGGGATACAACACCCTTATTACCGTGACGACCAGCCATCTTATCGCCAACAGAAATCTTACGCTTTTGAGCAATATAGCAACGTACAACAACGTTAACGCCGGGGCTTAATTCTGAAGAGTTTTCTCTTGTAAATACCTTAACGTCAACAATTGTACCATATTCACCGTGGGGAACACGTAAAGAAGTATCACGAACTTCACGTGCCTTTTCACCGAAGATTGCACGTAAAAGTCTTTCTTCAGCGGTAAGTTCGGTTTCGCCCTTAGGTGTAACCTTACCTACAAGAATGTCACCTGCGGTAACTTCGGCACCAATACGGATAATACCACGTTCGTCCAAATCCTTTAAAGCATCGTCGCCAACGTTGGGGATATCACGTGTGATTTCTTCCGGTCCGAGTTTAGTATCACGGCACTCGATTTCATATTCTTCAATATGAATAGAGGTGTAAATATCTTCACGAACAAGACGTTCGTTAATTAAAACAGCGTCTTCATAGTTATAGCCTTCCCAGGTCATAAAGCCGATAAGAGCATTACGTCCGAGAGAAATTTCACCGCCGCTTGTTGCGGGACCGTCGGCAATAACCTGTTTTTCTACAACCTGTTCACCAACAGATACGATAGGCTTTTGGTTAATACAGGTACCGTGGTTAGAACGTAAGAACTTAATGAGTTCATATTCATCAATTTCACCGTTTGTAGCACGGATTTTAATTGTATCAGCTGAAACGTAGGTAACTTCACCTGCACGTTTTGCAAGGACTACAACGCCCGAGTCAACAGCTGCTTTATATTCCATACCGGTAGCAACAAAGGGATTTTCAGGTTTTAAGAGCGGCACTGCCTGCTTCTGCATGTTTGAACCCATGAGCGCACGGTTGGTATCGTCGTTTTCAAGGAAGGGAATCATAGCAGTAGCTACTGAAACAACCATCTTAGGCGAAACGTCCATAAATTCAGCATTGGTAGCCTCAATTTCCCTAAAGTCTTCACGGAAACGGGCATTAACCTTTTTGTTAACGAAGTAGCCGTTTTCATCCAACGGTTCGTTAGCCTGTGCTACAACGTAATTATCTTCTTCGTCAGCGGTCATATAAACCACTTCATCAAGAACCTTGCCGTTTTCTACCTTACGGAATGGGGTTTCAATAAAGCCGTATTTGTTTATTCTAGCAAATGTTGCAAGATAAGAGATAAGACCGATGTTAGGACCTTCAGGTGTTTCGATAGGACACATACGGCCGTAGTGTGTGTAGTGAACGTCACGCACTTCGAATGATGCACGGTCACGAGAAAGACCACCAGGACCGAGCGCTGACAAACGACGCTTGTGGGTAAGTTCAGATAATGGGTTGGTTTGGTCCATAAATTGTGACAATGGTGAAGAACCAAAGAATTCTTTAATAGCAGCCACAACAGGACGAATATTTATAAGGAACTGAGGTGTGATATTTTCGGCATCCTGAGCCTGTAAGGTCATTTTTTCACGCACTACTCTTTCCATACGGGAAATACCGATACGGAATTGGTTTTGCAATAATTCACCAACGCTGCGGATACGACGATTGCCTAAGTGGTCGATATCGTCAACTGTACCTACATTGTGGGGAAGACCTAAGAAATAGCTTATTGAAGCAAAAATATCATCAAGGCAAATGCTCTTAGGAATAAGGTCATCGGCATTATCAATAATAGCCTGGAACAAATCTTCCTTAGAAGTGCTGTTTTCAATAAGGGATGTTAAAACATTAAAGGAAACCTGTTCGTTTATGCCTAATTCATCAAGCTGTGCTAATTCTTCAGTGGTAAAATCAGTAAAGTCAGCAAGGTTTACCATACCGTTAGATAATACCTTAACTTCACTTACGTTGCCTTCATGGTCGGTAACGTTAACATAAACGTTGTTTACACCCTTGGTTTCGATAATATTTGCCAATTCCTTAGTAACGCTTGTTTGGGCATCGGCAATAATTTCACCTGTAAGAGTATCAACAACAGGGCGTGACAATACAGTGCCAGCAATACGGGCACCAATGCCTAACTTTTTGTTGTATTTATATCTACCAACGCGAGAAATATCGTAACGGTGAGGGTCGTAGAATAACTGTTCAACATAATTCTTTGCGCCTTCAATAGTTACAGGTTCGCTTGGGCGGAGTTTTTTGTAAACTTCAACAAGGGCTTCTTCAACAGTCTTGGTGTCATCTGCATCCAAGGTAGCTGCCAAACGCTCGTCCTCGCCAAAAAGTTCTCTAATTTGGGCGTTAGTTTCAACACCTAAAGAACGGATAAATGTGGTAAGGGGAAGCTTGCGGTTTTTATCTATACGAACATAAAGCACATCGTTAACCGAAGTTTCATATTCAAGCCAAGCACCACGGTTAGGAATAATAGTAGAGGAAAACAGCTTCTTACCTGTTTTTTCGTCGATTTTTACAGCATAGTACACGCCGGGAGAACGAACCAACTGCGAAACTACTGCACGTTCAGCACCATTGATAACAAAGGTGCCTGATTCAGTCATAATCGGAAAATCACCAAGGGAAACTTCACTTTCCTTGATTTCGCCTGTTTCGTTGTTAACAAGGCGGGCAGTAACACGCAAGGGGGCAGCGTATGTTGCATCTCTTGCCTTACATTCGGTAACATCATACTTCGGCTTTTCGTCAAAACGATAGTCCACAAAGCTTAACTGAAGATTGCCGCTATAGTCAGTAATAGCAGCCATATCTCTGAAAACTTCCTTTAGACCTTCGGTGACAAACCATTTGTAAGAATCCTTTTGGATTTCAATAAGGTTGGGCATATCAATTACTTCATTGATTTTGGAAAATGTTTGTCTAACATTTTTACCCAACATAACCGGTTTTACCATTGAAGTTGATTTCATAGGTACACTTTCACTCCTCTTTAAATTTTATGGCAAAAACACCATAAGAGAAACCTTAAATAGTGGGTTTTTTTGGCATTTTCAGAACAAAAAACTCCCTTAAATCCTGAAAACAACGCACATTACCCCATCTTTATTAGTAATTCATAATTATATACCAATAAAATCTATTAGTCAAGCACTTTTTTTGAAAAAATTTTCACTTTTCCCATATTTTTACATTATTTTTAAAAAGCACCATTTTTCTACTGTTTTTTACACAGATTATTTGTAAGGGTTGATTTGACAAATCGGTCGGACAAGCAATATCATAATTATAAATTATTCATCATTCATTTATAAAACAAAACTCTCGCCAAAGCGAGAGTTTTTGTTTTATTTTACAACACCTTTTTTAACGATATAGGTCTTGCCGCTAATCTTAACCTTGCCGGAGAATTTAAGTTGAGCAATACCCTTCTTTACATAGTACTTCTTACCGTTGTACTTAACAAGTGTGGTAGAAGCGTTCTTCTTACCGCTTTTTACATAGTACCACGTGCCGTTGTATTCAACAAGTGTGGTAGCACTGTTCTTCTTGCCACTCTTTACGTAGTACCAAACACCATTATACTTAACCAATGTTGTCGAGGTGTTCTTCTTACCATCCTTTACATAGTACCAAACGCCATTGTACTTAACAAGTGTAGTTTTTGTGGTTTTAACACCCTTTTCAACATAGTACCACTTACCGTTATATTTAACTAAAGTGGTGGATGTTGTCTTAAGACCGTTCTTCACGTGGTACCACTTGCCGTTGTACTTAACTAATGTAGTTTCATCAGAAGCAAACTTGCCATCTTTAATATAGTGCCATTTGCCGTTAATTTTTACAAGGCTTGTAATATCCGATTTTTCACCATCTACATAATAATAGGTTACACCATTTTCTTTAATAAGATGTTGGCCTATAACTTCACGTTCAACTTCACAAATATCACAATACTTATCAGCTTCGTGAGTATAAGTGTGGTCGCTAACTGAACGTAATCTTCCACAAACATCACAGCTTGTATCACAAGCATTGCTATATGTATGGTCACCTGTAGCATTTATAATTGCGCCTTCATTACGCTTAGCACCGCAAACGGTACATTCTTCATGTTTTTTACCATTTACAGCGCAGTTTGCATTTTTACTAATTATCCATTCGTAGTTATGGGTGATTGTTCTTGTGTTGCCACATCTATTACAACCGGCATCACAAACATAGGAATAGACGTGTTCACAAGACACATAGTGCCACTCTGCATCTAACAAATTAGTATTATGACAATCAATTGATATCTTATCTTTATAATTTTCCGACCCATAACAAATGACTTCACTAAGGTTCGTACAACTCAAAAAAGCAGCCAGGCCTATACTTTTAATACTCTCACCAATTGTTATACTTCTAAGATTGTTACAATTATAAAATGCAAGATTACCTATACTTCTAACGCTACCGGGGATAGTCACACTTGTAAGTTTTTCGCAACCATAAAACGCACTATTACCTATACTTGTAACTCTATCAGGGATTGTTATGCTTGTAAGGCTTGTGCAATATTCAAATGCACCATCACCTATACTTGTAACACCAGCCGGAATTATTATGCTTTCAAGACTTTCGCAACGATAAAATGCATAATTACCTATACTCGTAACTCTATCAGGGATTGTTATGCTTGTAAGGCTCTTGCAATTTTCAAAAGCATACCGACCTATTCTTGTAACACTATCAGGGATGTTAGTACTTGTAAGGCTTGAGCAATTATAAAATGCATAATTACATATACTGGTAACACCATCTTCAATAATAACCTGTGTAATATTTGTTCCCCACGGAGCCTTATTACTACTATAATTATAATCTCCCATTTCACCATTACCGCTAATGGTAAGCACAGTGCCATCAAGGCTCCAGGTGCAGTCACCAGTTTTGCCGCTTGTAGCGGCTGAGGCAGTCATAGTGCCTAAAGGTACTATCGACAACAGCAACACTAAAGTCAAAACAATTGCCAACAATTTTTTCATTTTATCTTCCCCTTGCGTAAACGTAAAATCATTATAAATAAATTTTACCACAATATATACATATTGTAAAATAATTTTTACTAACAAATTATTTTACTTTCTTTCATCCACAAACTTATCCATAAAAGTAAGGTATCTTACCTGTCCGTCAGAGCCGGCATAATAAACCTTGTTAGTTTCGCGGTCTACTGCCACAATTTCGGCCTCGTTATAAAGACCCGCACTTATAGGATTATATGTTGCCACCGCTTTTTTGGTTTTCAAATCAATAATATTTATCTGTGCCGCACCCGCATTACCGTAACCGAGACCCGCAGATGAAACAATCATACCACTAACGTATCCCGTGCCTTGAATATAGGTGAAATATTCGGTATCAAATTGGTCTTTAATATCAGCAGGCTCAAGGGTTACTACATTACAGCCATAGCGAGAATTCTTTTCACCCTCGTCGAGTGAAGGAACCGAGAATTTAAAGAATCTTGTCACTTTATCGGCATCACGCAAGACGTAAGCATATAATTCGTTATTATCGGTATCAACCACAAAATTGCCGAAGGGATTAACATCGCCTCTGCCCTCAAGTGATTTCCACAAAGTCAAATCTTCAGTAAAGCCTATTTTTATAACCTGAACAAGTTCGCTAGAATAGCCTTTTTTGTCTTCTAAAATACGATAAACCAAGCAATGTCCTTCATAACGCTCGGCATCGTTTTCATAGTTATTATAAACACTTACGTACATAAGGGGATATTTATCGCCCTTTTTATAATACTGTGAGCCAAAGGCCACCGAATTTGCGTGAGGATTTATAGCATTGCGCTTATCCAACAAAAAGGTGCCCAACTTTTCCTTGCCTTCAAGGCTGTAAACCACGCCTTCGCCGTTGTGGTTAATTGCAAAAAGCTTACCATCAGCGATAGCGCCCTCTTGCCACGGTCCGTTATATGCCGCACCGATTTCAAAAACATTTTCAAATTTAAAATCGGTTTCTTTTTCATTTTCGGGATAATTCAAATTATCATTATCGGCGGTATCACTTTTAACAAAGTTAAGCCCCATATTTTTAAGGTTAGATGTCAAAACCTCGCCACCTTCAACTTTGGCGTATTTAATCTGGAACTTAAAATAAACAGGAGCTTTGCCCGAAATATAATTAGACAATTTACTCGTATCAAGCATTTGTTCGGTTGTGAATAAGGACTCTGCTTTACCCTGTTGCCAGCCATTCAACGAGCCGAGCCAATAGCCATCCTCATTATATATATGGTATACCGCCTTGTAATCAGCACTAAGACTCACACTTTTATAATCTTCAAGGGATAACAAATCCTTTGTATGAAGGCGGGTATTAACACCTGCATAAACTGTGCCTTTGTCGATAGTACCCCGTGTCATTTCGGGTGTTTCTCTCTTGCCGTCTGCCGTTGTCAAGGTCAAGGCATCCTTAGGCAAAGAGGATACTTCCGCATCGGAATTTGCCGATACTACTAATCTAAAATAAACAGGCTCATTACCCGACGGATATTCGGTAAAATTGCTATTTTTAAGAAATTCCTCGAATGTAAAATCTTGTCCGTCCTGTAGCCATCCGCTTGAAGTTATACGGGTGGTCGAATCCCTATCAGAATACAAAATAAAAACCATATGGTAGCCGTCGCCAAGCTCTACCCTTTTAAAATCTTCTATTTTAAGAAAATCCCTTGTGCGAACTACATCGGTTCGGGGGCGATTGTTTGTGCCAACCTCACTTGCCATGCCGCCGTTTTCCAAAACAACGCCTTGGTGATTAACGGGATTTAATTCAACCGTTTTAAACTTTCCCATCACGAGCCCATTATTAGCGCATCCGCTAAAGATAAGCGAAAGAATTAAAATAACACTAGCTAATTTGCAAATTCTTTTCATACCTTACTCCTATAAATTACATTAAATCAAACGGCGGGACACAAGGCCCCGCCATACAATATATCTATATGGATACATCGCAATAATTACGAATTCCGAATTTAATATTACTCTTCAGGCATTTCCCAGTTGTGCCAAACTGCCTGAACATCGTCATTTTCTTCAAGCATATCAATAAGTCTTTCCATTTTAACCACTAAATCGGGGTCGTCAATGGTAGACATTGTTTGCGGTACGTAAGCTACTTCGGCAGAAACAAATTTGTAACCCTGTTCTTCCAAAGCATCACGAACTGCACCTAAAGAATTCGGCTCGGTAGAAATTTCAAAAATTTCGCCGTCGAATTCAAAATCGTCAGCGCCTGCTTCTAAAGCAGCTTCCATAACGGTGTCTTCATCTAAGCCATCAGCTTCAATAACAATTATACCTTTGCGGTCAAACATAAATGTAACCGAGCCCGACTGACCTAAATTGCCACCGAATTTATCAAAATAATGGCGCATTTCACCTGCTGTACGGTTGCGGTTGTCGGTTAAAGTTTCAACCACAACTGCCACACCACAAGGGCCGTAGCCTTCGTAAAGTAATTCTTCGTAGTTGGTGTTATCGCCTTCGCCTGCGGCTTTTTTAATAATTCTTTCAATATTATCGTTAGGCACGTTTGCCGCCTTAGCCTTTGCAATAACGTCCTTTAACTTGCTGTTTTCGTTGGGGTTAGCGCCACCCTGCTTTACAACAACGGCAATTTCTCTACCGATTTTGGTAAAGATTTTAGCCTTCGCAGCATCGGTTTTTTCCTTTTTGCGCTTAATATTACTCCATTTACTATGTCCTGACATTATATCATCCCTTTCAACCCTAAAAGTTTATCACAAATCTTTGTTTTGTTCAAGTGCAAATTCAATAATTCTTTTTATATCGTCTATTGAAGATATTTCCCCACACATTCGGCGGATATTAGCAGCACCGTGAAGCCCTGTCATATACCAAGCGGTGTGCTTGCGGGATTCTAAAATTGCCACACGCTCCGCCTTGTATTTTTGCATTAAAGATACCTGCTCTAACAAAACGGCAAATTTTTCTTCTAATGTCGGTGGAGTGTAGTCTTTACCACTTAAATATGCGTTTATTTGCTCGAAAACAAATGGGTTGCCCTGTGCGGCTCTGCCCACCATTAAATAATCACACCCTGTAACGTCGAGCATATATTTTGCACTTTCACCGTCACAAACGTCACCATTGGCAACAACAGGGATATTTACCGCTTTTTTAACATCGGCAATGGTTTTATAATCAATACCGGGCGAATACATTTGTTTTCGTGTTCTGCCGTGAACGGTTATCATCGAAGCGCCTGCATTTTCGCACCGTTTTGCAAGTTCAGGCGCATTAAGGTTGTCGCTGTCCCACCCTGTACGCATTTTAACAGTTACGGGAATATTCACCGCATCCACCACCGCTTTTACAATACGCTCAGCAAGTTCGGGGTCTTTCATTAAGGCACTTCCGCACAAATTCCCTGCAACCTTGGGGGCAGGGCAACCCATATTTATATCAATAAAATCGGGCGAAAATTCTATCGCCTTTTTGGCAGCTACCGCCATAGTTTCAGGTTCTCTACCAAAAAGTTGCGAAGCGCAAGGGCGTTCATTATCCGAGATATTAAGTAGCTCAAACGACTTTTTATCCCCCATAGACACACCCTTAGAGCTTGTAAGCTCACAAACGGTAAACCCAGCGCCGTGGCGCACACATATTTCTCTCATAGCCCTATCGGCAACACCTGCCATAGGAGCAAGAGCAGCAAAACCTTTAAATTCAATATTACCTATCTTCATAAGGGGATTATACTTAAAATTTAACGCCATGTCAAATTATATATTTTAAAAAAAAACGGCGGGAGCAAGCCCCCGCCTTACAATATATCTATTTTTTATTATTCTGTTTTTTTCGTTTTTTCAAGAGTATTATCGCAACAACAGCACCGCCAAAAACCAATACTGCAATAATACCGAAGCCTAAAATCACAAGTCCATTATTTTCCGTTCCTTTTTTTATAGAACTTTCACTTTCTACAAACGTATCGTCATCTCTATCTACAACTATATCATCCGATTCAAGCGAATCTGACTCCATCACTTCCGATTCAACAATGTCTGATTCAACGACTTCCGATTCAATAACTTCCGATTCAACGACTTCAGATTCAACGTCATCTGTTACAGTTGTTGCAAAAAATTCATCATAATTCGATTCGGCTTTATTTTTATCTTTGCCGTTACCTGTGTTTTGGGGATAACTTGGTTCTTCCTTTTCAAGTCCAGAATAATTCCATTTTGCCTTTAAAAGATTTTTATTTTCTTCGATACCCCCTATATCATCTCTCAATTTTTTAGTACCGTTGTAATTAACCACGGCAATTTTTTTGCTTTCAGAAAACGCATTTCCTTCTATCATTTCGATAGTGCTTGGTAAATTTACAGTTTTAATGTTAGTACAATCATTGAATGCACTCGCATCAATCCATTCTACCCCTTCTTCAAAGGTTACAGTTTCGAGTTTTTTGCTGTTTTGAAAAACAGCGCATTCGTCTGGGTCAAAATCAATAGGAATGCTTACACTTGTAAGAGAACAACCCATAAATGCAGTTTTTCCAATACTCTTTACATTTTTAGGGATTTTGTAATCCCCTGTTCTTCCACTTGGGAATTTAACTAACTCCGACTTATCTTTACTAAATAACACACCGTCCACCGATGTATAATTTTTATTTTTGGAACTGACCTTTATGCTTTCTATACCGCCCCTTGTAAGTGCTTCGTAACCTATATGTACAACACTTGCGGGTATAGTTACACTTTTAAGCTTTTTACAATAAGATAATGCCCCGTCACGAATTGTGCGTGTACCATCTTTAACCTTATAATCACCCGAAACCGTCTCTTTGGTATCAAATAAATAATTACCGATATATAAAACACCATTTTCCCAATTTTTTTCATTTTCGTACAATTCGGTATTTTCAAATACGTATCCGCCTATATATTCAAGGCCATCAGGAAGTGTTACCTTTGAAAGTTTTTTACATCCCCAAAATGAATCATCGCCAATTCTCTTAACACTTTCAGGAATAATCACACTTGTAAGATTTACACACTCAGCACAAACACTTCCGCCTATTCTGGTAACGGTATTTGGTATGCTAATACTTTTAAGGTTTTTATAACCCCAAAACGCCCTATGGCTTATAAATGTAATCCCTGTTTCGATTATAACTTCGGTTACCAAACCTTCCTTTTTGTCCAATTGTTCTTCCATTTGAGATACTATTGCTTCTGAAAGGTCACCCTTGCCACTAACGGTAAGCACACCGTCAACCAAACTCCAACTGCACTCTCCGTATTGACCGCCGATTTGGGTATCGGCATTAGCCATCACGGCACCCATCGGTATAATACTAAGCAAAAGCATTAACACCAATATAAACGATAATAATTTTTTCATAATTTTTTTACTCCTTTTTTTGCGGTTTTTACCGCTTTTC
>JAZORK010000145.1:0-14658 GCA_045656485.1 Acutalibacteraceae bacterium | reverse complement strand
ATAATATGTTAAGTATTGCAAGGCTTGAATCGGAAGAGTTTGCCTTAAAACGTGAAAAATTTGACTTTTACGAGCTTTTATGTACAATAATGATAGGTCAAGAGCAACGTATAGAACAGCAAAAGCTTAATATACTGGGGCTTGATACCATTGAAAGTGTAAACCTTTATTGTGATAAGGATTTAATTTATCAGGTGGTTTATAATCTGGTAGATAATGCAATAAAATTTACAAGCGAGGGTGGAAAAATTCATTTTTCACTATCGCAGGATGCCGAAAATGTGAATTTTACTATTACAAACACAGGCAAGGGCATACCCGAAAGGGAATTACCCTTTGTGTTTGAAAGATTTTATAAAACGGATAAATCCCGTAACGAAGTGAAAAACAGCACAGGATTAGGACTTTATATTGCTAAAATGATAGTTTCGGCACATAAGGGAAAAATTTCGGTAACGAGTAAGGAAAACGAATTTACGTCCTTTAAAATTATATTACCAAAGGAGATATAGTATGGAAGAATTTAACCAATTTGATTATAATACTGGAAGCGGTGAACAGGAAGCTTTGCAACCTGAAGCAGTAACTGAGCCTGTTTTAGAAGAACCGGCACTCGAGCCCGAAGAAAAGCCGGAAGCCGAAACACCCGTAGTAGAAGAAAAACCACCTGTTTTTGTGCCACCCTATAACCCTATAAACTTTACTGTGGTTGAGCCTGTGGGCGACACCAAGCCCATGAGCCGTGGACTTAAATTTTTCACACTTGTTATGGTGGCTATAATTGCCCTTACAACTGCTTGTACAGCGGGGTATTTTGTGGGTAAAAACAGTAACGATAAGGCGAATATTGGCGGCAATGTCAATGTGGGTCTTAATGCTAAGCCCCAAAACACTGATGAAATGACACCTGCCGCAGTTTATGAAAAGGTTAATCCAAGCATTGTAGGTATTGCCGTTTATAATTCGCAGGGTATTGCTTCAAATGCTACTGGTGTAATATATTCGGATGATGGATATATAGTAACAAACGACCATATTTATTCCAATGTAGGTGCTGCAAAGTTTAAGATTTACACCCACGATAATAAGGAATACGATGCTGAATATGTAGCGGGTGACAATGTTTCGGATTTGGCGGTTTTAAAAATTAAGAACGGCAAATTTAAAAAGGCAACCTTCGGTAATTCTGACCAATTGATTTTTGGTGAAAGCGTTGTGGCTATCGGTCGTCCGGGCGGTGCTGAAAATGCTTCAAGCATTACAAAGGGTATTATTTCAGCAACGGGAAGACGTGTTCAGTCAACCACAAGTTATTCATCTTGCCTTATTGAAACCGATAGTCCTATTAACCCCGGTTCTTCGGGCGGTGCGCTTGTTAATATGTACGGTCAGGTTATAGGTATTACCTCTTCTAAACTCGCAAGTGCCGATATTGACGCTGTGGGATATGCTATTCCTACAACAACAATGAAACGTATTGTTGAAGAGCTTATCAAAAACGGTAGGGTTGTAAGCAGAGGTAAATTAGGTATAACCTATCAGTCTATAGATTCGGTAACTGCCAAAATCGGTAAGTATAAGTATGTTGGTTTATATATAAACTCTGTTGCGGAAGATAGCGACCTTTACGGTAAGCTTAAAAAGGGCGATATTATAACCCATATTAATGATGTGGAAATTAAAAATGACGATATAGTGCTTGATATTATTGACAGCTTAAAAGCAGGTGAAAAAATTACTGTTACCTACGTTAATGAAAAGGGTAAAAGTAATTCGGTTGAAGCTGTGCTAAAGGCAAATGTCGGCGAATCAAGCTATTCTGAAACCGAAAAAACCCCTGTTCCTAACGATGATTCTTCAAATTCACAGGGTGGTGGTGCTTTCGATTTCCCATTTGGTGAATAATAATTATAACTACAGCCGGCGCTTAAAGCGTTGGCTGTTTTTTTATGCAAATTATTTTAAAATCGGGGTCGGTAATCGACAAATTTTTTAGCGTTTTTAATGTATAATAAAAACGGTGATTAGCTTGATTGTTTATGCCGATGTACTGATTTTTCTCAATACCCTTGTAGACTACTTTTTGTTGCTTGCTACGTCGAAGATTTTATCCCTGCGGCTTAAAACCTTACGGGTTGTTTTGGCGGCGGTTTTAGGGGGTATTTCATCACTTTACATATTTTTACCAAGGCAAAGTGTGTTGTTAGAACTGCTATACAAAACCTTGGTGGCATTTACTTTGAGTGCGGTTTGTTTTAAAAATGCAAATTTTAAAGCTTATTTAAAGAGCACAGGTGTTTTCTTTTTAATAAGCTGTGGCTATGCTGGGGTAATGTTTGCCTTTTGGCTGATTTTTAGACCCTACGGAATGGTTATAAATAATTCGGTGGTGTATTTTAGTATTTCTCCCACGGTTTTGGTGGGTTGTTCGGTTTTAGGGTATATTGCCTTTTGCTTGTTGTGGCGGATATTCGGCAATAGTGCTAAATTGGCTACACGCTGTAATGTAACCGTTTTTGCGGATGGTAAATCGATAAGCCTTATAGCAATTGCCGACACAGGCAATTCACTTGGGGATACCTTTGGCAAAAGCGAGGTTATCATAGCCGACAAAAAACAGGTTGAAGCCTTGCTTGGAAGTGGCAATTTTGAAGTAAATGCCGATTTGAAAAGGCGGTACCAAATTTTGCCTTGCGGTACGGTTTCGGGGTATTCTTGCCTTGACGCTTTCAGGTGCGACAGTGCGACAGTAGAGTCCGAAAACAAAAAAATCACCCTGCAAAAGCCATTAATCGCAATTTCTAAAACGGCGCTCAGGGATGATTACAACGCAATTATTAATCCAAAAATTTTGAGGTGATTATAATGAAAATTAAAATGGTAATATACAATTTTCTTTTAAAAATAGGGTTTATTAAGCCGACCTTTTATATTAACGGACCCGAGGTGTTGCCGCCACCGCTTGCCCAAAATGTTGAAGCCGAACTTGTTTGTCAAAGTGATAAGGCGGCACGAGACACCTTGATTGTTCACAATTTGCGATTGGTGGTTTATATTGCCCGTAAGTTTGATACTGTTAACGCCAATGTTGAAGACCTGATTTCTATTGGCACAATAGGGCTTATAAAGGCGGTTAACACATTTGCACCCGAGCGAAATATTAAACTTGCCACCTACGCTTCACGGTGTATTGAAAATGAAATATTAATGTTTTTGCGTAAAAATTCTTCCCAACGGCACGAAATTTCTATAGATGAGCCACTTAATATTGATTGGGATGGTAACGAACTGCTATTGTCGGATGTGTTAGGTAGTGACGGCGACGAAGTTGGTAGGGGAGTAGAGCAGGAGGATGAACGCCACCTGCTTAATAAGTTTGTAAATGGTTTGCCCGCACGTGAAAAGCAAATTATGGAAATGCGGTTTGGTATGAACGGCTATGAAGAGTACACTCAAAAGGAAGTGGCGGATGCCTTGGGTATTTCGCAGTCATACATATCTAGATTAGAAAAAAGGATTATAAATAAACTTAAAAAACAAATTGAAAAGATGGTGTAAATAAGTTATAATAATGAAAAAAGATTAGCGAGCGTAAATAATGAAATATTTTTTAATATATTTGTTGGCGATTAGTATAATTTCGGTAATTGTTTGTTGTTATGATAAACTTGCCGCAAAGCGTGGTTGGCGGCGCACACCTGAAAAGACCTTAATGCTTTTATCGGTTTTAGGTGGTGCTGTGGCAATGTATATTACCATGCAAATAATCAGACATAAAACAAGGCATAATAAGTTTATGGTGGGACTTCCGCTTATAATCTTATTGCAAATTGCCATTATATTGTTGTTTTATTTTAAAATTTTGTAAGAAATGAAAAAAATTTAAATTTGTTATTGACAAGTGCAACTGCAGTTGATATAATATTAAGGCTGTCAAAAATGATTCATTAGCTCAGACGGTAGAGCACTTGACTTTTAATCAAGGTGTCCGGGGTTCGAATCCCCGATGGATCACCAAAACGAAAATCCGTTCTCGTAAGAGAGCGGATTTTTTGTTTTGTATTATTCATTTTTTCATTATATATTATTCAATATTCACTAAAACGTATTTTCGAAATTAATAATGAATAATTAAATCGCAAGCTAATGAATAATTATTAATTGAATTTTCGTCAGATTGATGATAAAATTATAAATGGTGATAGTATGAAAGAAAATGTTTTGATAGAAAAATCAATAGATTTTGCTGCGAGAATTATGAATGTACATAAGTATCTTTTAAATAGCAAAAAAGAAACAATCATAGCAAAGCAAATAGTACGAAGCGGGACAAGCATTGGTGCCAATATTAATGAGGCTAATTATGGTCAAAGTAAGGCTGATTTTATTGCAAAACTACATATTGCATTAAAAGAAACAGCTGAAACAGAATATTGGTTGCGTTTGCTTATGAAAACTAATATTATTACAGAAAAAGAAGGAGATTCTTTATTGCAAGATTGCCTTGAAATTAAAAGGATTTTAATTTCATCAATTACAACTGCTAAAGCAAATAAGGAGTAAGAATTATACTCTTGCATTAAGATTAAGGAGAGATTGTTTTGACAGAAACTCATAATATTGAAATTAAGAAATTAACTAAACAGTATAAGTTTTTCAAAAAAACCAATACTATTATTTTGTGCTGCGCAGTTTTATTGTTAATTCTTATGTTACTTGAGAGTTTAAACATTATAGACATTCCTCTTTATGAACAAAGATTGCCTATTTCACATCGAATTTTTATGAATACGTGGTTGGGAATCCCTTATTTTTTGATTGAAAGAAAAATGAAAAAAATCGATGACCGAATCAGAGAAATTGAATCTATGTATTAAAAAATTTTCACATAATAACAATAACCGGCGAGCAATACGCTCGGCGGTAAATTTTTACAAATTATTCTTCGGTTTCTTCTGCTTCTTCGGGGAATTTTATTCCTTCAACAGTAACGTTAACCTTTGTTACGGGGGTGCCTGTCATGGTTTGTACCTTGTCTTTAACGTTTTCTTGCACCTTTTCGGCAACTTTCTTTACGTTGGCATCCTTTTCAACAATAATGTAAACGCAAAGCTCTAAAGCGCCGTTAATGCTTTCAACCTTTACGCCTGCAAATGGGTTTTTGGATTTAATAGCGCCCTTAAGGTCGATATTAGAATTTGAAATACCTACTACACCTTCAACCTCGCAAGCGGCGATTTTGGTCATTTTCTTAAGTACATCGGTATTGATGGAAAGCTTTGTATCGTTTGGCATATATAAACCTCCTAATATATCTTTAAATTATCTCTACTATATTATAACACCTAATTGCCAATAAAACAATCTTTTTTTATTTTATGGGAATAATTTTTATTTTTGAAAGGTCTAAACCCGATTCCGCCGTTACGATATCCTGGATTTGCATTGTGTTTGCGGTAGTAAGACCGTCGGATTTAACTATAACGTTTATACCCTCGTTGCCTATAACCGCTACCGCCTGTGTGAAGCCCTTTGCCTTTAAAAGCATTTCGATATTGGCTTCCTTTTTAATGGTTTCGCCAATGTTTTCAATTTGCTTTAGGGCCGACTCTTTATCCTGCTCAGATAAGGATTCACTTTTTAGTAGCTCTTTAACCGAATCCATTGCGGTTTGCAGTGCCTTTTCACGTTCTTTTTTAGCGCTTTCAAAGGAATCTTCAACCGTGGCTTGTGTTTGCACAGCGTCATCCTTTGTGTTAGAAACGTAGGATGCTTCGCCTAAATATTTTGTGGTGGTGGGCATATATTTTGTGTTAAGCCAAATTGCTGCGACTAAAGCCACCACCATTACACCCACCGCAATTTGACCTTTACCTATAACCTTACCTTTTTTCATTTTAGTTGCCTCCTGCTATATGTACTCGATGTGTTGTTATATTTAATGCCGCCGTAACGGTATTTTCAATTTTTTGGGCTACATAAGGGTCATCACCGCCTGCGCAAACAATGGCAACGCCACGCACCTCTGGCATTTGCCGAGTTACTAACAGTGCTTCTTCGCCGCCGTCTGCCGTTTTTACGGTGATGTAGCCTTCTTTATGTTCACTGCTTGTGGAAATGGCATCATTTTCGGTTTTGTCGGTGGTGGCACCTTCGCTGATATCGGCGTATTTATAACGAATACCGCTTTCAAGGGTTACAATAACCTCTACCTGTCTGCTGCCTGTAATATGTTTTACAATTTTTTTAATATCGGCTTCCAATTGCTCACGGTATTCTTCGGCAGTAATTTCAGTGCTTATGGTTTTTGACTTTTCGGTTTTGTTACCCATAATGCTAGATAAAAATATAAGCAAAATACCCGCAATACCGATTATTACCACAAGCTTTGGGTTTTTAAGTTTTTCAAGGTGTTTTGTAAAGGGGTTATTCATTTATAATTTCAACCTCTCGATTATTGCAAAGCTCACCCAATGCCTTTAAAATTTTCTCCCTACTCTCATTTGACACAATAACCACTTTAGTAATTACTATGCTGTCGGGCGGGGAATTATCCGCAAAAACCGTAATTTTTGAAAAATTTATATTTTGCGAATTTAAGGCGTAGGAAAAAACATATTCGGCGGCGGTGGTTTGCATAGCGTTATAATTTTGTGAAAGGGTGGCTTGGGATTTAAAATCAAAATTGATATTTTTAATTGGTATATTAGCGGCCGAAATAACAATAAGTAAAAAAATCAAGCCAAAGACGGTTTTAATCGGTTTTGAAATATTACCTTCGGGACAGATAATGTAAAGTGAGCCGATTAAAATGCATCCGGTGCAAAAGGCGGTAATAAACTGTGTCATTTGCTTTGCCCCATTACGACCGAAAGAGATATTATAAACATAGCCGCCGTTAGCAAAATTACACCTATAAGCACAGACAAAACGGTGTCTAAAGCTTCCAGTAATCCCGAAATTTTAGAAGCCGAAAAGGTTTGGGAAACAAAACCGCCAACCCAAAGACTAAACCGCCAAAGCAAAAGTTGAATTAAAATGGGCAAGAATATAAGGCAACAAACCACCACGCCGTAAATACCAACCGATGATTTTAAAAGCGAAATTGAAGCTGTGAGTGTTCCGAGCGCTTCGGATAGAACTCCGCCTGCCACAGGAACAGCCGAACCGATTATAAATTTTGCGGTACGCATTGATAAATTATCGGCAGCCGAGTTTACAACCGTTTGTATGCTTAAAACCCCTAAAAATACTGTGGATATTAAGGACATAACCCAAAGAGAGAGCTTTTTAACAGCACTTGATATGCCGTTATTATTTAAAAAAGGGGATACGCTTGTGGCAAGGCTAAGGCTTAAATAGCCGCCAATTAACGGTACTACTGCAAAGTTTGAAAGCAAGGATACTCCGTTTGCCGCACCTAAAAGCATTGCACCCATAGAGGCGGCGGTGGCAGTTTTGCCGCTTGCGGCGCAAACGGCGGCAAAAACAGGTATAAAGGCGGTCATAAAGGTGGCGCAAGCCCTCATAGCATTAACGGCGGTATTAATTGCCGCAATTATTGGCGCTATTAATATGCCAATAACCGAAAGGGTGGCGGCATAATTGCAAGCGAGTGTTACCGAGTTATCTTTTTCGGTAAAAAGGATAGAGTTTATAATTATTATTGCAACAACACTCAGAAGTGCTATTAAGGGGGTTTTAAAACCGCCTTTTAAAAATTCCCAAATATGCGAAAAAACATTTTCGGTTCTAAGACCGCTTACCCAATTATAATCGGTTATATCTATTTCTGATTCTTTTAAGTATCTTTCTACTTCGGGCGGTAGGTTTTCTTCCAAATCCAACGCGCCGCTTTGTTCTAATTGGTCTTTATAAAAATCGGTCTCTTCGGCAGAAACGTTTATAGTAAGGGCAATAAAAATACATATAAAACAAATAATTTTTTTAATCATTTTACAAATCCTACTGCGGTTTCTAAAAGGCTTAACACAAGGGGAACGGACAAAAGAAAAATAGCGCATTTTCCTGCAAGTTCGGCACTGTGGGCAAGTGCGGTTTGTCCCGCATCCTTGCAGGAATCACTAATAAAAGAGGTTATATAACCAATGCCTAATGCCTTTAATGCCACTTTAAAATAGGTGTTATTTATGCCGTAGCTTTCTATTTTTTGCTCTATCAGTGATATTGGCAGGGCGATTTCTTTAATAACTAGAGTTAAACATAAAACCGAAGTTATAATTATAATTACCAGTGAATATTCTTGCTTTTGTTCTTTAAATATAATGCAAAGTGCGCAGCTTATAAAAATAAGACCTAAAATTTTAAAAATTTCCATACTAAAGTCCAAATAAGTTTTTGACAGTATCGAAAAGTTCTGCTATAGAATTTACAACCATAAGCAGCACCACCACAAGACCCGCTAGGGTGGTTAGCATTGCCTGGTCTTCACGGCCTGAGCGTATAAGAACCTGATTTAAAACGGTTACAATTATGCCTATTGCGGCAATTTTAAAAATAAAATCGACATCCATTTTTTAACCTCATAAAAAGAAAATGCAAATTAAAATTCCGCTTAAAACACCAATGTTTTTATAAAGGCGGTTAAGCTGTGAATACTGTGTTTTGGCTTCATTGGCGTGGTTTTTTAATATGTTAATACAAAGCTCACAGCGATCATACTCAGTTTTGGTGTCACCGCTGCCCATGTTTTTAAAAAAGTCGTCAACCGTTTCAATATCTTCCTTGTTAAGTGTGGCGTAGTTTATGGGGTATTCGCTAAAGCATTTTTTAAAAAGGGCTTCGCTCTCACCACCGTGAAGCCGTATGTATTCCTTTAAAAGCGATATTTCTTTAATTAATTCACAAAGCTTTTTGTAGCGTGAGTTTAGTTTGCTTGAAGCCGAAAACCCAATGGCAGATGTGGTGAAAATTACAAGCGCAAACCCCGTTATTTTAAACAACAGCGTCACAGCAAAGCTCCTTGGTGTCAAAAAGTCTGATTTTTCCGCCGTGAATTTGGGGTAAAAGTGCTACTGTATTTATAGCACCGCTGTTTAAAAGCAAATTGGTAACATTTCGGCTTTTAAGCTCGTTTATATTACCTATATGTGCGGTGGTTATAATGTCTACACCTGCTTTAAAACATTCACTTAACTTTTCTAGTTCTTCACTTGTGCCTATTTCGTCAAAAGCTATTATATTTGGGAACATTGTTCTCACGGCAATTTCTATTCCCTTTGCTTTGTCCTCGGTTAAAAGTATATCGGTATTAGCGCCTAAATCGGTGGTAGCGGTGTTATTGCTACTGCCCGAAATTTCACATCGGCTGTCAATAACCACAACACGCCTAAGCCTGCCGGTAGCACCGTTTGAAAGCTGCCTTACAAGGTCACGTAAGACGGTTGTTTTGCCACTGCCCGGTGGACCTGCGATTAATAGCCCGCCGCTTAGGTAATTGCGAACAATATCATTAGCAGAGCCTAAAACTTCACGGGCAATTCGGATATTAATTGAAGTAATATCCCTTAAAAAGCCATCTGTTAAATTGCCGCAAACACCTGCTCGGCTTCCGTTTTTCATAATAATAAAGCCTTCGCGAAGCTCATTTTCGTGTGCAAAGACCGAATTATTGCAAAGCCTTTTAAAGCTTTCTTCAATATCGGCATTAGTCAGAGTAAAAAGATTGTTTGAAAGGAAAAATTGGGTTTGTCCGCTGTTTGTTACAAAAACAGTTTCGCTGCCAACCGTTAAAGCAAGGGGCAGACCCGCCCGCATCCTAATTTCGCAGGTATTTGCTTTAACTGTGGGGGAAAGCCTTTGTAAAATTTCTCTCACTCTGTCGGATACGGCGTAAAGCACCGCACCGAAATTTTTATCTTCATGCATTTTGTTCACCTCAATAAATATTATGAGCGACTTGTCCTAAATAGAACAAAAAAGCAAACGGAAAATTAAAAGACCTTCTCCTCAAGGAGAAGGCTCTGTTTTGAATGATTCGGACAAAAAATAACCCCGCGGAAAATTCCGCGGGGTTTAAATATGTATTCCTAATTATGAATTAGTAAGCTACACCGTGTGCGAGCATTGCTTCAGCAACCTTTTCGAAACCTGCAATGTTAGCACCTGCAACTAAGTCACCCTTCATGCCGTATTTTTCAGCAGCTTTAAGTGAGTTTGCAAAAATGTCAGCCATAATTTGCTTTAACTTAGCGTCAACTTCTTCAGCAGTCCAGCTGTAACGCATTGAGTTTTGGCTCATTTCTAGACCGGAAACTGCAACACCACCTGCATTAACTGCCTTTGAAGGAGCAACGATAACGCCATTCTTCTTAAGGAGAGCTACTGCTTCGTTAGTGGTAGGCATATTAGAAACTTCTACATAATACTTAACGCCGTTAGCGATAATTTGTTCAGCTTCTTTAACGTCAACTTCGTTTTGGGTAGCGCAAGGCATAATAATGTCAACCTTTGTGCTCCAAGGCTTTTGACCTTCAAAGTAAGGAACGCCAAACTTGTCAGCATAATCCTTAACCTTGTCGTGACCGGAAGAACGCATTGAAAGCATAAATTCAATCTTTTCGTCGGTGTTGATACCGTCTTCATCGTAAACATAACCGTCAGGACCAGAGATGGTTACAACCTTACCGCCAAGCTCGGTAACCTTTTTAACAGTACCCCAAGCAACGTTACCGAAGCCGGATACTGCGAAGGTCTTGCCTTTAATGGTATCGCCAAAGGATTTGAGCATTTCGTCTACATAGTAAACTGCGCCAAAGCCTGTAGCTTCAGGACGGATAAGTGAACCGCCGTAAGAAAGACCCTTGCCTGTAAGTACGCCTGTGAATTCGTTACGAAGTCTCTTGTATTGACCATAGAGATAACCAATTTCACGAGCGCCTACGCCAAGGTCACCTGCGGGAACGTCTAAGTTAGCGCCGATGTGCTTTGAAAGTTCGGTCATAAAGCTTTGGCAGAAACGCATGATTTCGCCGTCACTGCGGCCTCTGGGGTCAAAGTCACTACCGCCCTTACCGCCGCCCATGGGAAGACCTGTAAGGCTGTTTTTAAAGGTTTGTTCAAAACCTAAGAACTTAATGATACTAGCATTAACAGAAGGATGGAAACGAAGACCGCCCTTGTAAGGACCAATAGCAGAGTTAAACTGTACTCTGTAGCCACGGTTAACCTGAACTTGACCGTTGTCGTCTACCCAAGATACACGGAACTGAATTTGTCTTTCGGGTTCTACCATTCTTTCAATAATGCCCCATTTTTCGTATTGGGGGTTTGATTCTACAACAGGTTCAATAGATTCTAAAACTTCTTGTACTGTTTGTAAAAATTCTTTTTCGCCGGGGTTTCTTGCTTCTACATTAGCATAAACCTTTTGTAAGTAAGCTGATTTTAACATGTTTTTCCCTCCATAAATTTTCTATTTTTACATAATACTACGAAAATTTTTTCAAGTCAACAAAAAATTTGTAAAAAAACCTTGAAATTTCCAAAAATAGTGTTATAATAGTGTTTAATTGAATAGCTATATGAAGTTCGCAGAAGGGTTTCGACTGTGAATGGATAGGACTTTGGAGAATTCTGTTAAATCAGATGCCGAAGGGGCAAAGCGAGTTTTTCGCCAATCTCTCAGGCAAAAGGACAAAGGTTTTTTATTTTCGTACTTTTGCCAAGTCTTTTTATAGGGACTTGGTTATTTTATTTTAAGGAGAGGATTTTATGATGGATAAAATCGCACAAATCAACGGTAGTATCAATGGCGTTGTATGGGGTATATTCGGTTTGGCTTTACTTATCGGTACAGGCATTATCGTAACCCTTTCAACAAAGGTGTTTCAGGTTTCGCACCTTGGACATTGGTGGAAAGAAACAATAGGCAGTCTTTTCAAAAAGGATGTTATTGGACACACAAAGGAAAAGGGTACAATTTCTCCCTTCCAGGCGCTTTGTACAGCTTTGGCGGCTACTGTAGGTACAGGTAACATCGCAGGTGTTGCCGCTGCTATTTGCTTAGGCGGTGCGGGTGCAGTTTTCTGGATGTGGGTTGCCGCATTCTTTGGTATGATGACAAACTTCGCTGAAAATGCTTTAGGCATTTACTTCCGTCCGAAGAATGAAACCGACGAATGGTCGGGCGGCGCAATGTACTATTTGCGTGACGGCTTAGGCGCTAAGAAGGGTTGCAAGTGGATAGGTAAGGTTTTGGCAGTACTTTTCTGTATCTTTACTATGCTCGCATCTTTCGGTATTGGTAGTATGGGTCAGGTAAATAAGATTGTTGCTAACGTTGCTGCTGCATTTGACGTTAAAGCAATTTCTTCTATCGAGGTTTTCGGTGGCATTTCTCTTTACAATATTATAATCGGTGTTGTAATTATGGCGCTTACAGCCTTGATTACTCTTGGCGGTTTAAAGAGAATTGCAAACGTTGCTGAAAAGGTTGTTCCCTTTATGGTAGTGCTTTTCGTAGCAGGTAGTCTTGTTATTATAGGTGTTAACTATTCGGCTATTATCCCTGCATTTAAAGCTATTTTTGTAAATGCTTTCAAGCCCGAAGCCTTTGTTGGTGGCGGTATCGGTGGCGTTATCGTTGCTATGACCAACGGCTTTAAGCGTGGTGTATTCTCAAACGAAGCAGGTCTTGGTTCTTCTGTTATGGTACACTCTAACTCAAGCGTAAAAGAACCTGTTAAACAGGGTATGTGGGGTATATTCGAAGTATTTGCCGACACAATGGTTGTATGTACTATGACTGCTTTGGTAGTTCTCACTTCCGGTGGTCTCAAAGGCGGCGTATTCAACGTTGTAACCGGTGAAATCGCTGAAGGCCTTTCAGATGCAACCCTCGTAGGTGGTGCGTTTAACCAAGTATTCCATTGGGGTAATATAGGTCAAAGATTCGTAGCTATTGCTATGTTCCTCTTTGCATTTACCACAGTTCTTGGTTGGTCACACTATGGTTCAAAGGCTTGGGAATATCTCTTCGGCGCAAAGACCACATTTATCTTCCGCATTATCCACGTTATCACCGTTATCTTCGGTGCAGTGCTTACTTCTTCACTTGCTTGGGATATTTCGGATACATTCAACGGTCTTATGATGGTGCCCAACCTTATCGGTGTATTGGTACTTACTCCCTTAGTAATCAAGATAGTTAAAAACTATGTTGACCGTGTAATTCGCAAAAAAGATGTAAAACCAATGCTTTCTTATATGGATGAATAAAAGAAAGAAAAAAAGCAGTAGAAGCTTAAATTGTTATAATCCCGACTTAATTGTCGGGATTTCTTTTTGCTTGTAAAAGTAAAAAAAATGTGATATGATTTCTATATTATATATGTATAAGGAATTTTATTTATGAAAACGGATGTAATTATAATCGGTGGCGGCGCGGCAGGGCTTTGTGCTGCTGTATACTTAAAGAGACGGGTTCCTAAAATGACAGTACGCATTTTAGAGGGCTTGCCTCGTGTTGGCAAAAAGCTTATTACCACAGGTAACGGTAGGTGTAATATTTCTAATAAAAATATCTCTTTAGACCGCTATCACGGTGGCGATAAGGAGTTTTGCCGTTATTCTTTAGAAAAATATAATTTATCCGTTTGTGAAAAATTTTTTAATAGTATCGGTATTCCTTTTATATATGAAGGGGATAAGGCGTATCCATCCTCCTTGCAGGCGGGTTCAGTTGTAGACTGCTTACGCTTTGCGGCCGAAGATTTAGGGGTCATTATACATACCGACACTAAGGTTACAAATATAAATACCTTCGGCAAGGAATATAAGATAATTGCCGATAAAGTTAATTTTATAACAAGCAATGTTATTATCGCCACGGGCGGTCTTGCGGGTGGTGAGAAATTCGGATGTGACGGCGGTATGATGAAAATACTGCAAAAAGCAGGGTTTGAAGCAGTAGAGCAAACTCCGTCTATTGTTCAGATTAAAACGGTTAATGATATTACAAAACAGTTAAAGGGTATCAAAGTTGATGCTAACGTCACCTTGAAAACTTCTAAAGATATTATAAGGCAGGATTTCGGTGAAGTATTGTTTACCGATTATGGTCTTTCGGGTCCGCCAATAATGCAGGTTTCACGTGAGGTTTCTCGTCAAAAGGGTAATATGTTTATTAGTTTGGATATTATGCCTAGCATAGATTTTGATTCACTTTGTAAAATAATCGTAAATCGTGTTTCTATTATGCCGAACCGCACACTTGAAGAATTTTTTACAGGTATGTTCAATAAGCGAGTGGGTCAGGTTATTTTGAAAATGGCAGGTTTTAAATTAAACCAAAAGGCTGTGGAAATTGATAAATCAGCAATTTGTGAAATTTCACATATTATAAAGGAAATGCAGTTTGCAGTTACTGGCACAACGGGTTTTGCCAATGCACAGGTTACAGCAGGCGGACTTAATACAAAGCAGTTTAACCCAAAAACAATGGAGTCTTTCGATTGTAAAAATCTTTACTGTATAGGTGAAATTTTGGATATCGACGGTGACTGTGGCGGTTTTAATTTACAATGGGCATGGAGCAGCGCTATGTGTGCCGTGGATGCTATTCTTGGTGGAAATAAATGATTTTAATAAATAATGTAAAGCTTTCGCTCGATACCGATTTTAAAAAACTTAAAGACG
>JAZORK010000144.1:0-5254 GCA_045656485.1 Acutalibacteraceae bacterium | reverse complement strand
AGCGCTTTGTTAGGTGGCTTGGTGCTTTTACCACTTTTTGCTATAATGAGTGTAATGATAGTTTTCTTTATGACGCTTGTGCTAAATTTGGTAATACCAAATAAAGAGACCTTAAAAATCATTGGAAACGTGGTGCATATTTTATTGTGGATATTTTATCTCTATGGGTTTTGGAAAATAATCAGCACGAAGATAGACTTTTTAAAGGGTGAAATTCAAATTACGGACGACTGGTTGGTTGATAAATTGCCACGCCGATACGGAAAATATAACCACAGGCCCAACACCTTAGTTTTTGCTAGAAGTGGCGAGTGTGGTTTGACCGATGATTTTTATTATAAATGGTCGAATTTATATTCGATGAGCGAGGAATCAGTTTACCATAGCTCTAATTTAGATGACGATTTTTACGTGGTAAGCGTTGGAAAAATCAAAAATATTATAGCGTATAATAAGAAAATGTTTGAATTAAAGGAGATGTAAAAATGGTTAAACATATAATTTTATGGAAATTGAAGGAAGATGCTAATAATATTACTGTTAAGCAGGGGATAAAAGACGGTCTTGAAGGTCTTATGGGTAAAGTTGACGGTCTTTTAGAAATTAAGGTAGAGGTTAACGGTTTGGAATCTTCAAATGCTGACGTTATGCTGTATTCGGTGTTTGAGAATGAAAAGGCTTTAAAGGAATATGCCGTACACCCCGAGCACGTATACGTTGCGGATACTTACGTGCGCCCCTTTACCGAAACCCGAATGTGTATGGATTTTGAAGTGTAAACACAAGGTGCTTAAAAAATATTGCCCTAAAGTGAAAAACCAAAGATATATTCAGTAAGATGGTGATTTTATGGAAATTTTATTTAAAAACAGTTTCAAAAAGACAGAAGAATGGGTAAAGAAAACCAACAAGTATTCTTTATTTAAAGCTCCGCTTGCGAGAGTGCTTTCTGTTATATGTGTAGTGTTATTGGTGTGGGACGTTTATCAGCTTGCAGTTTGGCGAAAGTTTGATCTTTTATTTTGGTTTGTGCCGATTTTTGTGTTTGTATGGCGTTGGATTGTATACGCAAGAATGAATAAAATCACTTTGAAAAGAAATTTAGAGCTTTTTGGCGAAAACCCCGAGGTTATTTCGGAAGTGACCAACGAATTGATAAGACAGTATCACCAAAATGGTACAGAGTATAAAATCCACTACGACACAATAAAAAAGGTTGTTTTTACCAAAAATTATATTTTGTTGTGGTCTAAGGCGAATATTCTTTACAGCTTTAAAAAGGATGGCTTTTCGGTTGGTAACCAGACAGAATTTTTAATGTTTTTACAAAGCAAAGGTATTAAGGTTGGATAAAACGGTGATTTTATGAAAAAAGTATTTGCAGTGTTTTTGGTTGTTTTTGTAATCTTTACAACTCTTACCGCTTGCAAGGGGATTGCGAAAAAAGAAAATAACGCGGATGGCGAGTATATTTATTTGCCTAAGCTTAAATGGCATTCGCGGGAGAATTCGGGTGGATTTTATAGAGAATACATATATAAGTATAAATATGATGATTACGGTAACGTCATAAAGGAAACAGAATACACCGATAATAAAATTTTTGATATTCGTGAACGAATGTATGATACAACATACAGTTATAATGAAAATGGTCAAATACTAAAAGAATTTGTTCGCACGGAAGATTTTTGTACAAGCATAACCGACGGTCACCAAATTTATGAAGATACTTATGGCTATATTTATAACGAAAAGCAACAACTGATAAAAAAAGAGATTATGTATCAAGCCGATGTGGAGGGCGCTTTTTATGGCAACGAATATGAATATGACGAAAAAGGCAACCTCGCAAAAGAAACAGAATATATAGCGGATGGCGAAATAGGTTGTGAATATGACTATACATACGATTCGCAAAACAAATTGATTAAAAAGGTGAAAACATTCTATTTTTTGGGTAAAGCTTGTCCTTATGAGGCGACCGATTTTACTTATAATCAAAAAGGGCAAATAAGTTATTATAAAAGACTGTTTTATGACAATCATAGCTATGATGAAGTATACTGTTCTTATGATGAATTGAACCGTCTTGTCAGGGAAGAAACTACAAGATATGACAGCGGTGGCAATATTACCGATAAATTTATTAGTAAGTATAAAAATTTTATGAAGATTAAAAAGGAAGATTCCCGAAGATTACAAGATAACGGATTAGTTATATTTCACCCTATATACAATTGATAAAACCATTCCCGGCAACCATTGGTTTATTACGGGATTTTGTGTTGCAAACGCTTTTTCCTTGTGATATAATGAGAAAAATGGGCAATAGCCCGAAACTTCAAAAATCTTTTAGATTTTAGAAACAGAGGTACCGAAAATGTTAGATTATGATTTTATATGTAAAGTAGAGGAAGCAAATCTCTACAAACGCTTTTTGCCCTATTCAATAGGCAGTCCCGCACGCCATAAAACTCACGACGATTTTTATGACAGAGCAAACTTTGTATTTTTCTCGGACAGTCATATTGACTTTATGAACGCCGAAGAATCTATGGATAATTTGAAGCGCACTATCGCTTTCTCTAATGAATCACCTATTGTTTTTGATGCTGTTATCAATGCGGGTGACGCTATTACTCCTTTCTTCTTCCAGGATAAGACCTTGCCCTTAACCTATTTTAAGCAATTCTTTGATGAAGCTAAAAAGAGCCGCAGTCCCTTCCTTTATGCTAAGGGTAACCACGATATGAATTGCTGGTGGAATAAGCCTGAAAACGTGCTTACCGACAGCGATTATTCTAACCTTTTCTATTGGTTCTCTGAAGAAAATTACGGCACCGTTCATCAGTGCAAGGCTAACGGATTTCGCTCTACTTGGAACTACTACGACGTAGAAAAGCAAAAAATCCGTATCATCAGCGTTGACGTGCAAGATATCGACAAAACCACTGTAAACGAAAAGGGCGATGTTAAGTATTTTGGCACTGACGGTCGTGTTTATATCTCTAACGAGCAGATGAACTGGATTGCCAACGTTGCTTTAAACTTTGATGACAAGGCTGAAAAGGATTGGGGCGTAATTATGGTGGGCCACCACTTTAAAGAAAGCCACCCCGACTATGAAAACGCTTGTGAAAAATTGCTCGATTTGTGCGTAGCCTTCAATAACAGCGAAGCGTACAAGCACACCTACAAGAACGAAGCAAACTCCTTCTTCGATTTGGATGTTGACGTGGACTATACTCGTTACAAGGATTTAGAAAAGAAACCCCACATGATTTGTTGGTTGATGGGTCACATTCACGACGATGCTCACGTTGTTAGAAAGGGTATTCACTTTATCTATACCCGCAACGCTTCGGCATCGGAACGCAGCGGCGACGCACGTGTGGTTAGAATCCCCGGCACAGTTACACAAAATGCTTTTGATATTGTAAACATCGATACCAGAACTCGCAAAATCCGTATGTTTAGATACGGCGCAGGTGTTAACTGCTACGGTGAGGGCGGCGACCGCTTCTTACCTGACGGTTTGGATTATTAAGAACGAAAGGACTATGACCCCGTGTTATAGTCCTTTTATGCAATAGGAGGTAATTTTATGAAAAAGGCTAGAAATATAACCTTAATTATCGGTCTTATATGTAACTTTATTTTTGTTTTGCGCTCTCTTTTTATGTATTTTTTCAATTTGATTACTAATATTTCAGAGCCCGCGAGCTTTAATTATTTCTTCGTTAGTGATATGCTACCTGCAATAATAGTTATTGCCTTGATGATTATTCCTGTTGTACTGCTGGTCTGCAATTTAAAGTACAAAGCTGTTCGTTCACTTTCTATTATTAGTATTGTAATATACGGTATATTTTTTGTTTCGGGTTTAGTCGCTAATGTGACCGCAGGAATACCGAGCCATCTTATAATGAGCAAATTAGGGCTTATTAATACTTATTGGAGCAGTATTTTAAGCTTCTTCGCAAGCGGTGGATTACTGTTAGAGCTGGGATTTTTACTTATTATTATCGGCAGTGTTTTGTCGCTACCAAAGAAAAGGTAATTTTATGGAACTTAAGGCAAAATTAAATTTTAAATTTTATATTGTTTCGGCTTTGCTTTTAGGATTGGTTATTTTTGTTATATATGGCATATACTTTCTTAATGCAAATGAAATTTTAATGGAAGATAATACCCCGATGGACAGTAGTACGAAGGGGATTTTTACAACTGTACTAAGTGCAGTTGCGCTTTCGTGGGCGATGTCTTTTGTGACGCTTGTGCGCCAAATGATTTTGGGTCAGGCTTTTTTAATGGATGAAACGGGTATTCATAACACCCTTACGGCGATAAATGTTTTTGCCTTTATATTTGTTGCGCCTATTCGCACTATACCTTATGAAGCGATAGAAAAAATCACCGAACAAGAGGGGATTTTGACTATAGTTATTGATAAATCCAAAATTGAGGCTATACCGTTTTTGCGAATTTTTGTTAGAAAAAGATACCACTTTTTTGCGGGATTTACAGCGGAAAAGCAGGAAGATATAAAGGCTTGTCTTGAAAAACACTTAAAAACACAATAAAATTTAGAAAAAATCCGTTTGCAATGTAAGCGGATTTTAATTTTTTTTAACAAATGTCTTTGTTTTAGTTGCAATAGGCGCTATTCTATGTTATAATAAAATGCAAAAAACTATCGTGGGAGTATAGTGCTTTTATGTAACTTTTCCACAAAATAGTATGTTTTTACCAGATAATATAGTTTGCAAGATATACAAATGAAGATTAAGGTTGCGAAAATCTATTAAATTTGCGTAATTTAAGGAGTAAAATAAATGGAAAATCTTGAAAGAGGCAATAAAGAATTTTACACAATTGATATATTGCACATTTTAAAATCCTTGTGGAATAAGGCTTGGTTAATTATTCTTGTGGGATTTTTGACTGCTGTGGTAGGCTTTTTGTTTTCTTCGTTTATGATTTCTCCAACCTATTCATCGGCGATTAAGTTATACGTTAATAACAGCTCGTTTGAACTTAGTAATACAAGCTTTAGTATAAGCTCTTCGGAAATTACGGCGGCGCAAAGCCTTGTAAGAACCTATGGCGAAATTTTGGGAAGCCGTAGCACCCTTGAGCGTATAATCGAAAAGGCTGATGTGGATTGCACTTGGGAAGAGCTTGAGGAGATGATTGTTTCGGCGCCTTCGAACAATACTGAAATTATGAAGGTGACCGTCACCTGCGAGGA
>JAZORK010000143.1:0-1480 GCA_045656485.1 Acutalibacteraceae bacterium | reverse complement strand
GATTGTATCCGCCTTTCATAAAATCAGCGGTGGTAATATCAAGTACAGCATGACCGTATTTCTCGATTTCAATAACAGTCGCTTGAAGTGTAGATGATTTTTGGGTATCACACTCCGTTTTATTACAAGAACTCAATTGCAGAGCCATTATGCAAACAAAGAGAATTGCAATGCCTCTTCTTATGACTTTTTCCATTTATTCACCCACTTTCATCAGAGCTTTATTGCTTTAAATAATATCGGACATAAATATCCCACCGTCATCACAACGATAAAATAACGTACCGCATCTATTAAAAGCGAAATTTGTATAACATCAAATACATTCACAATCTTAATTGCTTCTTTCAAAGCAACCGCAAGCACAACTCCTAACACGATACGGACAAGCTTTTTCCACCACACAACATCATAGGAAAGCGGTTCGCTTTTTTCATCTAAAAAGGAAACTGCTACCAATCCTCCAATCATACCAAATGTCTTAAACATATCGGCAAACAGGGGATCTGCAATGCATGCAAAACACACAATAAACGGCGTCAAAATAAGAAACGTCCATAAATATATTTTTTTCAGATCTTTTACTTTCTTAAAAAGGTAATTACCCAAAATTGAAATACCTACTCCAAGTAATATGCCAACAATTACATCACCTGGATAATGTACACCAAGATATAGCCGTGAAATAGCTACGGAAGCAATTAATATGCTAACCAAAATACTAAGCCATGTCTTTTTGAATTTTAATGCAAAAAAGCTGCTCCATGTTGCAAACCCCTGCGTGTGACCACTTGGGAATGAGTAACCCGTTGCCGTATCTAATCGAACACTATTTATGCCCTTGGTAAACGGGCGAGGAACTTGCGCAAAATTCTTAATGATACCATTCAAACTAAGTGAAGCTGCCGTTACAAAAAACACTTGTTGAGCTAATTTCTTATCTACAGCAAACCATAACGCTACCACCAATAAAATAATAAGTGTTTCTTCACCAAGTATTGTAATGCCTTCAAAAAACACGGTGAGAAAACTTGTTCGCAAGCCTTCTAACCATTTTAAAAATTCCAATTCAAAAGCAAACATAATGTCCTCCTATAGTGATTGCAGTCTGGAAACTTCCGACTACAATATTATCCTTTTACTCTTCCGTCTGACTCGGCTTTCTTACCATCGCATAATGCATAACAGGACTTTTGGGTATCAGCTCTTTTTTTGACAATTCAAATCCAAAATGTTCATACAAAGAAACATTAGTTTCTTTATTTGTTTCAAGATATGTAACTATATTTTCTTTGTCGCAGAATTCAAGCATAGGTCTTAGCAATTTGCCCGCAATACCTTTTCCTTGTGCACTTTTCTTTACGGAAAGGTTATACAAATACCAGTCAACATTTCCTGTAAATTCTTTTTTCAGATTCATTGCATAGTTTTCGTATGTAATAAGTCTTCGGATAATGGAAAATCCCGAATGAAGTATGAA
>JAZORK010000142.1:0-4173 GCA_045656485.1 Acutalibacteraceae bacterium | reverse complement strand
AATCACGCATAATTAAAACCCTTCTCGCACTGATTGAAGATGACTGTAAAATTTTTTACAGCGGTATGGCGATGGGGTTTGATATTTTATGCGCTGAATGTGTTTTAGAACTTAAAAAACAGTTTAATGATATAAAACTGATTTGTGCTATTCCGTTTAAAGACCATGGTAATAGCCTATCACAAAATTGGCGCAAAAGGTATTTTGAAATTTTAAATAATTGTGACGAATTTAGTTATATTTCGGAAGAATATAACAAACAGGTTTATCAAATAAGAAACAAGTTTATGGTAGACAATAGTGATTTTGTTGTTTGTTGGTACGACGGCAAATTAGGCGGTACTAGAAACACCCTAAAATATGCCGCTAAAAAGCGTAGATGTATTATTAATATAAATTTAAACTATTTAGATGAATTTAGTAATATACAAACAGTGATGGATATTTGACAAATTATAATTTAGATGGTATAATAATTTTTATTTTGTTATTAAAAGAAAGGAATTTAATTATGGGTTTAACTATTGCGCAAAAAATTATTAAATCTCATATGATAAGCGGTGATATGACCGTAGGTAGTGAGGTTGCTTTAAAAATCGACCAAACCTTAACACAGGATGCTACAGGCACAATGGCTTATCTTGAATTTGAAACAATGGGTCTTGACCGTGTTAAAACTGAACGTAGCGTGGCTTATATTGACCACAATACATTACAGTCAGGATTTGAAAATGCTGACGACCATAGATATATTCAATCGGTTTGTAAAAAACACGGCATTTATTTTTCACGCCCCGGTAACGGTATTTGCCACCAAGTTCATCTTGAACGCTTTGGCAAACCCGGTAAAACCTTAATTGGTTCTGATAGCCACACCCCCACAGGCGGCGGTATTGGTATGCTTGCAATGGGTGCGGGCGGTCTTGACGTTGCTGTTGCAATGGGCGGCGGCGCTTACTACATAACAATGCCTAAAATGTTTAAGGTAAATCTTACAGGCAAACTCAATCCCTTTGTTACCGCAAAGGATATCAGCCTTGAAATTTTGCGTATTTTGTCGGTTAAGGGCGGCGTTGGCGCTATTATTGAATGGGGCGGCGAAGGTATTGAAAATCTTTCAGTTCCTGAACGTGCTACTATTACCAATATGGGTACTGAACTTGGCGCTACTACATCTATTTTCCCATCTGACGAGGTTACTGAACAGTTCCTTATTGCTGAAGGTCGTGGCGAAGATTATATCCCACTTGCAAGTGACGAAGATGCCGAATATGATAGAATTATCGACATTAACCTTGATGAGTTAAAGCCTTTAATTGCTTGCCCCCACAGCCCTGATAATATTGTAACTGTTGAATCGCTTAAGGGCACAAAGGTTGACCAAGTTTGTATCGGCTCTTGCACAAACTCTTCACTTTTAGATATGTTAAAGGTTGCAGCTCTCTTAAAGGGTAAGACTATTGACCCATCGGTTAGTCTTTCAATTTCACCCGGTTCTAAGCAGGTGCTTTCAATGCTTGCTGATTGTGGTGCTTTAAGTGATATTTTGGCTTCGGGTGCACGTGTACTCGAATGTGCTTGCGGTCCTTGTATCGGCATGGGCTTCTCACCAAATTCGGCAGGTGTTTCACTTCGTACCTTTAACCGTAACTTCATTGGCCGTAGCGGTACTGCTGATGCTAGTGTTTATCTTGTATCTCCCGAAACTGCAGTTGCAGCGGCATTAACAGGTGAAATTCCCGACCCCAGACTTTTAGGTGATATGCCTGAAATCAAAATGCCTGAAAGCTTTAAGATTGATGACAGCGCTGTAATCCCGCCTGCAAGTGTAGAGGATGCTGAATCACTAGAAATTTTGCGTGGTCCTAACATTAAACCTTTCCCAACATCAATTCCTCAAGCGGATGAATTATCGGCTGAATTAGTTCTTAAAGTTGGCGACAATATCACAACCGACCACATTATGCCAGCAGGCGCTAAGATTTTGCCCTACCGTTCAAATATACCTCATCTTTCACAGTTCTGCTTCGGTGTGTGTGATACCACATTCCCTGAACGTGCAAAGGCACTCGGTCAGTCAATTATCGTTGGCGGTTCTAACTATGGTCAAGGTTCATCACGTGAGCATGCGGCTTTAGTACCTATGTATTTGGGTGTTCGTGCGGTTATTACTAAGAGCTTTGCACGTATTCACATAGCAAACCTTATTAACGCGGGTATTATGCCATTAACATTTGCAAATGCTGACGATTATGACAAGCTTAACCAAGGTGACAAGTTAGTTCTTGTCAATGTATTTGATGGTATGGATAAGGGCGAAATTACCCTTAAAAACGAAACAACCGGCGAAAGCTTTACACTCGCTTGCGCCTTTACTGAAAGACAAAAGGCAATTCTTAAAGCCGGTGGCTTGTTAGCTTACACAAAGGAAGGCAAATAATATGGAACAATATATAAATAACGCTGTTGAGCAATTTCGTGCGGTATTAACCGAGCAAATTGCCCGTCAGCAAAAAATGGAAAATGATAGTGGCGCTACCGATTATTCAAAACTCGATAAAATTGTTATCGGTATTTGCTACGGTGACGGTATAGGACCGATTATTTCAAAAGAAAGCAAAAGACTTTTAGAATTTATTTTAAAGGATGAAATTGCAAGCGGTAAGGTAGAACTTCGCGTGATCGAAGGTCTTACTATTGAAAATCGTATTGCAAAGAATAAGGCTATTCCCGATGATGTTTTGGCTGAACTTAAGGCTTGTAACGTTATTTTAAAAGCACCAACAACAACCTTGAAGGGTGGCTCTTTAGAGAGTGCAAACGTTGCTATGCGTAGAGAATTGGATTTATACGCAAACGTTCGCCCTGTATGTGTGCCTGAACAAAATATTGACTGGACCTTCTACCGTGAAAATACCGAAGGCGAATATGTTTTAGGTAGCCGTGGTATTGAAATTCCCGATACCTTGGCTATGGATTTTAAGGTTACTACCAATGCAGGTACAAAGCGTATTTGCCGTGCTGCGTTTGAATTTGCAAAGAAAAACGGCAAAACAAATGTTGCTATTGTAACCAAAGCAAACATTATGAAGAAGACCGACGGTAAATTCTCTGAAATTGCACACGAAATTGCAAAGGATTACCCCGAAATCACCGCTGAAGAATGGTATATTGACATTATGACAGCTAACCTTGTTAATGAGAATATTCGTTCTAATTTCCAAGTGTTTGTAATGCCTAACCTTTATGGCGATATTATTACTGATGAAGCGGCTCAAATTCAAGGTGGTGTTGGTACTGCAGGCAGTGCTAATATCGGTGATAAATACGCTATGTTTGAGCCTATACACGGTACAGCGCCTCGTCTTATTGAAGCTGGCAGAGGGGATTATGCAAACCCAACAAGTATGTTTAAGGCTACCGAAATGATGCTTCGTCATATTGGCTTTATCGACAAAGCAAACAAATTAAACGATGCATTGAATATTTGCACCGAAACCGAAAAAAGAGTGGTTGTTGATGATAGTGCTGAGAGTGCTACATGCAGTCAATTCGGTGATTATTTGATGGAGACAATTGAAAAAATCTAATATTTTTCTTTACCGACAAATTATTCTTGATTTGTCGGTATTTTTTTACTCTAAATCCAAAATATATTGTGTGTTTTTTAGATTTTAAACACTATATTTTGTTGACATACATTCAAAAAAATTATATAATAAATTGTAATAATCTGTCGAGAGGAGTAGTATGACAAAATTGAAAAAGTTCATTTGTATTATTTTATCAATTACACTTTGTATATGCTCTTTACCGACTCTTTCTTTTTTAAAAGTGCACTCTGATACATTTCAAAACGGCTTAATTTTTCAAACCAACGTAAACATTCGTGAAAAAGCATCAATTTCTAGCACTTCACTTGCAAAGGTTTCAAATGTTAATGTTCTTGTAATCGACAAGGTCGAAGACCTTGATAAAAATATCAATCCCGACACTAAAAAGGTTTATTTTTGGTATAAGGTTACATATACTTCCTCTACAAGCACCATTACAGGCTTTGTAAGGGAAGACCTTATCACTGTTAGTGAACACACTGTCGACCCAGATTTTGAAAGTCAGTTAAGCGCTTTTCCCGAAAGTTATAGAGAAGCATTAATTAAACTTCACTCTGTT
>JAZORK010000141.1:0-10340 GCA_045656485.1 Acutalibacteraceae bacterium | reverse complement strand
AAATCAAATCGGTAAACCACCGTTATTTTGAATTTTCTTGTCGAATGCCAAGGGTTTATTCCTTTTTGGAGGAAAAAATTAAAAGCCGTTTAGCAGCTTCAATTACTCGTGGCAAGGTAGAGGTTAGTATTTTAATTGAAGCCAACACCGAAAATGCAACCCTTGTTGATATTGTCCGTGAATATACAGCTGCTTATATTGCCGCACTTAAAAAGTTATCTAAAGAGTTTGGATTAAAGAATGACGTTAAAACATCTTCGCTGGTTGGCAATACCGATATTTTCAAAGTAAAACGCCAAGTGTTAGATGATGAAGTAATCGCAAATGCTGTGTTTACCGTTTTAGATGAAGCTCTTAATAACTTTATTGAAATGAGAACTGTAGAAGGCGAGCGACTTTTAAACGATGTTCTTTTAAGAACTAAAACAATATTAGAAAAAGTTGAGTTTGTTGAAACACGTTCACCTGAAACTGTTAATGCTTATAAAACACGCATTGAACAAAAAATCAAAGAGCTTTTGGGTGACACCACAATTGATGAACAACGTATTTTAACTGAGGTTGCAATTTTTGCTGATAAGGTTGCCGTTGCAGAAGAAACAGTAAGGCTACGCAGCCACATTAAGCAGTTTGAAAATCTTATGTCTGGTAACGATGCAGTTGGCAGAAAGCTTGACTTTATTGTGCAGGAAATGAATCGTGAAGCTAACACAATAGGTTCAAAGGCGCAGGATATTGAAATTGCACATACCGTTGTTGACATTAAGGCTGAGATAGAAAAAATCAGAGAACAAATTCAAAATATGGAGTAATTTATGAAGCTTGTAAATATTGGCTCAGGTAATATGGTTTCGGCCGAAAGAATAGTTGCAATTCTAACTCCCGATTCGGCACCGATTAAGCGTATTATTGGTGACGCTAAGGAGCAGGGTGTTTTAGTTGATGCAACGGTTGGCAGGAAAACCAAAACCGTAATTGTAACTGATAGTCACCACATTATACTTTGTTACTTGCCGTATGAAAAATTAGCGGCTCGTGTAAGCGATGTTGCAATTACTTTTGAGGAGGATGAAAATGAATAAAGGCAAAATTTTTGTAATTTCAGGTCCTTCGGGTTCCGGTAAAGACACCTTAATGGTAGAGGTTTTCAAAAAAAGACCTGACCTTAAATTTTCTATTTCTTCGATAACACGTCCAATGCGTGAGGGTGAGGTAGAAGGCGAAAAGTATAACTTCATCACCCGTGAAAAATTTGAAGAAATGCTCCGTAACGATATGTTTTTAGAGTATAACGTTTTCGTTGATAATTATTATGGTACACCGAAGCAACCGGTTTTAGAAGCTGCCGAAAACGGTTTTAACATTCTTATAGAGGTTGATGTTAACGGTGCCGACCAAATAAGAGCAAAACTTCCTGAAGCTATTAGTATTTTTATAATGCCACCTTCGGTTGAAGTTTTAAGAAAAAGGCTTAGTGGTCGCGGTACCGAAACTGAAGATATAATTAATAAAAGAATGGAAAGCGCATTGTCAGAGATGGCACGTGCTAACGAATATACATACACAGTAATTAACGACGATATTGAAACCGCCGTTAATGAAATTATATCAATAATTGATAAATAATAATAAATTTTAGAGGTGCTTAAAATGTTAAATCCCAACATTGGAAAATTAATCAAAAATTACGACAACAGATACCGCTTAGTTCTTGATGTTGCTCACACAGCAAGAGATATTTCTCAAAAAATCGAAGAAAGCGGCGAAATCACAACTTGCAAGCCTGTAAGTATTGCTATTGATACATTAGCAAATAAAACCGAAGAATAATTCAATTTTGGGGGAACTGATATGAAAGGAACTGTAGCAAAAATTGCTTTACAGGGCGCAACTGCCGCCTTTGACAAGCTTTACAGTTATTCGGTTCCCACCGATTTTAATTTAGTCTGCGGTTGCCGTGTAATTGTACCCTTTGGTAAAGGCAATATTAAAAAACAAGGTATAATTTTTAGTCTTTTAGAAGATGAAACCGATAATTTAAAACCCATTTTATCCGCAATTGATAAAGAGCCGATTTTAAATTGTGAAAGTATTAAAATGTGCGAATATTTAAAAGAAACCACATTTTGTACTTATTACGATGCGGTTAATATTATGCTGCCTTCTGGCATTACACACCGCCTTGTAAATTATTATTCAGCTAATTTTGATTTTACAACAGCCAGTTTGTTAAGCGAAGAAGAAAATGCTGTTTACGAGTTTTTAAAAAAGAAAGGCGAAACCGCTGAAAATGATATATTAACAAAGTTTTCGGTTACCAAGGATTTGCTTAAAGACTTATCCGAAAAGGAAGCCTTAATCAAAAACAGCGATGCCAAGCAAAAAATCGGTGATGCTACTCAAAAATGGGTGCGACTTTGCGAAGATTATGCTTCGCATAAATTGACTGCAAGGCAAAAAGAAATTGTAACCTTGTTAGAAGATATTGAAACTGCAAGTATTAAAGAAATACGCTATTTCACAGGTGTTTCACCTTCGGTTATACAAAACCTTACCGAAAAAGGTGTTTTAATTCAATACGAAAAACAGGTGTTTAGAAGACCATACCGTGCAAATATTTCGCCCGATAATACACCGATTAATTTAACCGAAGAGCAAAATAATGCTTACAACGGTTTGGTATTGGATTATGAAGCGCAAGAACCTAAGGTGTCTTTGCTTTATGGTGTTACAGGTGCCGGTAAAACCAAGGTTTTTTTAAAGCTTGTTGACCGTGCCTTTGCCGATAATAAGGGTGTAATTGTAATGGTACCCGAAATTGCCTTAACACCCCAAACAATTAATATTTTTGCTAACCGCTACGGCAATAAAATTGCAGTTTTTCATAGCGCAATGTCACAAGGACAGCGTATGGATGAATGGAAGCGTATAAAAAACGGTGATGCATTGATTGCTATCGGTACTCGAAGTGCGGTTTTTGCTCCTTTCCATAATTTAGGTCTTATTATAATTGATGAAGAGCAGGAACATACCTATAAATCCGAAAAAACACCCCGTTTTCACGCTCGTGAGGTTGCAAAATTCCGTGCAGTACAACATAATGCTTTATTACTTTTAGCATCAGCTACACCTTCGGTTGAAAGCTATACAAAGGCAAAAAGCGGTAAATACTCACTTTATACATTAAAAAACAGGTACGGTAATGCTGTTTTGCCCGAGGTATCTACTATAGATATGAAGGCGGAAATTTTAAATGGTAATTCTTCTTCTATTAGTACCGCTTTATATGAAGAACTAAAAACAGTGCTTGAGAATAAAAAACAAGCAATTATTTTGCTTAATCGCCGTGGGCATAACACATATGTTTCTTGTGCCGCCTGTGGCTATGTGGCAACCTGCCCGAATTGCAGTATTTCTATGACCTATCACTCAGCTAATAAACGGCTTATGTGTCATTACTGCGGTCATTCTATTCCGATTTCTAACAAATGCCCCGAATGTGAAAATGAACATCTTAAATTTTTAGGTGTTGGCACACAAAAGGCAGTAGAAGAATTAAATTCACTATTTCCTAACGCTCGTATTTTACGCCTTGATGCCGATAGTACAATATCAAGGGATTCCTATGCTACCTATCTAAACGCCTTCTCGAAGGGTGAATATGACATTCTTTTAGGCACACAAATGGTCGCTAAAGGACTCGATTTCCCGAATGTTACGTTAGTTGGCGTATTAAACGCTGACACCGCCCTTTATAGTGAGGATTTTCGTAGTTTTGAAAAAACATTTTCACTTTTAACTCAGGTGGTTGGTCGCGCAGGTAGAGGAGATAGTGCAGGCAAAGCCATTATTCAAACTGTTAATCCCGACAATAATATTATTGAACTTTCTAAAAATCAGGATTATGACGGTTTTTATGAAAAAGAAATATTAACCCGTAAGGTTTTAACATATCCGCCTTATTGCGATTTGGCAGTCGTAAGTGTTCAATCGGCATTTAGGGAAGAGGCCGAAAATGCAATAAATAACATTTTTGTTAAAATGCGGGAAATGATAAACAATAAATTTAGCGATGTAAAGGTTATTATTTTAGGCCCTGCGCCTTCAAGCGTGGTAAAGCTTCATAACCGATACAGATATAGAATGATAATTAAATGTAAAAATAATAAAAGATTTAGAGAAATGCTTAAAGAAGCCACTAACATTAAATTAGTTAAGGATGTTTCTTTAGGTGTGGATATTAACCCCGAAACGATAATTTAGGAGGATTTTTATGGCTATAAGAAATATTGTCACATTAGGTGACGATGTTTTACGTAAGGTTTGCCGTACACAGCTCACCTTTGATGAGCGTTTGTGGACCGTGCTTGACGATATGAAGGACACAATGTATAAAGCCGAGGGTGTTGGTCTTGCAGCGCCCCAAATTGGCATTTTAAGAAGATATTGTGTAATTGACATCGGTGAAGGCTTGGTTGAGCTTATTAATCCTGTAATTACCGAAAAAATCGGCGAACAAACCGATTTAGAAGGCTGTTTATCCTTACCAGGTAAATCCGCAGAAGTTACCCGACCTTTAAGGGTTACCGTACGTGCTCAGAATAGATTTGGCGAAAATATTATAGTAACGGGTGAAAACCTTATGGCTCGTGCCTTGTGTCACGAAATAGACCACCTTGATGGTGTACTTTATATAGATAGAGCGAACAAAGGAAAGTAATATGAAAATAGTTTTTATGGGTACACCCGATTATGCCGAAGTAACACTTCGTGCTTTAATCGAAAGTGACCACGAAATAGCGGCAGTTTTTTGCCAACCCGACAAGCCTGTGGGTAGAAAACAAATTTTAACCCCACCGCCTGTTAAGGTAGCGGCTACTGAAAATAATATCCCTGTTTATCAACCTAACTCTTTGCGAACAGGGGAAGCCTACAACATTTTAAAAGAAATTAACCCCGATGTTATTGTCGTTGTGGCTTATGGCAAACTTTTACCGAAAGAAATTTTAGATTTACCAAAATACGGTTGTGTTAATGGTCACGCTTCACTTTTGCCAAAATACCGTGGTGCTTCGCCGATACAATGGTGTATTGTTCAAGGCGAAAGCGAAACAGGTGTTACTACAATGCTTATGGACGAAGGTATGGACACAGGTGATATTTTAGAAACTGTGACTGTAAAAATCGGCGAAAACGAAACTGCCGAAGAACTCTTTGACCGCCTTTCAGTAATTAGCGCCGATTTAATGCTTTCCACACTTTCTAAATTAGAAAAGGGCGAAATTACCCCGATTAAACAAATAGGGGAACCTTCTTATGCGCCAATTATAAAAAAAGAGATGTCAAAGCTTGATTTTTCATTACCCGCAAGTGTAGTTCATAATGCCGTAAGGGGTTATTATTCTTGGCCTTGTGCCTATTTCTTCCTTGACGGCAAGCGTATTAAGGTTATAAAAACAAAAATAGGGGATAAATCAACCGAAAACAGTGGTACAGTTATTGGTAATGCCCAAAATTTAGTTATCGCTTGCGGTGAAAATTCTTCTATAGAAATAATAGAACTTCAACCTGAAGGCTCAAAGCGAATGACCGCTAAGCAGTATCTTTGCGGAAAATCCATTCCAAAAGGTACAGTAATTGGTGAATAATATGATAAATGCTCGTAAAGTAGCAGTTAATATTCTTCTAAAAATTGATACAGATAAAGCTTATTCTAATTTAACTTTAAATTCTTATTTTAAGGATTTAGAAATATCTTCGCAGGATAAGGCATTTGTAACCGCTTTAGTTTATGGCGTACTTGAACGCAAAATTACCTTAGACTATGTCCTAAAACGCTTTATAAAAACGCCACTAAAAAAGGTGCAACCCTTTACATTAGAGGTTTTACGTTTAACCCTATACCAAATAATGTTTATGGATAAAATTCCCGATAGTGCGGCTGTTAATGAAGCAGTAAAGCTTATAAAACGCTCTAAGGAAAGCCGTAACAGCGGTTTTGCTAATGCGGTGCTACGCAATGTTTTAAGGCAAGAATCACTTTTGCCAAATGGGGATTCAGCAGAGGATTTAAGTGTTATTTATTCTTGTCCTGCTGAAATTATAAATTCCTTTATTAAGGATTACGGTATATATGACACAAAAGAAATTTTAAAGCACAGTTTATTACCTGCAAAGCTTACTGTGAGAGTTAACACCTTAAAAACTTACATTGACACCTTTAAAGAAAATATTGGTGTAGAGTGTTTTGAAACCGAGCCTTTTGGCGCTTTAATACTAAACAAAGGCATTGATATTGCTAATAATCCGCTTTATAATGACGGACAATTTTTCGTGCAAGATTCGGCTTCTCAAAGGGTAGTAGCTCTTCTTCAACCTAAAGCGAATGAACGCATACTCGATATGTGTGCCGCCCCCGGTGGCAAAAGCTTTTCAATGGGTTTGACTATGGAAAATATGGGAGAAATTGTGGCTTGTGATTTGTATGAACACAAGTGTAATCTTATTAAAAACTCTGCCAAAAGATTGGGTCTTAGCATTATAAAACCAATGGTGCTTGATGCTACTATTTATGATGAAAATTTAGGTGAATTCGACCGTATTTTATGTGATGTGCCATGTTCGGGCCTTGGTATAATAGGTCGAAAACCCGAAATTAAATATAAAGATTTTAGTGACTTTGATAATTTACCTCAAATTCAATACAAAATTCTTACAAACGCTAAAAATTACTTAAAATCAGGCGGAAAAATCATGTATTCTACCTGCACATTACGCAAGGTGGAAAATGATGATATTATAAATAAATTTTTAAGTGAAAATTCCGATTTTTCTTTAGAATACAGTCACACTTTTATGCCACACAAGGATAATACCGACGGCTTTTATTGTGCTTTATTAGTTAAAAATTAACGAAAGGGGGATATATTTGGAAAAAATAGATATTTGCTCTTATGATTTAGATGAACTAACTTCCTTTTTAGATAGTTTGTCGCAACCGAAGTATCGTGCTAAGCAGATTTTCAAGTGGTTGCAGTCGGGGATAGAAGATTTTGACCAAATGACTAATATCCCACTTTCACTTCGTAATATTTTAAAAGAAAAATGCTATTTAGCAACCGTTAAAATTGTAAGGCGTTTAGCTTCGGAAATTGATGAAACTGTCAAATATGTTTACGAACTTTTTGACGGCGAATATATTGAATCGGTGCTTATGAAATATGAACACGGTTATACAGTTTGTATTTCAACCCAAGTTGGTTGCCGTATGGGTTGCTCTTTTTGTGCTTCGGGCATTGATGGTCTTTGCCGAAATTTAACCGCCTCTGAAATGTTGGCACAAATCACAAAAGCACAAAATGACAATAATATCCGTATAAGCAACGTCGTTATGATGGGTATGGGCGAACCACTAGATAATTTTGAAAATTCAGTTAAGTTTTTAAAGCTAGTCTCTCACGATGACGGACTCAATATAGGTCTTAGGCATATTTCACTTTCAACTTCGGGTGTAGTCAGCGGTATTGAAAAATTAGCCGAATACAATTTTCCAATAACCCTTTCAATTTCACTTCACGCACCAAATGATAAAATTCGCAACTCCATGATGAAGGTGAACAAAAAGTGGAATGTTGATGCTCTTTTAAAGGCGTGTAAAGACTACCAAAAGGTGACTACTCGGCGTATTTCGTTTGAATATGCACTAATTGAAGGAGTCAACGACACCACCGAATGTGCAGACCAATTAGCAAAAATACTCAAAGGTATTATGTGCCACGTAAATTTGATTCCTGCTAATCCTGTTAAGGAAAATTCCTTTAAAAAGCCCCAAATGTCAAGTATTTTGAGTTTTAAGGAACGACTTATAAATGGGGGAATCAATGCCACGGTGCGCCGGACCTTAGGCGCTGATATTGACGCTTCGTGCGGACAATTACGCAGAAAAGCAAAGGAGGTAACTTGATGTTAATACACAGTAAAATTGACAAAGGTATTCTTCGCAGTAGTAATCAGGATGCTTTTATAGCTGGACAAATCTCACCTGAACTTTCATTTGCCGTCGTTTGTGACGGAATGGGAGGGGCAAATGCGGGTAATATTGCAAGTGAAATTGCTGTGAAAACAGTAAGTGAATATCTTTATAATTCTTTCCGTGAAAATATGACCTTATCCGATATTGAACGAGTTATAAAAAATGCTATATCAAGCGCTAATTTGCTTATATACGATAAGTCTGTAAGTATTGCCCAATACAATGGTATGGGTACTACAATTGTGGTTGCGGTTATTAAAGACAATGCTGCGGTAATTGCTCACGTTGGTGATAGTAGAATTTATCTTGTAAACGATAATCTGACTCAGCTTACAAAAGACCACTCTATTGTTCAAACTTTAATTGAATCGGGTCAAATAACGGTTGATGATGCAAGAATCCATCCACGAAAGAATGTTATTACCCGTGCTCTCGGTGTAGAGACCGATGTTATGGCCGATTTTGACACATTAACTCTTAATTCGGGCGATACTTTATTATTGTGTACCGACGGTTTAACAAATTTTGTTACCGAAGATGAAATTTTAGATACCTTTAAAAATAATAACATATCATTAGTCAGTGAAAAATTAGTTGATGATGCCAACCGTAACGGTGGCGGTGACAACATAACAGTTGTTACATTAACTTTAGAGTAAGAAAGGACTGTAATTTATGGATAAGTTTTTAGGTAAACGCCTAGACGGCAGATATGAGATTAAAGAAATTATCGGCGTAGGCGGTATGGCTGTAGTTTATAAAGCCTTTGACAATGTTGAAAACCGATTGGTAGCAATTAAAATTTTAAAGGATGAATTCCTTTCAAATCAGGAATTTTTACGCCGTTTCAGAAATGAAAGCAAAGCAATTGCAATGCTTTCACACCCCAATATTGTTAACGTTTATGACGTTAGCTTTGGCGACCTTATTCAGTATATTGTTATGGAATATATTGAAGGTATTACTTTAAAGGAATTTATTGAACGTGAAGGTAGCCTTCGCTGGAAGGATGCTGTGCATTTTACCATTCAAATTTTAAGAGCTTTACAACACGCACACGACAAGGGTATTGTTCACCGTGATGTTAAGCCGCAAAATATTATGGTATTAGCTGACGGTACAATAAAGGTTCCCGACTTTGGTATTGCACGTTTTGCTCGTAGTGACCAACGCACAATCACCGATAAAGCAATCGGATCGGTTCATTATATCAGCCCTGAACAAGCACGTGGCGAAAAGACCGACGAAAAGACCGACATATATTCTGTGGGTGTTATGCTTTATGAAATGCTTACAGGTAAGCTTCCATTCCAGGCGGAAAGCGCAGTTTCGGTTGCTATTATGCAATTACAACGTGAGCCACAGTTACCTACCGAAATTAACGGTTCTATTCCACAAGGATTAGAGCAAATTACAATGCATGCTATGCAAAAAAGTCAGGAAAGACGTTATCAGTCTGCTTCTGAAATTCTTTGTGACCTTACCAATTTCCGCAAAGACCCTGCAATTACATTCCCATACACCTATTTCGTGGATGATGCCCCTACAAAATTTGTTGGCACTCTTCCTGAACAAGGTGAAGATGAGGCTGAAATTGAAGAAACAAAGGAAAAGAATAGTATTATTCCGATTCTTACCGGTGTTGCTATCACTTTAATTTTAGCAATTGTTGTTTTAGCCATAATTTTTATTCCTAAGTTGCTTCAAAACACCGGTGCCGAAATTGAATGCCCTAAATTTATTGGTATGAAGATTTCTGAAGTGCTTAATAACGCCGAATTTAACGAGAATTTTGAATTTAAAATTGAGTACGACTATAACAACGAATATGAAGAAGATTCAGTTTACGAGCAATCTATCCCTGAAGGTCAAAAGCTTAAAAAGGATGCCGTAATAACCCTTTTTGTAAGTATTGGCGAAACCAGAAAAGAAGTACCCGATGTTTACGGCAAAACCGAATCCTTTGCAATAACTGAGCTTGAAAAATCCTATGGATTTAAGGTTATTACCGTCGAAGAACCCAGTGATGAGGTCGAAGAAGGTCTTGTTATCAAAACCGAGCCTCAACGTTCAACCGTAGTTGCCGAAGGCGAAACTATTAAAGTTTTTATTTCAACAGGTAAAGCCGAGGTTAGTGTAGACGTTCCCAATGTTATTGGTGAGCCCATTTCACAAGCTAAGGATAAAATCACAAAACAAAATTTACAGGTTCAGGTAGAGAATGTAAATCTTACCCCTGCTGACAGTTATCAACCCAAGGATTATGTTTTAAGACAAGATCCGCAGGGTGGTTCTAAAAAGATACCTG